>WFLZ01000081.1 GCA_009177225.1 Clostridia bacterium
GTATCAAATTCGTTCTGCTAAAAGCATTAAGCGTCTCTGGCTGATTGCTTCGCTTGTATATTTGCTGGCTTGCCTTGAATCGGAGCGTTTTTGCTTCTCTGGCGTATTTCGTTTGATTTTATGTATTCTTTATCGCGAACAAGTCTCCTTCATTTTTGATTATGCTGCTAATGGTGGGGATAAGTTTGCCCTCTTGCAGAAAATCGCTGGATTCTTTTTGTGCATTTTGACGAATTCTTTCTAGAAATGCTCATTTATAGTATTATAAAAATGAAAGAATTGATTTTTGTTAAAGAAATAACAATCAATAACAAGTATGGAGTGCTTACTGTATCAAGTTTACAGGTAGCCAAAGACTTTGAAAAGGAACACAGAAATGTAATTCAAAAAATAACCAATATTATGGCAGAAATTAACTCAGCTGAAAATTCAGCTCAGTACTTTATTGAAAGTTCCTCCACTGATAAGAGTAGTAAAAGCAATAAGTGCTATGATATAACCCGTGACGGTTTTTCACTTCTCGTCATGGGTTTCACAGGAAAAAAGGCTCTCGAATGGAAGATTAAATAAAGACTTCAATATATTATAAAAATGAAAGGATTGATTTTTGTGCAAGAAATAACAATTAATAACAAAAATGGAGTGCTTACTGTATCAAGTTTACAAGTAGCCAAAGACTTTGACAAACAACACAAGCACGTACTTGATGTCATCGAAGAACTCAAAAATGGGGTAGCCGAAAATTCGGCAGCCCCCCTGAAAAAGGCTTAAAATCCAAGGTTTCTGATTATTTTATAGAAACAAAATATCAGCACCCACAAAATAAGCAGTGGTATAAACGCTACGACGTAACCCGTGACGGTTTTTCGCTTCTCGTCATGGGTTTCACAGGAAAAAAGGCTCTCGAATGGAAGATTAAATACATAGAGGCTTTCAACAGCATGGAAAGACAATTAATAAATGTCAATTCAAGTATAGAGGAAATTGTAAGCAGAGCGTTAAGCGAGAGGACAGAAGAAATTGTCACCAAAGTATTGAACGAAAAACTTGAGACAATTATTGTCAGAGCGGTAAAGAAAGTTATGGCAGAAACCTTTAAAGAAAAACTAACGGAAGTTGCCAGCGAAACCGCAAAAACACTGATTCCGTGTTTTGAGGTACTGGACAGAAATTTAACCGGATTTGCAGGACATTTGCGTAACAATGCGGAAAATGAAAAAATATTCAGACTTTCCCAGAAGTTAAGACAACAGGTTGACAAAATGATTATNTCCGGAAAATATTCATGTCAGCAGATTGCGGACTTTATAACCAAAAAATCCGGTATAAGAATTTCNNCTGTTATAGTCAGCCGCTATATAAAAAAGTATTTTGTATTATAGGNATAATTTTCNCGGTACATGAATATAATTATAAAAAAAGCGGAGGTAAATATATTCATGCAGGACAAGAATAATATAAAGCAGAATCAGAATCTTATACTTCAAAACCGTAAGAATCTGAGTATTTCGGGAATAACTGATGTTGACAGCTTTGACGAAAAAGCCATATGCCTATATACACAGCTCGGTGAACTTACCATACAGGGCAGAGAATTACATATAGACTCAATGAGTGTGGAAACCGGTGACATGACCATCACTGGTGACATATGGGCGATTGTATACGGCGACAAGGAACGCAAAGGACCTTTGTCGTTGATGGGGAAACTTTTCAGATGAATGTGCCGGAGACTTTTTTTTCTGTGAGTGAGGAAATTTTTCTTTTCGGACTTTCATGTGTTTTCGGGATTATTATAGGAATATGCTACGATGTTTTCAGAACCGCAAGAATANTGNNTCCGCATAATACAGNTCTTGTTGTGATTGAGGACGTTGCATTCATGGCAGGATATGCAATTTTNCTTTCGTCGTTTTNTTCCGCAGCCGCAAGGGGTGAACTTCGNTTTTACTNTNTTATCGNAAATGCCCNCGNATTTATTGTGTATTTCTTTACTCTCGNAANCGTTGTTATAAGTGCTATGAAAAAGATATACTTTGCTTTTAAAAAGGTGACTGAAATAATTCTTAAACCTTTTAAGAAGGTTTATGTAATTTTATATGCAAAAGTTGATAATAAATTTGTGAGAAATCNCGAANATTCTGTTAAAAAATATAAAAAAANNTCTTTTNTATTGNTAAANAAGATGAATTTGTTGTATAATAAAAAGGAAAATAAAAAAAGAAAGAACGTGAAGAACGTTGCCGAAGAAGCCAAAACAAAAGCCAAGGAGAAAGAGCCTGTTTAATCGTGGGCTGGTAAAGCTTGCTGCTGCTTCAGTCATTATCGGCTGCGGTGTGCTTATTATCACAACTGAAAAGGATTGTGCAGAAAAAGAACGTGAACTTGCGTCCGTTCAGTATGAAATAGATTTGTATGAAGCAGAGAACACAGAGCTTCAGCGTGTTCTGGACAGCGACGATATAACTGCGTATATGGAAAAAACCGCAGTTGAAGAAAGAGGTTACGCTTATCCGGACGAGCGAAGGTTTTACGACACGTCAAGGGATTAATATTAAAGGAGTTTTATATATATTATGCAACTGGAAATNGGAAAANTTTATAATGNCAGAGTTNAGGGAATCACACAGTATGGTGCTTTCGTCGATATAGAGGGCGGCGGCACTGGTATGGTACATATTTCCGAAATTGCGAACACATTCGTAAACGAAATCCGTGACCACCTTACAGAAAATCAGGAAGTAAGAGTAAAGGTCATAGGAATCAATGAGGCAGGAAAAGTCAGTCTTTCAATTAAAAAGGCTAAGGACGCACCGCCTGTACCGCAGAAACCTAAAAGACAGAATGACGGTCAGCGTAAAAGCAGACCAAATGTCTATGAACCGAAAAAGACCATTCCTCAGTCTGAAATGACATTTGAAGATATGATGTCACATTTCAAGCAGAGCAGTGAGGAGCGTATGTGCGACTTAAAAAGAAGCACTGACAGAAAAAACGGTACAAGAAGAAAATAATAAAACAGCCGTCCTTTCGGGGACGGTTTTCTGCTGTATAAATGATTATTACACGAAAAATATGTGAAATACATTGCAATATTATCTNTGTTNTGATATAATGTACGAAGTAATTTTTTTGGAAAGGAAAAAANTATGTTNAAATATAAAAAAATAACGNCTTTTNTAGTGAGCCTGCTGATATGTTTTTCAGCGTCACAAACAATAAANAGTGTNTTTGCGGAAGAAANAGNAGAAACAGCAACANAAAGTGTTGCAGATGAAGAACAATCGGAAACAGAAGAAGATTATGAAGCACAAAATGAAAACGACAACTATATAACTTCGGGAGATTTCGTGTACTCTGTCATAGGTGACGGAACAGTCTGTATTGAGAGCTGTACAAGTACGGAAACAGACCTTATTATTCCAGAAAGTATCGACGGAATGACCGTTGCAGAACTCAGTGGAAAGGCTTTCGGAGACACTCCAGACCAACCATACGAAACAATAANCATACCTGCGTCTGTAGCATATATATCTCAGGACAATCCTTTTATGTACTGTTCGGCACTCAGGGAGATAACAGTTGATTCGGCAAACAAGGACTATATTTCTGAAAACGGTGTTATTTATTCAAATGACAAATCAATGATTATCTGCTATCCGCAGGCTAAGGACGGAAAAAGTTTTGATATTCCGGAAGGTGTCAAGGAAATAGGAGTAGCCGGAATTTACGGTACAAAACTCAGTGAGATAAAATTTCCGTCATCTCTTACAAGTATAAACCGTTTCGGTCTGGGGGGAAACGTTAATCTTAAATCTGCCGACATGAGCGGTACTGCTGTTGAAAGTATCAGCACAGCAGGATTTGTGGAATGTACATCACTCAGTGAGGTTCTTCTGCCGGACACTCTTATGGAAATAGATATGGCTGGATTCATGTCATGTGAAAGTCTCGAAGAAATAAAGCTGCCCGATTCCCTTACTTATGTAGGACAGTCTGCTTTTATGGGTACAGCCCTCACTCAAATTGAAATTCCGGATTCAGTTTCCGAAATAGGTTACAGTGCTTTCGGTTACATTGATGACGAAACCACCGTTGATGGTTTTCTTATCATAGGTTCATACAATTCGGCGGCATATACCTATGCAAAAGATTACGATTATGACTATGACTACAAAAATGATTTTGAATTTACAACTCCTGAAGCAAATGCAGAACTGGAAGAATATAATTCATTGGATAAATCAATGTACGGAGATTTTGAGTATACAGTAATAGACGGTGAAGCTGTAATTACTGGCTGTACTTCTGTTGATATTAAAATAGAAGTTCCATCAGAAATTGACGGCATGACCGTAACAAGAATATACACAAGTGCATTTGGGGGCTGTACGGCAGAAGAAATAATTATCCCCGAATCCGTAAAGACAATTGACAAACTCGCTTTTTACAACTGTTCATATCTTAAAAATCTCACCATAAGCGGTGCGGAAACTATCGGAGAGAGTGCATTTGCCCTCTGTAATTCTCTTGAAAATATAACCATTTCGGGAAACTGCAAGAATATTGAAGATGATGAACCTTTTATTTCTTGTCTGATGCTTGAATCAATTACAGTAACGGACGGCGAAGGTGAATATTCCTCCGAAAATGGCGTACTCTACAATAAGGAAAAGACTGTTCTGATAGCTTATCCGGCAGCAAAGAGCGACAAAAAATTTACTGTTCCGTCGGGTGTTAAGGAAATCGGTATTTCTGCATTCTGCAACAATTCGTATCTTGAAGAAGTTGACCTGACAGGTATTGAAAAAATAGGTGCTTATGCGTTTGAGGGAAGTAAAAGTCTGAAAAAAGCTATGCTTTCAAAGAATCTCACAACGGTTGATGTGTATGCGTTTGCGGACTGTCCGAATCTTATGGGCATACGTGTTTATAAAAGTACTGATACCATCGGAGATTATGCTTTTGGTTATAAGTTTGATTCTGCTGCTGCTGAATCCGGCGAAACAGTTTCTGACGATAACATGGTAACTGTTGACGGATTTAAAATTTATGCCGACGAAGATTCAACGGCTTATTATTATGCAAAAGTCTGCGGTATAGAGGTTGTAAGCGGTACGGTTGAGATTTTCGGCAAAAATGTTGTTGTGGGATTTCTCTGGACAGTAGGTGGAATCATAGTTACACTTATTGTCGGACTGACTGGATTTTTCACAGTAAAAAATGTAAAAAAGAAAAAAGCAGAAAAGAGAAAGGAAAAATAATATGAATTTGAAAAAATTTTTTGTGACGGCTGCTACTGCTGTGATGTCCTTTTCTTTTATGACACTTATCCCTGCATACGCCGATAATCTTCAAGGTCCTGAAGATACTCTTACAGACGGAATTTTTACATATGAAATGGTAAACGGTTCATATACAATAGTATCGTGTGATGCAAATTCCATAGTAGAAAGTATTCCGTCAATGAGAAACGGCTATGCGATAACGGCAATCGGTGACGGTGCATTTATAGGCTGTAAAGGCATATCTGAACTTGAAATACCCAACACTGTCCGTTCAATCGGAATGAACGCATTTGTAGGCTGTACGTCGCTGAAAAAAATTGTTATTCCCGACACTGTAACCGAAATTTCTTCATGTGCTTTCATGAGATGTACTGCATTGACAGATGTCGAACTTCCGGACACAATTACCACTATCGGAAATTATGCCTTTGCACAGTGTGTCAGTCTTGAAAGTATTAAACTTCCGGAATCGCTTACCACAATAAATCCCGAAGCTTTTACAGACTGCTATTCAATTTCTTCATTTGATGTTTCTGAATGTCCGTCTTTTGTCTTTGAGAACGGAATACTATACAATAAGGCAAAGTCNGAAATTTATCGTGGTTCTGTTGAACTTGAGGGAGATTTGTACATTGAAAATTCTGTTTCCGTAATCAGACCCGGAGCGTTTTCCGCCTGTCAGAAACTTGAAAACCTGTTTATTCCGTCGTCGGTATCAACTATCGGAGCAGACTCTTTTTCAAACTGTAATGCACTAAAAAAAGTTGATTTAGAACAGGGAATAACTATACTTGAAGCTGGTGCTTTTATGTACTGTTCAAGTCTTGAATCAGTTTCAATTCCCACTACCATTACCGAAATAGGCGAAGAGGCTTTTGCCTATTGNAGCGNACTTTCAAAAGTGATTATTCCGNAAGGTNTAACCTCAGTCGGAGCAAGNGNGTTTCTCGGCTGTGACANTCTTGAAAAAATAAANCTTCCTAAAAGTGTGAACACAATAGGAGAGAATGCTTTCGGTTACACACTGAACGNTCAGGAGTTAACAACACAGGAAAATTTCAGCATGAGCGTTTATTCGGGTTCTTCTGCTCTCAAATATGCAAAGGACAATAAAATTGATTACACTGTTGCTGACAAAAGTCTGAAAAAGACCGCATTTATAATTATAGCAGTCGGTCTTATACTTGCAGTAGCTGTTTTTGCAGTAGTACTTATGTCAAGAGGAAAAAAAGGTGCTTCCGTCGGAGCAAAGAAAGCAAAAAAAATTGAAGAAGAAAAAAAGGCTGAAGAAAATTATGAGAAAATTGTCGGTGATGACAAATAACAATTACAAGTTTTATAATCTGTAAAATATAAGAACGGATTTTTTATGTCCGTTCTTTTTTATTAGCCCTGTAAAATAAAATATTTTTTTATGTAACGGCTTATTGTCATGTACGAAATTTTCATGCCGGAACGTTCGGTTATAAAATCCGCTATCTGCTGACATGAATAATTTCCGGAAATAATCATCTCGTCCACCTGTTTTTTTATTTCGGGAGAAAGTCTGAATATTTTTGAAGAACTGTATTTGTACGGCTTTTCAATTGTCATGACTTCTGTAGTGTATTTACGGGCTGGGAGTGTCAGAAACGGCGAAAGTACTTTGACGGTTTCACTTATGGCTTCACTGACCGCTTTATTGACAATATCTTCTATCTTTTCGTCTAACATTCTGTTAACAACTTCTTCAATATTTAAGTTGATATCTGTTAACTGTCTTTCCATGCTGTTGAAAGCCTCTATATATTTAAGCTTCCATTCGAGAGCCTTTTTTCCCGTAAAACCCATGACAAGAAGCGAAAATCCATCACGGGTAATATCATAGCACTTATTGCTTTTACCACTCTTATCAGTGTAAGAACTTTCAATAAAGTACTGAGCCGAATTTTCGGCTGAGTTGATTTGTGCCATAATATCGTCGATTTTTTCAAGTATGTGCTTGTGCTGTTTGTTGAAGTCTTTCGCTACCTGTAAGCTTGATACAGTAAGCACGCCATTGGTGTTTGTAATTTCGATTTCGTTCATAAAAAATCATTCCTTTCAAATTCTATTAACTTTCAATAAAGTACTGAGCCGAATTTTCGGCTGAGTTGATTTGTGCCATAATATCGTCAGTTTTTTCGAGTATGTGCTTGTGCTGTTTGTTGAAGTCTTTCGCTACCTGTAAGCTTAATACAGTAAGCATGCCGTTGGTGTTTGTAATTTTGATTTCGTTCATAAAAAATCATTTCTTTCGTTAAATGATAATAAAAAACTGCTGATAACAAAAGTTATCGCAGTAAAAGTCTTGACAAAATAAACCCGATATGATATAATAATACAGTCNTNGGGCGTATTGCTTACNAGCTATTACAAAGTTAGTTACGGTAACTTCTGTTTTAGTGTCTGATTCAGGTCGCCAAACCTGTTTCAGACGGTGAGCGATATGCTCTATACTTATAATATCACACAATACATAAAATGTCAATTTATTTTCACTAATTTAAAAATACTTTTTAAATCACAACTTGCATATAATGATTTTTGTTATATTATACAAGATAATACATTGATTTTTGATGTTTTTTCCAAAAAAGTACGGCGTTCTCTGTTTGTACATAATTCTGTAACAAATTATCTGAAAATTATGATATAATTGTAATAGTTTGATAGTTTTTTCATAAAAAGCACAGGAAAAAATTTTAACTTTGAGAGGAGAACTTTTTATGTCNAAGAAAGGAAAATTCACAANTAAGATTGCAGCATTTGCAGCNTCNNCCGTNATGGCTGCAACCTCAGTTGCCGGAGCAGTTCCGTCTGCTGTAGCCGCAGATTCAGACCTCGGTCTTGACAACTATGCAAAACTCTTACAGTATTCGCTTTACTTCTTTGATGCTAACTACTGTGGTACGGGAGCAGGCGAAAAATCACATTTCTCATGGCGTGACGACTGTCACACAGACGGCACTGCAAACGGAGGTTTCCACGACGCAGGCGATGGTATTATATGTGGTCTTACAGAAGGCTTTTCAGCTTCAACACTCGGCTGGATGTACTATGAGTATAAAGACGAGTTCCAGAAAACAGGTACTTATGCACATATAAAAGACATCANAGACGAATNTGCACAGTTTTTCAAGAACTGCACAAANCTTGACGNCAACGGAANTGTCACCAGTTTCATTTATGAAATAGGCGACGACGGTGCAGACCACAGCAAGTGGAGAGCTCCAGAGCTTATGCAGAGAAACAGCAGTGAATATTACACCACAACCAACGGTGCAAGCAACGTTGCCGCACAGTACGCCGCCGCACTTGCACAGAACTATATCAATTTCGGCAATGAAGATGACCTTAAATATGCTAAGGCTCTCTATGATTTTGCCGCAAAAAACCGCAATATGACTTATGACCAGTCAACATATTCCGACAAGAGCGTTGAGGACGATATAGCATGGGCTGCCGGCTGGCTCTATCTCGCTACTAATGAACAGTCATATCTTGATGCCAACAGCAAGGACACAAGTAATACAAATGACTGGATAAACGATTACTATTATGGTGGTGTATGGCTCGGTGCAGCTATTATAAACGCTGAAATAACCGGTAACTGGGATAAGCCTATTAACTATATCAGAAGCAAGACAGGCAATTCAAACGAATTTTATTATGCTGATTCGTGGGGCAGTGCGAGATATAACACACTTATGCAGATGTGTGCAATGGTTGCAACAAAGCATAAGGATAAATCAGGTGCGGACTTCTCTGAATGGTGTAAGGGTCAGATGGATATGGTTCTTGGCAAGAATAACGCTAATGTTTGTCTCGTTGTAGGCTATAACGACGTTGCTGCCACATCACCTCATCACCGTGCGGCTTCCGGTCTTTATGTAAGTGATGACTGGAATGAGTGGAACNGCTGGGACNGCAATTNTGCAAATGTTCCCACAAGTCATGTTCTTTATGGTGCATTGTGTGGAGGTCCTACAAGTCATACTNATTTCAGTACATTCCGCAAGCTTGACGCTAAGGACGCAACCTCCAACGAAGTAGCCGTTGACTATCAGGTAGGTCTTGTCGGTGCTGCTGTTGGGCTTTACAGTTTCTATGGTACAGGTCAGGTTGTTGAATCTATCGCAGATGAAGTTACTGTTTACGCTGAGGAAATCGCCGCAGCAAAGGGAGAGGTTACTCCTCCTGACGACACAACAACTACCACAACTACTACAGAAACCACTACCACAACAACTATTACAAAACCCGAAACCACAACCACACAGACTACAACTTCCACAGAAGAACTTATTATAACGACTACAGCTGCAGCGGAATTATATATCACCAGTATTTCACCGCCAAACAAAACCGTTTATGAAATCGGTGAGGAACTTAATCTTGATGGAGCTGTTTTAAGTGCATATGGTTGGGGCTTCGATGGCAGACAATGGAATATTTCAAATGAGCCTGTTACATCATCACTGTTCACACTTGATACTTCCGAATTTGACAATACAAAAGCAGGAACTTATAAAATTTACGTTTCTGTTGAAAAGGATTTAAAAGCAACAGCTTCATTTGAAGTTACAGTTGTAGACCAAACAAATACAGGTAATTCCGAAAATGTTATTTATGGCGATGCTAATGAGGACGGCAAGGTAAATATTTCTGACGCAGTACTTATCATGCAGTCAATAGCAAATCCGGAAGAATTTACTATTTCACAGCAGGGCAAAATTAACGGAGACGTTTGTAATAACGGTGACGGAATTACAAACAATGATGCTCTTGCTATTCAGCTTGTTGAAATAAAAACTATAACAGCAGAGGATTTACCTCTTACAGCTACCCAGATGGACGAATTAATCAAGTAATTCAATAATTTTATGAGGGCATACGTTTGTATGTCCTCATTTTTTGATGTAGAATGTGAAGAAATTGTTAATTTTAATCATATTGTAATATCTGTGTAATCGTTTTGTAATAAAAAGACGTGTGAAACAGTGTATAATTAATTTAGCTTAGTACAGGCAAAAATTTTCAGAAAGAAGTGTGATATTATGTATAATGTCAGAAAAATCAAATCTGCAGTTATCAGCAGTGTAATGGCTGTTTCTGCAATCGCTGCACCATTCTCAGCAGTAGTCATGAACGCATCTGCCGCTAATGACAACTACGCAAAGCTCCTCCAGTATTCACTCTATTTCTACGATGCAAATATGTGCGGAAAACAGGCAGGAGAAACTTCAGCTCTCACATGGCGTGGCAACTGCCATACTTCAGACGAAGTTGACGGCGGTTTCCATGACGCAGGCGACCACGTTAAATTCGGTCTGCCGGCTGGTTATTCAGCTTCAACTCTCGGCTGGAGTTACTATGAATTTAAGGACGCTTTCGACTCAACAGGTCAGACTGCTCACCTCAAGACCATTACAGACTATTTTGCTACATTCTTCAAGAACAGCACAACGCTCAGTGGTGACACAGTAACAAACTTTGTTTATCAGGTCGGTGACGGTAATGCAGACCATGCAGAATGGTGTGCTCCGGAAGTACAGGGAGCTTCAAGCAGAAAGATTTTCAGCACATCTTCCGGTGCAAGTGACATTGCAGCTTCATATGCAGCAGCACTTGCCGCAAACTATGTAAACTTCGGAAACGCTGAAGATTTAAAATATGCCAAGGCACTTTTTGATTTTTCAATAAAGGGCAATCAGAAGGCTACAGACGGCGTTGGCACTTTCTATGATTCATGGGACTACTATGATGACCAGGCATGGGCAGCAGGTTGGCTCTACTTTGCAACAAATGACAATACCTACAAGGATTTCCTCAATACATATATGAATTCAAGCGATAAGGGTTCATCTGGCATGGACGGCGGTAAGTGGGGTATCTACTCAACTATGAGCTGGAACAATGTTTCAATGGGTGCAGGTATTCTTCAGGCTGAAATCACAGGTGATTCTGCTGACTGGAAGAAAGTAACAGAATACCTCAACGGTCATGGTGCAGGCTCAAACGACTACTACTTTGAAACCGAGTGGGGCAGTGCAAGATATAACACAGCTCAGCAGATGGCTGCACTTGTTGCCACAAAGCACGGTGCAGCAAGCTATAATGACTGGTCAAAGGGTCAGATGGACTACATCATGGGTAACAAGGGTGTAGGCGGTTCTTCACCTGTATGCTTTGTTGTAGGTTTTGCAGATAATTCTGCCAAGAATCCTCACCACAGGGCAGCTTCCGGTTATTCAAGCTTTGATGAAATGGGAGACAATACCCAGATAAGCAGTAATGGTCATGTTCTTGTCGGTGCATTAGTTGGCGGTCCTGTAAATCAGGGAGGCGAATATCATGACGAAGTAAAAGACTACAAAGCAAACGAAGTTACTCTTGACTACAATGCTTCTCTCGTAGGTGCGTCAGCAGGTCTTTACTCCGTTTATAAGACAGGTACTCCCGATACTTCAATTGTCGGTGTTGACAAGGTTCAGTCAGGCACTGTAACTCCTCCGACAACAACTCAGACAACAACAAACGGAAACAATAACAATAACACTACTACTACTACCACTACTACAAATGGTAATACATCATCATCTTCCGGCTTATATTCAATTTCTCCTAACAAGCAGGTTATTTATGACCAGAATGCAGACGACAAAATGGTTGGTTTTGAATGGTCACAGTTCAAGATTCCTGCTACTGAAAAGGTAAAGAAAGTTGAAATTACAATTTCTTCAAAGAACGGCGGAGATATCGGCAAGTGGCAGGGTGCTTTCGGTTCTTCCACAAGCGTTGCACCGGATTACTGGTCACAGGGCGACGACATGGAACAGAAAATATCCGGAAGTACAGGCACTATTACATGGGAAGTTCCTGCATCTACTGCTGATATTATTCAGTATAACTACGGTGGAGAACTCAAGTTCGGCACATGGTGGGTTGACTGTCAGGACTTCACAGTTGATTCCATAAAGGTTTATACAAACGCTTACACAGGTTCATCAGTCACTACAACAACAAACGGAAACAATAACAACAATACCACTACTACCACAGCTCCAAACGGTAATACATCATCATCTTCTGCTGAATATACAATCAGTCCTAACAAAAAGGTTGTTTATGACAAGAATGCAGACGACAAAATGGTAGGTTTTGAATGGTCACAGTTCAAGATTCCTGCTACTGAAAAAGTAAAGAAAGTTGAAATCACAATTGCTTCAAACGGTGGAAATATCGGAAAGTGGCAGGGTGCTTTCGGTTCTTCCACAAGCGTTGCTCCTGACTACTGGGCACAGGGTGAAGACCTTGAACAGAATATTTCAGGCAACAGAGGCGTTATTACATGGGAAGTTCCTGCATCTATTGCTGATATTATCCAGTACAACTACGGCGGAGAACTCAAGTTCGGTACATGGTGGGTTGACTGCGGAGACTTTACTGTTGAATCAATAAAGGTTCTTACAGACGGTACAACAACATCAACAACTCCTACAACTCCGAGCGGTAATGTAAAGTACGGTGACGCAAACTGCGACGGCAATGTAAATATTTCAGACGCTGTACTTATTATGCAGTCAATTGCAAATCCGGAAGAATTCAAGGTTTCTGCACAGGGCAAGCTTAACGGCGACGTTGTTGATAACGGCGGCGGTCTTACAAATATTGACGCTCTTGCTATTCAGTACGTTGAAATCAAGACATTTACAAGCAGTGCATTCCCCATGTCATCAGCAGACCTTGAAAAATATCAGAAATAATTAAGTTTAAGGACGGACTTCGGTTCGTCCTTTTTGCTGTTTTACACAAAGATATAATGTGAAATTTGGCAGTTTTTTTCACGCAAATCAATTTTCAAAATTTCAATAATTTTGCATGAGTGTTTTTGATGATTTTGTCACTTCGACCATACTAAAATAATCTGAAAACTTAAAATAATCAAAAACGAGGTTAAAGTAGGTGAAATAAATTATTTAATCAATAAAATTGGTTTGCGTGTTGCGGTGGTGTCTCTGCTTGACAATTACGGCGATATGGGATATAATATATTAAATTATTTTTTCCGGAGGTGAAAGATAAATGGACAATGCCCCCGACGGCAGTATTTCCAATAATTATGACATACGCTCCGTTAAAGAAAAACTGGAGTAAATTTTTATACTCTGATTTTCTGAAAAATTTTAATTATGGAGGTTTTAATTATGTCATGGCAGATAATTCTGNNANTTNTATTTATANTTGTATGTNCGATAATTTCACTTGCTGAATCGGCGTTGATTTCGTTCAGTGATTCAAGACTTGAAAAGCTTGCTGAATCAGGTGGAAAAAAAGCCGTGCGTCTCAAAAAGCTCGCAGACAGACCAAATAAATTTCTGATGTCGTCACAGACAGCAGTGAAACTCATTGAATTTATTTCGGCAGGATTTGCGGCAGTTAATTTTTCCGGAAAACTTGCAGGATTTTTTGAATCCGGACTTTCTGAAAGTTTATCTGAAAATATTTCTGTTATCATTGTTCTTTTTGTAATGACGTTTCTGATGATGACTTTCGGTGAATTTATTCCGAAACGTATGGCTGCAAAGAATCCCGAAAAATACGCACTTAGATTTTCATGGTTACTTTCGGCGGTATCGGTTCTGTTCTTTCCGTTTGCCGAACTGCTTAATATTATTTCGTGCTGTGTACTTAAACTTGCCGGAGTGAATCCCGACAGTGCCGAAGAAACGGTGACAGAGGAAGAAATTCTGATGATGTCGGACGCAGGTGCGGAAACGGGTGCTATCGACGAGGACGAAAACCGCATTATCAAGAATGTTTTTGCTTTTGACGATATGACGGCAGGTCAGATATGTACACATCGTACAGATGTCTTTGTACTATGGGCGGACGATGAGGCAGAAGTATGGGAGGAAATAATTCACCGCACAAGACATTCTGTTTTTCCGGTATGCAGCAAGAATATTGACGATGTAATAGGTATTCTGAACGCAAAGGACTATTTCCGTATTGAAGAAAAGAACCGTGAAAATATCATGAAAAATGCCGTTCGTGAACCATATTTCGTTCACGAAAATATGAAAGCAGACCGTCTTTTTGCCCATATGAAAAAAAATAACAATGACCATTTTGCAGTTGTTGTGGACGAATACGGCGGAATGAGTGGTATTATAACGGTTACAGACCTTGTTGAAAAACTCGTCGGAGAATTTGCGGACGATGATGACGAACCGTTTGAAAAAATTATGAAAACGGGTATTTCTACATGGACAATGCAGGGGTCTGTGACAATCGGAGAAGTATGCGAGGCTCTTGAAATTGACCTGCCTGTTGACCGTCATGAAACTTTCGGCGGCTATGTAATTGCTGAACTGGGTGATATTCCTAAGAACAGCGAAAAGATTTCCATTGATTCAGACGGACTTCACATTGAAATCCTTAAAATAAAGCACCACCGTGTTGAACTTTGCAGGGTGACAAAGTCTGAAAAAACAGAAAATATAAAAGGAGATTCAGAATAATGAGAAAAATTTTAACTATGTTATCGGCGTTTATGATTATGACTGCTGTTTCATGCAGTGAGGTCAGTACGGTTTCACAGATGAGTGAAGAACCGCAGGAAGAAAACACGACTGCTGAAAACAGCGTTTCCGATACCCATGAGGATATTACTATAACTATGGCAGTACTGGGCGGAAATGCGTTTTTGAATGAAGCTGTCAACGATTTCAATGAGGCTGATAATGGCTATAAGATAGTTTTCAAGGACTATATGGAATATTATGACAGCAGTTTTGATACGGAAGGAGGTGCTACTCCGGAATCGTTCGCAAGGATAGACACACAGCTTAGTCTTGACATAATTGAAAGTGGAATTGTTGATATTGTGCCGGATGGTGTTTTTGATGACAATGGAAAATATGAATCCCTTATGCAGCAGGGTGCATTTGCGAACCTATACGACTTTATGCAGGCGGAAAATTATGACGACACCGTTTTATATAAGCATATACTTGAACTCAATGAAACAGACGGAAAACTGTGCTGTATGCCGTTGTTTTTCAAAATAGATACCGTTGCAGGACAGACCCGTTATGTCGGTGACAAGGAAAACTGGACAATTGACGAAATGATTGAACACTGGAACGCTATGCCGGAGGGTTCTACATTCAACGGTCACACAACAAAAGATTATGTCTATATGACTATTCTGCGTAATAATATCAGTTCGTTCATTGACTTTGAAAACAACACGACAAATTATAATTCTCCCGAATTTATAAAGATACTCGAATTTATAAATTCGTTTGATGCTCCGGAGGGATACAAACAGGAAATGAACTGGAATACTCCACATTTTATCATGGATTTTCCGATATATGGCTTTGAAGATTTTCATGGTTCTTTGTGGAATGAACAGAACGAACCTGTAACAGTTGTAGGTTATCCGTCCCCTGACGAAAGTGGTATTTTAATTGATACATCAAGAAATAAATACTCAATCTGTGAATATTCGTCGCCGGAAGTAAAACAAGGTGCATGGGAGTTTATTAAAACACTTTTGTCGTATGATTTTCAGTATGATATGTCAATAGTGGGTTTTCCAATAAATTATGAAGTATTTAAGAAAAAAGGCGAGGAGAATTTTTCAAAGTACGGAGAATCAAATATAATTAGTATTCAGTCAACAGAATATGATATAGGTTATTTAAGTCCGGAAGAGTATGAAAAGCTTGTATCACTGATAGACGGTACAAAAAAGGTTCGTATACGTATAGAAGATGAGATTAATAAAATAATTGAAGAAGAACTTTATAAAATGTTTGCAGGTGAAAGAACTCCTGCGGAAACGGCTGAAATCATACAGAGCAGAGCCGGAATACTTATAAGTGAAAAATATTGAAAAGAGGTATAAATTATGAGAGTTAGATTCCATTTACCCGATTTTTCGGGATATTGTATGTTCAATCTTGTGTTTGTTGAGATGCTGAAAAACTATCCGGAGTATTTCCGTGAAGGAGTTGAGATAGCGTCTGTATACGG
Organism: Clostridia bacterium; assembly: GCA_009177225.1. Classification (GTDB taxonomy): domain Bacteria; phylum Bacillota; class Clostridia; order Oscillospirales; family Ruminococcaceae; genus Ruminococcus. Next base: position 16,356 of record WFLZ01000081.1, read on the forward strand.
AGTATTTCCGCCGTCTATATGGAACGGCGGAAGAATACAGGAGGGAATATGCGACAAAAAACACATAAAAGCTGTGATTAACACTTTCAACAAAAGAGGAATACCACTCAGATTTACATTTACCAATCCCATGCTTGAAAAGAAGCATTTAAGTGACGATTTCTGTAATATGGTAATGAATCTTGCTAATAACGGACTGAATGAAGTCATAGTAATGTCACCGATTCTTGAGGACTATATAAGAAAGAATTATCCGAAATATAAAATCACAAGTTCGACTTGCAAGAGAATTACAGACCCCGACGCTCTTTACAGTGAAGTTGAAAAAGACTATCATATTGTAGTAGTGGACTATGATTTGAATAACAGATTTGATGTACTGGAAAAAATTCCCGACAAGGAAAAGTGTGAAATTCTCGTCAACGCCTGCTGTGAACCTGCCTGTCGCAGACGTTCCGCACATTATGAGTCAATAGGCTTACAGCAGATAGCATATGCGAACCATGTAAGAAAATATCCGAATGTTCCGTTTAACCCTGATAAGCTTGTGCATGAACACCCTGAAATGCTTGAAATTGCAGAATGTAAATGTGTTNAGAGAACTATNTTTGATATAAAGAATCTTCGTACACATATAACACCCGATGATATATGGAATAAATATGTCCCTATGGGATTCAGTCAGTTCAAGATTGAGGGACGTACTACTAACATATTCAATCTTATGGAACATTATCTTTATTACATGGTAAAGCCTGAATGCAAGGAAGAAGCACGTTTTATGTTTCTCAGACAGTTAAGGGCGAACGGAGTGATTTCGATAAATGAGTGATTATATAATCAGAAAAATTAAAAGTGACGAATACAGAATACTTGATGATTTTCTTTACGAGGCGATTTTTATTCCGGAAGGTATAGAACCGCCTCCGAAGTCCATAATTGAACAGCCGGAATTGCAGGTATATGTTGAGAATTTCGGCAAAAAAGACGATTATTGTCTTGTTGCCGAAATTGANAATANAATAATNNGTGCTGNANGGGTTCGCATTATNGACGACTACGGACATATAGATAATAATACACCATCGCTTGCAATANCGCTNTATNAGGAGNTTCGGNGGCAGGGANCAGGAACGGCTTTACTTGAAAATNTTCTCTCACTTCTTAAATCGGAAAACTATAAAAAAGTGTCATTATCCGTACAGAAAGAAAACTACGCATACAGAATGTATCTGAAAGCAGGTTTTGAGGTCGTTGACGAAAACGAAGAGGAATATATTATGATTTGCGATTTAAAGAAAAGAGGAATCAATTAAAAAATGACATCTGAAAATAAAACAACAGGAAAAAAATTAAGAGAATTAGTGGTATCATGTATTGAAGTGTTTGCAATGGATATGTTAGGAATGATATTAGGTATGTTTATAATGGGATTTATATCAGGTATTCTTAATATTTTTATTTCAAATATAGACGATTCTGATGTATGGACTACTGCTGTTAGTTATGGAATGTTTATTGGCATATGGTTTGTAACGATTCTTTTTCTTAAAAGAAGTAAAAAGAACATTCCAATATTAAAGGCTGTAGGGAAAGTTCCGGAGGGAAACAATATATTAAAATTTCTGTTTGGTATTCTGATTGGTTTTGTACTGAATGGTGTATGTATTCTGGTTGCATGGCTTCACGGAGATATTGACATATATTTTGAAAGTTTCAGACCTGTTTCATTTGTGTTTATATTTGCAATGGTACTGATACAGTCGTCCGCTGAGGAACTTGTTTGCAGAGGATTTCTATATCAGAAACTCATAAAAAACTTTAAAAATCCTGCTGTTGCAATTGTCGGAAACTCTCTGTTGTTTGCGTCCGCACATCTTGGTAACGAGGGAATAACAATACTTGCATTTATAGATATTTGTCTTGTGGGCATACTGTTTTCGCTTATGGTTTACTATATGGACAGTCTGTGGTGTGCTTTTGCGGTGCATACGTCCTGGAACTTCACACAGGCTATAATATTCGGTCTGCCAAACAGCGGAAATCCTGCGGTATATTCTGTTTTTAAAATAGATTTGGAAAATTCAAAAAACAGTTTTGCATATGATGTTGTATTTGGCATAGAGGGAACTGTTTTATCTGTAATTGTGATTGCAGCAGCATGTTTAGCGTTGTATATGTGGGGCAGAAAATATGGCAAAAAACCTTTTGATGTATGGGAGGAAAAAAATGAGCTGGTCGCTATACCTGAACAGAACTAAAACAAATACCGAGCCTTACGGCGAGGAAAAAGACGAAGANGTTATACCATTTACGNAAAGCGAAATACTTGACTGTATTACTGATATAGCCAAAACAATGAATATAAGCATTGAGGATNCTGAAAGCAAGATAATTTATGTATACAGTCAGGAATGGAGCATTAATATGTGGTTCTGGGAGAAATGTCTGTATTCCGGAAACAGCTACTATGTAGTAGAATTAGAAATAAAAGCTGCTNCTGAACCGAAAGAATNTCTNTCACTGCTTACAGAANTTCTNCATGCAAGGCTTTTTGATATGAACGCCGATACTTTCTGGACTGTTGACGGGACAGGTTTTTCAGACTGGAAAAGTCTTTGTGACAGAATAGCAAAGGAGTTATTTAAATGAAAGACAATTTTATCAACATAATAATATCAGCACTTGTATTTTCATTTATAGTAACTTCCTGTGGAAAGTCAGATAAAAAGGAAGTATCCATTGATTCTGCCAATAACAGTATAATTTCAGAATCAGACAAAATACAGGAAATCACCATGAGTGAAATTGTAGTCACGGAATCACCTGAAACAACAGTAACTTCTGTTAATGAAACTACCACCATGAAATCATCAGAAACCGCTGTAAGTGATAATTCAATATCAGAAACAAATGAATATACCGAAAAGCAAATAGTTGATGCTGTCTGTACTGATATTTATGGATATGTTCCCGACTTTAAGGAAAATAGTGACCATTCTGAATACCTGATTAGCAAAGCAGAAGAACTTTCCGAAAGAATTTTAGGGGAAATTGTTTCGGAAAAAGATGCCGAACAAAAGGCAAGAACCGTTTTAATTGATATCGGACGGGAAAATTTTATAGAAAGAATAGAATCAGACTTTGTAGAAGTGAATGGCGAAAAAATAAAATATCAAAGAGACAAACCACCGTATAGTGTGACTTTTTATGAAGATTATGACGCATGGCTGGTTATAACACATTTGCCGTCGGGAATACGAGAGGACGGAATAAGTTTTGGTACTCCCGGTATGCCACCATATGTTATAATGCGTGGGTCAGACGGAAAAGTTCTCGGAATTTTTCATTGAAAAAGGAGCGTATATGAAAACGGTTGACATAAGTTATATAAGCAATTATATATCATATAATTCACATGATATCAGAAGTGTATATTATTATTTTGACCTCACGGAGTCCGAAATAATAAGCATAGNTGAATTAAAATCAAAGTACGGATTTACGGANGATATGTTTTCGGACAAGATAACACTGCAATATGTCTATAATATAGTTCCGCTTGCGATTATTGANCGTGACAGTGAAAAGAGAAATTATCTGCACAGTCTTAACAACAGGAAAATTGACAGGGAAATTAAAAATCTTGACAATGACGAATTGTACATATATTTTCAGAAATTATGGGACACAGAAAGAGCATTTTTATTGAAAAACTGGGACGAGTATGAGAAAAAATGTTGCATAAAGCTTGCTGTTGAGTGGTGCGAAAATTATAATATTCCGTATACTAAAGGAGACGTTTATGAACACAATTGAAGCAATAAACAAAAGACGCAGTTATCGTGGAAAATACAAGCAGGTTAATATTCCAAGAAAAGACCTTACAACGATTATGGAATGTGGGCTGAATGCACCGTCCGGCTGTAACAAACAGACCACAAGTCTTATTGCCGTTGACGACCGTGAAATCCTTGACAGACTGTTCAGCGTTATAGACCCGCCTGTTGCCGAGACTGCTCCGGCGGTAATATGCGTTCTTACTCAAAGAATAAACGCTTACAGGGGCAAATGCTTTGCGGTTCAGGACTATTCCGCAGTTATCGAAAATATGCTTATTGCAATAACGGAACTTGGCTATAGTAGTTGCTGGTATGAGGGACATATTACAGACGACGACAGAATATGTGACAAAATGGCTCGGATTTTAAACGTTCCGGCTAATTATGAGCTTGTCTGTTTTCTGCCCGTAGGCATAGCCGAAGAAAAAACGATTGTTCCGCAAAAGAAACCTTTTGACGAAAGAGCATGGTTCAATTCTTTTCCGTTGGAATAATAAGTATATGGGAGGTATTTTATGTGGGAAGGATATAAATTTGAGGAAAACGGAAAAAAGCTTATTCAGATAGAAATAAGTTGCTCTTTTGGTGAAAGTATGTATTTTCAGATTTGCGAAAATGAAAATAATTATATTGCTTGCTGGCGTACTGAACCGGAAAAATATAAGCGTGGCGAATTTATGTGTAAAGCGGTCTGTTTGTTTCCTGAACTTATGCCGTTGAGTGAACTTGTAAAAACAAAGGAATATAAAGAACTTTTGCAAGAATATAGTCCGGTTTATTCGGCTGTACTGAATGAAAATCAGAAAAATACAGTTCGGAATTTTCTGGAAAAAGGTTTTGATGAAAATGTACATCAACCTTGCGAACGGAACGGACACAGTTATTTTGTGGAAGTTTACTGTCCGGAATACAGAAAATATCATTTCTGGTGTAAGTTGCCGGAAGAATTGAGTATTTTATCCGATATTATAAATATACTTAAGGAGTAATATTAAAATGGCTTTTGAAGAAAGAAAACCAACAGAAGAAGAAATAAAATATCTTGATTCATTTGATATAAGATGTCCATATGGTGATAAAAGTAGGTATGATGAGATTTATTATGACAGAGAACGAAATTTTTATATGTTCTATATAATGGGAGTGGGGAGTGCTTCCGTATCACGTCCGATGTATTGGGGAATAATATGGAACGATAAACCTATGATATTAGGTGTTTATAAAGGCGGTTCAGGTAACGCATTAGATGGATTGCATATTGTATGGGATTTATGTTCGTTATTTGGAAAGAACCGAGAATACATACCTATTAATTGTGAAACAATACAAATAATTAAAGAAGCATTGATAGCAGTTCATGGACACACTACAAGTAAAGTTATTGATACTAAATTTAGTTTTTAGAGAGGAAAGAAAATGAGCTGGTCACTGGAATTAATCAGAACCAAAACCAACACGGAACCTTATGGCAAAGAAAAAGACGAGGATTTTATACCATTTAAGAAAGATGAAGTAATTAAAACCTTGTTTGAAATATCCGAAATAATAGATATTTGCATTGAAGAGTCAGGAATAGTCACTGTTGAAGATACTGAAATTGATTTGGATTCATTTTTTATTGTCCACGTTTACGGAAAAAATTGGAGTATTGAATTATTGTTCTATAATTGGTGTACATATTCTGAAAAAGACGTGACATATGATACAGTGGAGTTACAGATAAGAGGCAATACTGAACCTAAAGAATTTTTGTCATTGCTTTCACAAAAACTCAGTGCAAGACTGTTTGATATGTCCGCCGGTACTTTCTGGACTTGTGACGGGTCAGGGTTTTCAGACTGGAAAAATCTTTGCAGTAAAATTGTAGAAGATTTAAAAAAACGCAGTGATTGATAGTATGAGAATTATATTAATTTTTTCATAAAATTTTATTTTACCCCTTGACAAACAGAAAATAATGATGTATAATGTGTAAAGTGATTTTGGATTACACCCGAACAGGAGTTTTCATTTATGGCTAAAAAACTTGAATTTGTGATGTTGCTTGACTGCTACGGCGATTTGCTTACGGAACATCAGAGAAGCGTAATGGAACTTTACTACTGTGAGGACTTGTCCCTTGCGGAAATAGGCAATCCNATGGGANTCNCCCGNCAGGCAGNCNGTGNNNTTATAAAGCGTACTGAAAATATTCTGCTCAATTATGAGGAAAAACTCGGTTTTGCAGAACGTCTTGAAAAAATGCGTGAGTGTTTCGGAAAAATAAAGGAAACTGCCGNACAGATTGAAAATGAAAATCTCAGANAAATTATTGCAGACGAAATAAAAAACGGTCTTGANTNATTGTAAATTGGAGGAAATCGCATGGCATTTGAAGGTCTTTCTGAAAAACTGAATAACGTCTTTAGAAAGCTGAAGTCCAGAGGAAAGCTTACAGAGAGCGATGTAAAGGAGGCTATGCGTGAAGTTCGTCTTGCACTCCTTGAGGCAGATGTAAGCTATAAGGTGGTAAAGGACTTTGTGAAAGGTGTCACCGAGCGTGCAATAGGTGAGGATGTTCTTGCAAGTCTTACTCCGGCACAGCAGGTTATTAAAATCGTAAACGAGGAACTTTGTTCACTCATGGGCAACAGCAATGCACGTATAAATTTTGCGTCAAAACCTCCTACGGTTATAATGATGTGTGGATTGCAGGGTTCAGGTAAGACAACCCATTCCGCAAAACTTGCAAAACTCCTCAAAAAAGAGGGCCACAGACCACTGCTTGCAGCTTGCGATATATACCGTCCTGCCGCTATAAATCAGTTGCAGGTTGTCGGACAGAAAGCCGACGTAAAAGTTTTTGAGATGGGACAGATTGACCCCGTTATAATTGCCAAACAGGCTCTTGCATATGCAAAGGACTATGGTCATGATATCCTTATTATAGATACTGCCGGTCGTCTGCACATCGACGAGGCTCTTATGCAGGAACTTGTCAATATCAAGGAAATTACAAAGCCTGACGAAATTATGCTTGTGGTTGACGCTATGACCGGTCAGGACGCTGTAAACGTTGCAAAGACTTTTGACGACTCTGTAGGTATAACAAGTGTTCTGATGTCAAAGCTTGATTCTGATACAAGAGGCGGTGCAGCACTTTCAGTACTTGCCGTTACGGGTAAACCTATCAAGTTCGTTGGTATGGGCGAAAAGCTTGACGACTTTNAACAGTTCNACCNTGAAAGAATGGCTTCAAGAATTTTAGGNATGGGNGACGTTCTTACCCTTNTTNAAAAGGCTGAAAACGTAATGTCACAGAAAGATGCCGAAAAGCTTACAAAGAAGTTCAAGGAAAATACTTTTGATATGGACGACCTGCTTGACCAGATGAAGCAGATTAAAAAGCTTGGTTCAATGAAGTCCATACTCGGAATGTTACCGGGATTAAGTGGCAAAATCAATGAAGATGATATCGACGAAAGCCAGTTCGGAAGAATCGAGGCTATTATAACTTCAATGACAAAGGCAGAACGTGCGAAACCGTCAATAATCAATCCGTCACGCAAGAGAAGAATTGCTGCCGGTTCAGGTACTAAGGTTGAGGACGTAAACAGACTGCTGAAACAGTTTGACCAGATGCAGCAGATGATGAAGAAATTCACCGGAGGAAACAATAAAATGGCTCTCCGTAAGGCAAGAAAAAAGCTTGCTGGTATGAATTTCGACAAGCTTACAGGTAAGGGCGGAGGAAATTTACCGCCGATGGTGTAAATATATAGGAATGTCTGTTTATGAATACACTTATGTTTGTAATTATTATTCTTGCCGGAGTTTTTTCACTTCTTGCTTCGGTTAAAAACTGGGACTGGTATTTNANTAACCGCAGGGCAAGACCATTTGTCCGANTTTTCGNAAGAACAGGTGCNAGAATTTTCTATGGTCTGTTAGGTATTTTTATANTTGTTGTCGGTGTTGTAGCTTTTGTGCAATCATGACCGACGGATAAATTAGCTTTCAATNCGGTTTCCGCTTGAATATATATCAAATAAATTACGGAGGTGAATATAAATGGCAGTTAAAATCAGACTCAGAAGAATGGGTGCTAAGAAAGCTCCTTTTTACCGTATCGTTGTTGCTGATTCAAGATACCCCAGAGACGGCAGATTCGTTGAGGAAATCGGTTACTATGACCCTACAAAGAATCCGTCTGTTGTAAAGGTTGACGCTGACAAGGCTAAGGACTGGATTAAGAAGGGTGCTCAGCCTACTGATACAGTAAAGGTTATCCTCAAGAATGAGGGCATACTCTGATTAATGGCTTTTTGCGGAGGAGGGNAGACTTTATGTCTTTTCCCTCTGTTCCGGAAGTCTTTGGAGGTTTTATCAATGAAAGATTTACTTTATGCAATTACAGCAGGACTTGTAGAGGACAAATCCGCTATAAAAATTACCGAAGATGAACCCGATGCAGAGGGCGTTATTGTTTTTCACCTTACAGTAGCTCCTGACGATATGGGTCGTGTAATCGGTAAGCAGGGAAGAATTGCAAAGGCACTCCGCACAATTATGCGTGCAGGTGCTGCAAAGAAAGACCTTAAAGTTTCTGTTACCATTGAATAATTAAAAACCCGTTGGAATATTTCCGACGGGTTTTATTTTTATACGGCTGAACGTTTAAGGAAGTTTCTAAGCTGTTCAATGGGAATCGGCTTTGAATATTTATATCCCTGCAAATAATTTGCATTCATGTTCACACAATGGGTTTCGTCATTGTCATTTTCAACGCCCTCGAAAAGAACAGCGTAATTAAGCTGATTGAACATACTTGCAAAAGTGCTTACCATGAATTTTGAAGAATCGTTTTTAGCGGATTCTATAAGCATGGAGCGGTCAAACTTTATGATGTTGAACGGAATTTCCATAATTCTCTCAAAGTTTGAGTAACCTGTACCGAAGTCATCAAGATAGAATTTTATACCGAGTTCCTGAAGCTGAGTGACTTTTTTACGCATTACATTAAAATCCGCTTCACTTCTGCTTTCAGTAATTTCAACGGCTATTTTGTCGTATGGAATATTATTACGGCTGATTATATTCCTCACGTCACTGCAAAATGATTCATACCTTATGTCAAGAACCGAGAAGTTAACAGATATACGATTTATTTCGTAGTTTTCGCTAATCAGTTCACTAACTGCACGGCAGGTCTTGTTAAGTATAATCATACTAAGTGTATGAATCATATTATGCTGTTCGGCTATGGGAATAAACTGGTCAGGGAAAACCATTCCGGTCTTTTTCAGTTTAAGACGCATAAGAGCCTCAGCGGTATCGTATGAATTTGTGAGCAGATTGAAAACCGGTTGACANTAGACAAGTACTCTTTNATCGTCAAGATTCTTTTTNAGNNCTATATCTTCAAGCTGACTGANAATATAATTNTTGTTGTAAAATTNCTTTNTNTCGTCCGGAGTTACATTGTGGATTTCGNTGGGCATCATTTTNTGTTCAATATATTCAACTATTTTGAGGTAGTCACTGCTTTCATTGACTTCTTTTGTTGTTTCAATAATTACGAGTTTATAGTCAACATTGAATTTTTTATAGATGCTGTTGAGAAAATTGTCAATTATTTCATTGATTGACCTGTAATAATCAACATTGGATTTTTTAGGCATTGTAAGAATCATACGTTTATTCGGAAAATGGTAGAGTATTCCTTTCTTTATGTTATGACGGAAGAATCTGTAAAATTCGTACTTAAGTTCTTTTGACTGTTTTATAGCTTGTGAAAACTCATTCATATTAAAGCTAATCATAATAATAGGATTTTTCTTTTCTATGGAATCGCTTATTTCGTTGTTGAAGAAATTTCNTNNTACAGCTCCTGTCNCTGCATCATAGGGATTTGAGTGGAACATGAAAATTATTCCGATTACAGGTAAAAAGTAANAAACGCAGGTATATGAAACCTGATTGCNNATTCCCTGAATTATCATGACTGCCATTGAAACGATATTAACTCCGAGAAGTCCGAAGAAAATCTGTCTTATAACTCTGCTTCTGTATTTGATAATAATATGGAAAATTACAATAAGTGAGAAAACATAAAGTAGTATGCAAGGATTGAAGTGCCTGTGTATTACATTTGCACTGTCAATGTAAAATCCGAAATGGAATATCATTCCCAGTATGTCAATAACGGTGATTACGGAGATTACAAGAACCGAAATCAGTCCGTACTTTCGTTTTTCCTTGTTTGGAATCAAGAGCGGATTGTGGAGGTACTGTATGTACAAATAGGGGATAAACGAAAGGGTAAGATGATGAATTATTCTGAATATATAAATCAGCATAGGTTTTATATGGTCGGAGTACATGAGCATTTCGTATATAACATTGGCTACGGTAGCAGACCATGTTGTTATAAGTATAAAAAGCATCGTGCGGAATTTATTGTTTTTGTTTATATTGGTGTGCCACAGAAGAACAGCCATTATCATACACAAAGGTATTACTTTTATATCGCCGACAGGTGTATAGCCTTTGAGGTTAATCTGAGCAGGTTGATACATATATATTCGCCTCTTTTTTTACAGAGTTTAATGAACAAAGAAAATTAATAAAATCTCATTATTAATATTATATCATTTTTTATTCATAAAGTCAACAAAATTATACGATTTGTTGTATAGAAACATAATAGCAATTTTACAGCATTTTAACCAAATTTAAATTAAATAATATATTTATATGTAATGACTGACTTTATTTTTATTATTTCGTTTCAGTTATAAAATAAATATTTCTGTTTTATCCTATTCTTGGCAGAATATCCCCACTTCTAAGCGAACGAAGTGAACGAAAGTGGGGGATGAATGTCGGATAATTTTTTACTAAAAAAATTGACAATCAGTAAAATATATGCTATAATAGATACACAGGAAATATCCTGAATACGAGAGAAAGGAGAAAAACTATGTATCTTACGGTAAAGCAACAAGTGAAACATCTGTCCAAAGAAGAATACTGCATTTTGAGAGAACTATGCCATACAGCAAANAATCTTGCAAATGAAGCAATCTACANNGTCCGTCAGTATTACTTCACAGAGGGAGAATATCTGAAATACGAAAAGAATTATGCTTTGCTGAAAGACAGTCCGAATTACAAAATGCTCAATTCCAATATGGCACAGCAGATATTAAAAGAAGTGGACGGTTCATTCAAAAGCTTTTTCGGACTGCTCAAACTTGCAAAGAAAGGTAAATACGCTTTCATGGATTGCAAATTACCGCATTATCTGCCAAAAGACGGATTCACAACACTTGTCATAGGTTTTGTCAGATTAAACGGAAACAAGCTGATTCTGCCGTATTCCAATACGTTCAGGAAAACACACAAGCCTGTTGAAATCAGAATACCGCCGATACTTGCTGACAAGAAAATCAAGGAAATCAGAATCATTCCGAAATCAAAAGCAAGGTTCTTTNAAATTCAGNATATTTATGNAGCTGAATGTGTTCAGAGAAATCTTAATAAAAATAATGCACTTGGTTTAGATTTAGGGGTGAATAATCTTGTAACTGCTGTATCAGATGAGGGCAGAAGTTTCATTATTGATGGAAAAAGACTGAAATCCATTAACCAATGGTTCAATAAAGAAAATGCAAGGCTACAAAGTATCAAAGACAAACAGGGCTTTGATAAGAGGACAACAAACCGTCAGAAAATGCTTGCTGACAGACGAAACAGGCAGGTCAATGACTACATGAGTAAAACAGCAAAAATGATAATCAATTACTGTATCGGACATGATATAGGTGCTCTTGTAGTCGGCTACAATGAAACATTTCAGCGAAATACTGACATTGGCAGACAAAATAATCAGGATTTTGTCAATATTCCATTTGGAAAATTACGGTCTAAACTGGAATATCTCTGTGAACTGAATGGAATTGTTTTTGTGAAACAGGAAGAAAGTTATACTTCAAAAGCATCTTTCTGGGATAAAGATACAATTCCTGCATACAATGCAGACAATCCGCAGTCTTACAGTTTCAGCGGAAAACGTGTGAAGCGTGGTCTTTACAGAACTGCAAACGGAAAATTTCTGAATGCAGATATAAACGGTGCATTGAATATTTTAAGAAAAAGTAGCGTTGTGGACTTAACAGTCCTATACGGTAGCGGCGAAGTGGACACGCCTGTAAGAATAAGGGTTGCCTGATTATTCAGGTGGAAACTTAAATACCAATCTTCTTACGAAGCCCCCACCTCTTAGCGAGTGTAACGAGCGTAGGTGGGGGAGAGTTCACTACATTATGGATAATATTTGAATAATTACTTGAAAATTAAGATATTTTGTGGTATAATCAAGTAGTAGCGAAAATAAATAATATCGAAAAGGAGATTGTATAATGAAAAAATTACTTGCAGTTATGTTAATTTGTGCAATGATGACAAGTGCTTTTGCATCATGCGGAAACAGTGACGATGAAATTTCCGAATCAAAGGGTGCATCTGTTTCAGATTCAGTCAAAGATAAAAAAGCAGAATCTGAAAAAGAAGAAGAAACTGAACCGGAAGCCGAAGAAGAAACTGAAGAAGAAACCAAAACAGAGAACGAAGAAGAAACTGAACCCGAAACAGAAAAAGATACAGAAGAAGAAACAGAGGAAGAAAATGATTTTTCTGATGCAACTACTGAAGGCAGTATAGAGGGATTATGGGTTTCTGAAGAAGATTTATACGGATTCGTCTTTGAAAACGACCTTACAGGCGGTGTTCTTGCAGATGCGTCATCAATGGTTCATTTTACGTCAGACGGTGAACTTTTCATGTCATCAATTACTGTTGCCGCCGATAGTGTAAACTATGACGGTACAACGTTGTCTGTTAACGTTGAGGGAACTGATATGCTTACAATGAAAAGAAATGACGCTTCCAACCCCGACAGTTTTGACGGCGAATATACTTTTGTAAGCGGTGCTTTCTATGATGGTATGGTTTCTTCAATGAGTGAAAGTTTCGGAATCTCTGATGGTGAAGCATCTGTTTACGCAATTATTGAGGGCGAAAAGATGATTGTGAAATTTGCAAATCTTTTCACATATACCGCTGAGGACGGAGAACTTACCATTTCAGGCAACTTTGAATCTCTTGGTATTCCTGACGACAGTACAATTGAATATAAATTTTCCGGAGATAACCTTATTCTTGTAAATGGTGAATATGATATAATGGTGTTTACAAAAGTGGACTATTAAAGAAATTAACTGTACTCAAAAAGTCAGACAAATATTTTCAGGAAAAACTATGCAAAGCGACTAAGATATTCTTGGTCGCTTTAGTTGTTTTGTCAGACTTTTCTTTCTTCCGGCATAAAAATGCCCCTTTTTCAGCTTTTTTGCGGTATACTTAACCACATTGTCTAACAAAAGGGGACATTTCATCGGATTCTGATTAATAACTTTTAGTGCAGGTAAATTTCGTAATCCTTACACTTCGGGCATAACGTTGCTTACTTCAGGAAATGCCTGATTATTCTGTGACGGTTGACTTCCCTGTTGTGTCTGATTATTCTGATAATAATTCTGTGTATCCTGATATCCCTGAGAACCCTGATATCCCGGATTATTCTGAACATCCGTTGTGTTCTGAGGAACATTGGGAGTTATACCCTGTGGCTGATTTATAGTCGGTGTTTCGGTAGCATTGACAGCACCTGTAACTGTTACTTTAATCTGTACTTCAATAGCCGGATTGTTGTCAAATTTCAGAATAATGAAACATTCACCTGCATTTACAGCTGTAACATATCCATATTCGTCAACAGTGGCAACATTCGGGTCGGTAGTTGACCACATTTCGTTCTTTTCGGCTGAACCGTCGGGATAGAGATTGATATAAGACAAATCTGTTTCTCCGGGAGAAAGTGTCATTTCACGCTTTGAAAGCTGTACCTGAGCGGAAAGGGCAGGGTCTGCCGTAGGAACGGGTACAGTAGTAGTTGTTGTAGGTGGTTCTGTAATAGGTTCAGTTTCGGTGGTGGTAGTAGTTGTTGTCGTTGACGAGGTAGTCTTTCCTTCTCTTGGTTTTGTTGTTTTATCGGTGCAGGCGTTGGCTATGAGAATAACCAGAATAAGCACGATAAGTGCAATGACTGCAAGAGCGCAGAGCTGTCTGCGTCGAAGAACCTTTTTTGTAACTTTTTTACGAGGTTTTTCTGAATTATGGTTGTTACTGCTGTTATCCATTTTTTTGAATCCCTTTCTTTGATTTATAGTATTAATCGGCAGAATATGCCGCAGATTAATGCAGACCGTAAAAATTTCTTTCTGTTGCAGGCAGATACAGACGGTCATTGATATAATATTGCTGGTGCTGACTGTTTACGCTGTAATTAAAAAAATTACAGATGTTTTATACATAGAAAAGTACCTTGACTACATTATATCACAGTATGAAAGAAATGTCACGTACTTTTGGAAAATTTTCGCACATTGACCTATATTGAACATAATTTTTGTCATTTTTCGCCAAAATAAAATAGAACTTACGTTCTTATATAAACCGTAGTTAACTCAAATTTAATATTTTTATCTGTTGATGACATTTCAGTTGCCTGACTATATTTATTTATCAAACTATTATCTCCAAAATTCAATAAGTTCAGAGAATTTACTTACAATTACCGGATAGTCATATTCCGAAAAACTGAAATCGAATATCTGCGGAATATTTATTATAAGGGAGACAATCATTGAGAAAGCCATAAAATATCTGAACAGCTTTTTTAATGTTATGTTTGCGGTATTCTGATACAGGAAGAAAAGTATCACGTATGCCCCTGTTAATATCTGCCATGAGAAATCAGCCGTATATCTTACAGCATATCCGCTTTCCCATATAGAGAACATTATCAGTAATGGCATTATCACGCACGGAAGCAGTATAATAACAGAATACTTTATTTTTGTACGTCGGTCAGGAAGTTTACGCAGGGCTTTACCGCCGAGAAGATACGCAGATACAGGCAGAGCAAGAAATAATATTCCGGAAGTCTGTCCGAAGTCTTTGAAGTAGTAGCCATTTGCGTCGAAATATGTGAAAGGTGTTTCAACGTATGGATAATCGGGTTTTACTGACGGAAATGCGAAAATATAAGCAAACATTCCTATAAGGACAAAAAGCGTATGATATTCAGAGTCGATAAAATCGTTTATTGTGAGTGAGTATTTTATTCCGAAATCAAACGGAGAGTCAAAGCGTGCATAGTTATACCACATCTGAACCAAACCGAGTACAACAAACGGAATCAGGGCACCGAGTATATATTTTATTTTCCTGCTTTTCACTGTTTTTATACTTCCGTCGGGGTAGTGAATCTTTGCGGAATTTCCGAATCCTATGGCATAGTATACGCAGGCACATACTGAATATACCGCAAGCGTCGGACGGCAAAGAACAGCGATTGCGAGAAACAGCGATGCAAAAGGTATTTTTGCAAGGGATATTTCTCCGCCTCCTATTACGTTTGAAGATATAAGGAAGTACGCACCGAGAGCCGTGAATGCAAAGCCGGACGATATTGATATTTCATAGAAAAACGGACGCCCGACACAGTACCATATTCCGCAGACTGTAAGAAGAATTACAAGTCCTGCGATATAACAGCCGGAAGGTATACGTCTGAACCAGCGTTTTATTATTGCATTGTAGGTCTTTGCAAGGAAAACAAGACCCAGTGCAGAGAAAATCAGTACAGCGATATCCGTCGGGAAGAAACTGCCTGTTATAAGGTGATATGGCAGGAAAAGCAGTATAACCGGAGCTATTCCGTAATATGAGTAATATTTCTCGTTATAGAAAACGTGGTCCCATTTATAATCAGGTACTTCACTTTCACGCAGATATCTGTCATAAGGGTCTTTTGATTCAAGGAGTTCCTTTGACGGTTCGTCCATAAGTGAAACCTGACCGTTTTCAAAGGCAAGTACAAGTTCCTCTGAAATCTGATTGCCCTCTTTCTGTAAAAAATAGTTATCTGAATCGTAAGGAATTTTTTCGCAGGTCATTCCATAAGCAATAAGAACAGCAGAAACTGTGACTACAATTGCGGAAATCTCACATAAAGCACAGTTTTTTTCATAACTTCTGTTAAGAAGTCCGGAGAATATCACCGCCCATGCAAGTGTTGATATAATAATTATGAGTGACATTCTGAGAGCNGATACTTCANACGGAATGGGTGTATTGAGTTCTATTNCGGATATAGTGAATTCATCATAATCATGTGTACCGGAAAAATTTAATTGCAATGCCCCGACTTTTCCGGAAAGCAGAACCGTTGTATATTCTGTGCCTGAGTTTGCCGGAAGGACTTCTGTCCGGATTATTGACGTTCGATATAGTGCTGATGTTTCGTCGGTTGCGTCGATATTTACTCTTAGTTTTTCGGAACTTGATGATTCTACGTTGATTTTTATTGTGCCGACTTTCCGGTTGATATTCTTAAACAGGATTGTAGCGGTATCCTGTCCTTTTACTATGATATTTCCCGTTTTTTCTTCGGTTTCTGCGTTGCTTACTGTTCCGTCTGATACAGAAAGATTCTGCTTTTCGTAATCTCCGAAAAATATCCTATATGACGGGAACTGAAAAACAGTAAGTTCAAGAACAGAGACAATCAGAAGAATTTTGCCAAAAAATTTAAGTGTGCGTGACTGTTTTCTGCTTCTGATGTAGTTACACGCTTTTTCGAGCAGAAGAACAGTTCCCATAAGGGTAAATGCTCCGTGAAACATACCGGTGTCTATAAGTCCGATAATATCGGAAATTCCAAGCAGTACGGTAAATATAGTGAAGATATCCGCAGATAATTTCTTTGCCGTTACTGACTCTGCTTCTTCTGTTTTGTTTTCCGGAAATTCTTCTGCACCGTTTTCCTCTGTTTCGAGCGGAGCAGGAATTATTTTTTTTACATCAGTTATAAAAATCACCGATGCAGAAATGGTCATTATGATTACAATAAAAAACAGCAGTTTTATGAACATAATGTTTTATTCCTTTCCTTTGCAAAATATGGGACAACTTTTTGCTGTCCCATATTCTGAAATTTTCTAATCTTATTTAAGTCTTTCAATTTCTTCCTTTATAGCGGCTGAACACTCGTTGCGGAAAGGTTTCCATGTTTCATAGTTACCGCCTGACAGAAGCATATTTTTTTCAAGCCGGTCAATTATACCGTCAGAACCTGCTAAAGTGTACATATTGTTACCCATTCCGTAGGCGAAATCAACTATAGGTGTTACTTTGGAAAGGTCTGTATATTCCTGTAAAACGTCATACTGTTCTTCGGTAATGTAGCTTACTGTAGTCCCCATGGTGTTTTTCTGCGGCATAAGAGCAAACTCTTTTGCAGGTTCTTTGTAGTCCTCCTGAGTTTCAGCAAACCTTTCGCATTTTATATATGTTGCAACTGNGTCTNCCTTTTGAGNGTTCTTTACAAGCANTTTGGCGTTGAAATCACAGGNAATATAATTTGTGTCTGATTCGGGGGCTTTAGGAAAGGGAACTGCCATGAAGTCCATATCCGGACAGTTTACGTTTGAATATCCTATTGTCCAGTCGGGAGCGGCAAAGAAAAGCGTTGACTTGCCTGACGGAAAGCTTTCATTCCTGTACGGTGAATACAGACCATTATTAGCTATTTCCTGCATGAAAAGCTGGGCTTCTTTTATTTCTGCACAGTTTACATNATTGNCTAATTTTCNGTTTTTATANTNTANGATGTTNTTACCCGANGAATGAAGAAGTGATTTTCCGACAAATCCGTTTATTCCATAGTTACCGCCTGTATTCGACTGGAATTTTTTCATCATTTCCATGAAGATATCCCAGTCCCATTCACCTTTCTGATAAAGTTCATAAGGGTCATCAAGATTGTTTTCCTCAATCATTTTACGGCTGTAAGTCAGTACTACAGGATTTGACACAGAGTAGGGTATGACATAATGACCGCCCTCATATTCAAACCTTTCAATAACATCTCTCATATCGTCCCATATACTGCTTTCAATTTCAAGAGAACTGAAATAAGGGTCAAGTGGGTCATACTGTTTTTTCTTTACACCGTCCGGCAGTGCGTTGGGTTCATATTCAAACATATCAACTTCATCACCCGAAAGAATCATTGACGCAAGATTGTCAAATTTTTCTTCTGCTGATGTATGTACGAATTTTATCTTACCGCCGAAAACGTCCTCAAACAGTGCCACAGCTATTGAACGGTTTTCATTTTCCGGTGGATTAAGGTCGTAATCTGCCAGCCATACTATTTCCATTTCATCAGAAATGCTGTTTTCGTCAGGGGCTGTAGCTTCTTCGGGTTTCATTGCTATTGGTATGTCTGTGTTTGGCTCAACAGAAAGATTTCCTGTTACATTCTTTCTACAGGAAACTGCTGAGGTTATTACTGTAGTTACGGCAATAATGCCTGCAAGCGTTTTCTTTATATTTTTCATACGGGGAAACTCCTTTCTTATGCTGCATGACAGTTATTCCATGTAGATTAGTTTACTTTATTATACATTATATTTCACTCATATGTCAAGTATTTTGTAAAATCCGCAGATGATGTTTTATATATACCTGATTTGGTTATATTGCCTTAAATAACGGTATATCTTTATTTTATTGTCAGCGGGGTACAGCTGTTACTATGAAAATATCATTTTTTAAAAGAAATTTTCTGAAAAGACTTGATTTTTGCTGAAATGCGTGATATAATAAATATAAGGTAATAGTTAATCTCAAAGACCGGAACTCTCCGGTCTTTCGTTTATATTAGACTATTGTATCAATTCAGGGAAAGGAGAGAATCTTTATATGAAATTCAAGAAGTTCGGTGCTACCGAACAGAAAGTGTACGACCTTGTGAAGCCTGTGACCGACGAACTCGGTTATTATCTGTGGGACGTATGCTATGAAAAGGAAGGTGCGGTCTGGTATCTTCGTATATTCATTGACAGTGACGACGGTATCACCATTGACGACTGTGAAAGGGCAAATGCTCCCATAAATCAAATTATGGACGCTAATGACCCCGTTTCGCAGAGTTATATGCTTGAAGTCGGTTCGGCAGGTCTTGAAAGAGAACTTGTCAAGGAGGAACATTTTGAAATATGTGAGGGCGATACGGTAAAAATCCGTTTCATAAGAAGTATTGACGGAGAAAAAGAAATTATCGCAGTACTTTCGGGTGCGGATAAAGACGGCGTTTCTGTTGTCCTTGACGACGGAAGTGAAAAGAAATTTTCACTTGCTGATATTGCCTATGTCAAGCTTTACTTTGAAATGTAATCCACATATTTTAATGCGATTCATTGGTTTTGAAACCTTAATAATCAAAATAATTTTATATACTGGAGGAATATACAGACATGAACATTAACAAAAGCTTTTTCGATGCACTTCAATCTCTCGGAGAGGAAAACAGTGTTGAAACGGAGCTGCTTATCGAAAAAGTAAAGTCAGCAATGCTTAAGGCTGCAAGAAAGGCTTATCCGCACAGTGAAGAACGCATCAAGGTTGAAATCGACCCACTTACAAAGAAGTTTGCTATGTATATCGAGCAGGAAATCATTGATGATTATCCTATCGACGAAAACGAAATCAACATTGACGTTGCAAGGACTATTGACCCGTATGCTGTTGTAGGCGGTAAAATTATGAAAGAGATTGACATTTCAAAACTCGGCAGAATGGCAGCTCTTTCCGCTAAACAGTCCATAAAGGGCGACCTCAGAGAAATCAACCGTGAACAGATGCTCAATCGCTTTGAATCAAAGGAACATGAATGTATTATGGCTAAAGTTTCTCAGATTGACCCCGGCAGAGGTACTGTTACCGTTGAATATGAGGGAACTGAACTCTATCTTTTCAGAAACGAACAGATTCCGGGAGAAGTTCTGAAAGAGGGTTCTTCTGTAAAGGTATATGTAACCAGTATTATCGGAAAAACTAAAAAGCCGATTGTAAAGATTTCCCGTACACACAAGGACCTTGTAAAGAGACTTTTTGAACTTGAAGTCCCTGAAATCTATGACGGAACAGTTGAGGTCAAGTCGATTTCAAGAGAAGCAGGTTCAAGAACAAAGATTGCCGTATGGTCAAGGGACGCAAATGTTGACGCAGTAGGTGCTTGTATCGGTACAGAACGTTCAAGAATAAAGGCTGTTGTTGAAGAACTCAACAACGAAAAGATAGATATTATTCCATGGAGCGAGATTCCGGAAAAGTTCATTGCAAAGGCACTTGCACCTGCATCTGTTCTCAAGACCGTTATCACTTCGGAAGAAGAAAAGACCTGCACAGTTATTGTTCCTAACAATCAGCTTTCACTTGCTATCGGTAACAAGGGACAGAATGCAAAGCTTGCTGCAAAGCTTACAGGATATAAAATTGACATAAAACCGCAGTTTGATACAGTAACCAATGAAGAAGCTCCCGAATTGAGTCCGGATTTCAAAGTCCCCGAAAAACAGACTGCCGTTGAGGAAGAAACAGTGGAAAACGCTGTTGCAGAAGAAGTTACAGAGGAAAATGCAGAAGTTTCCGCAGAGGAAGTGGCAGCGGAGGAAACTGCTCCGAAAGAGGAGTAATATATGAAACCGAAAAAAATTCCCATGAGAATGTGTCTCGGCTGTAATGAAATGAAGCCTAAAAAAGAGCTTATCCGTGTTGTGAAATCACCGGAGGGTGAAGTAAGCCTTGATTTTACCGGAAAAAAATCCGGCAGAGGCGCATATATATGCCGGAGCGGAGAATGTTTTGAAAAGGCAAGAAAGGCACGCAGATTTGAAAAATCATTCTCATGCAGGATAGATGAAAGCATTTACGGGGTGATGGCAGATGAACTCGAAAAAAACAGCTAATCTGCTTACAATATGTCTGAAAGCCGGAAAGACTGTAAAGGGATTTGACAGTGTGTGCGATGCTGTGAAGAACGGCAGTGCATTCTGTGTCCTCACCGCTTCGGACGCATCTGACAAAACAATAAAGGAAATTTCCTTTATATGTGGCAGATATTTCGTTCCGCTGTTTCGTACAGAACTTACTAAGGAAGAAATGGGTGTACTTTGCGGAAAAATTACAGCAGTTATTGCTGTATGCGACAAGGGATTTGCAGACGGTTTTGCCAGAATTGTCAGTGCCTGATTACAGCACAGGCTGTATTGACATATATTTTTCAAGAAACACAGATTTGTCCGGTGAACTCCGGCAGACCGAAACAAAGCCGTATTATTTACGGCACAATTAACTGGAGGTATTTGAGCCTATGACGAAAAAAATAAAACTCAGTGATGCAGCTAATGACCTTAATGTTTCTGTACAGGAAATCATTGATTATTTTGCATCAAATGGCGATACTAAGAAGAAAGCTTCAACAGGTCTTACTGAAACTGAAATGAATCTCCTGCTTGAACATTACACAAAGGTGCATGAAGTTAAATCCTTTGACGAATATTACAAGTCACAGAACGACGAAAAACCTGTAAAAAAAGAAGAACCCCAGAAGCAGGAAAGAAAAAATTCCGGTAAAAAGTCTGAAAAGCCAGCTAAACAGTCCGTTCCTGCAAAGAAGAATGACAGAAAACCCGAACCCGTGACAGAAAATACACCTGTCAAAAAGCAGAATGATTCAAAGAAACAGGAAGAAAAGAAAGCTGAACCGGTTTCCGCAGAGACAAAGCCTGCTGAAAAGTCCAAGCCGAAAAACAGGAAGAATGACAGGAACAAACCACAGGCTAAGGCTCAGGACAGAGGTGAACGTTCAAAGCTTAATGTTTCATTCAGTTCTGAAACTGCACAGACTTCAACTCAGCGTAGAACGGTTGATACAAGAGGAAGCTACGTTGACCTTGATAAGTACAACGAGCGTTATGAACAGATTGCTCCTACAAACAAGCACAAGAATGACAACTATTCTTCAAAGAAACAGAAGATAAACCAGAAGTCTGCACAGAGAAACAGACAGCAGTATTCAAAAAAAGAAACCGAAGCTGAAAAGCTCAAGAGACTTGAACTTGAAAGAGCAAGAAAACAACAGCTTAAAGTGCTTATTCCTGATAATATCACTGTAAGCGAACTCGCCGCACGTCTGAAAGTTACTGCAACTGAAGTTATCAAGAAACTCATGGGTCTTGGTATCATGGCTACAATAAATCAGGAAATTGATTTTGATACAGCGTCACTTGTTGCGGAAGAACTCGGTGCAAAGGTTGAAAAGGAAGTAATCGTAACTATCGAGGAACGTCTCATTGACGACAGTGACGACGATGATACAAATCTTGAATCACGCTGTCCTGTTGTTGTTGTAATGGGTCATGTTGACCACGGTAAGACTTCTATTCTTGACAGAATCAGAAACGCTCATGTTGCCGCAGGTGAAGCAGGCGGTATCACTCAGCACATCGGTGCATATCAGGTAAAAGTTGACGGACAGAACATAACTTTTCTTGATACTCCCGGACATGAAGCGTTTACTTCTATGCGTGCAAGAGGTGCAAATATAACTGATATTGCTATTCTCGTAGTAGCCGCAGACGACGGCATCATGCCTCAGACGGTTGAATCAATCAACCACGCAAAAGCTGCCGGTGTTTCGCTTATTGTTGCCATAAACAAAATGGACAAAGAAGGTGCAAATCCCGACAGAATCAAGGAAGAACTCACTAAGTACGATATCGTATGTGAAGAATGGGGTGGAGATGTTATATGTGTACCCGTATCCGCAAAGACCGGCGAGGGTATTGACGAACTTCTTGAAAACGTTCTGCTTGTTGCAGAAGTAAAGGAACTCAAGGCAAACCCCGACAGACTTGCAAAGGGTACTGTAATTGAAGCACGTCTTGACAAGGGCAGAGGTCCTATTGCCACACTTCTTGTTCAGAACGGTACATTAAAGCAGGGTGATGTGCTTATTGCAGGTACAGCAGTAGGCAGAGTAAGAGTAATGACCAATCACAAGGGCAGAACTGTTAAATCAGCAGGTCCGTCCGTTCCGGTTGAAATCACAGGTCTTGCAGAAGTTCCGAGTGCGGGCGATACTTTCAACGCAGTAGAGGACGAGAGACTTGCAAGGGAACTTGTTGAAAAGAGAAAGCACGAAGCTAAGCAGGAACAGTTCAACGCATACAGAAAAGTTACTCTTGACAACCTTTTCAGTCAGATTGCAGAGGGCGAAATAAAGGAACTCCCGATTATCGTAAAAGCAGACGTACAGGGTTCTGTTGAAGCTGTAAAGCAGTCACTTGAAAAGCTTTCAAACAATGAGGTAAGAGTAAGTGTAATTCACGGTGCGGTAGGTGCTGTAAAGGAAAGTGATGTTATGCTTGCCAATGCGTCAAATGCTATTATAGTAGGTTTCAACGTAAGACCCGACCCTGTTGCAGCAGAAAATGCAGTCCGTGACGGCGTTGATATCCGTCTTTACAGAATTATCTATGACGCTATTGAAGAAATCACAACGGCTATGAAAGGTATGCTTGCTCCGAAGTTCCGTGAAGTTGAACTCGGACGTGTTGAAGTTCGTCAGGTATATAAGATTTCAAACGTCGGAATGGTTGCCGGAAGCTATGTTCTTAACGGCAAGGTAACAAGAGGCTGTCAGATNCGTGTGGTTCGTGACGGANTTATTATCNNTGNCNNCAAAATAGCAGGTCTTAAACGTTTCAAGGACGATGTAAAGGAAGTTGCCGACGGTTATGAGTGCGGTATAAGTCTTGAAAAGTTCAGCGACGTTAAAGAGGGCGATATATTCGAGGCATATATTGTTGAGGAATACCGTGAGGACTGATATATGAAATTAATCAGGGCGTATCCGGACTTTTCGGGTATGCTCTGAATATANTGCTGAAAAAATTCCGGTANNAANTCCGGTGAAAAAGACNATGATACGNATTTTACAGTGAAAATCTGATTACAGAAAGGAAAACAATGGCTAATTTTAAAAACAGCCGTATGGCAGAAGATATCAAGAGGGAAATGACAGCTATTCTCAGAGAACTTAAAGACCCGAGAATTGACAAGATGCNTACAATAGTAAGANCTGATTTGTNGGGAGATATGTNTGTGTGTAAGATATATNTNTCAAGTTTTCAGGGAATTGAANAAACAAANGAATCNGTAAAAGGTCTTACAAGTGCAGGTGGNTTTATAAGANGNGAACTTTTTCACAGACNTAAAATGCNNAAATCTNCCGAACTTNCTTTTATAGCNGACANTTCANNTGNAAGAAGTNCGGAAATCAGCAAAAAACTCAGTGATTTGATTGACTGATAATTTTTATGGGAAAGAGGTGCATTATTCATGTATATAGGTTTCAGCGAGACGGAAACTTTTCTCCGCAACTGTAAGGACGCTGTTATAATTACTCACAGAAATCCGGACGGTGACTGTATCGGAGCAGGTTTTGCCATGAAAGAAATTCTTGAACAGCTCGGAATAAGAAGCAGGGTTATATGCCACGACGTTTTTCCGAAACGATATGATTTTCTTACAGAGGTCGGAGCAGGTGAGGACTTTGAGCCGCAGACGATAATTGCCGTTGATATCGCAGACCCGAAGCTTATGGGAAAATATCAGGAAATTTACGGCGATAAGGTTCAGCTTTGTATTGACCACCATGTCTCAAACAGGAATTACGCCGAAAAAACTCTTTTGAGAGCAGATGCAGCGGCAGCCTGTGAAGTTATATATGACCTTGCGGAATTTATGGGTCTGAATATCACAAAGCACTGTGCAATGTGTCTTTATACTGGTATTGCTACGGATTCGGGCTGTTTCAAGTACGCCTGCACCACTCCGAGAACGCATGAAATAGCAGCCGATATAATGAAAAGATATGATATCGATTTTGCAAGAATAAACAGATATATGTTTGATGTCAAATCCATAGGCAGAGTAAGACTTGAAAGCAGACTTAATGAAATGCTTGAAACTTATCTTGACGGCAAACTCTGTGTTATTGCTGTTACAAGAGATATGATGTCTGAACTTGGTATTAATGACGATGAACTTGAAGGATTCGCACCGCTTACAATTCAGTATGAAAATGCTGAAGTCGGAATTTTCATACGTCAGCGTGCAGAAGATTATAAATGTTCGTTCCGTTCGGCAGACAGTGTGAATGTTTCGGAGATATGTGAAACACTCGGCGGAGGCGGTCACGCAAAGGCTGCCGGCTGTAACCTTGCCGGCAATCTTGATGATATAAAGAAACAGCTTGTTGAGGCTGTAAGAAATGCTTTATGATGAACGGAATATTATGTGTCAATAAACCGCAGGACTTTACCTCTTTTGACGTTGTTGCAAAACTCAGGGGAATACTGAAAATTAAACGTCTCGGTCACGGCGGTACGCTTGACCCTATGGCAACGGGAGTACTGCCTGTTTTTGTCGGCAATGCTACAAAAGCGTGTGACATAATGCTCGATAACTCAAAGAGCTACCGTGCAGGTTTCCGTCTGGGACAGACTACCGATNCACAGGATATCACAGGNANAATCCTGACAACTTCCGGCANGTCTGTAAGCTATGATGATATATGTGCGGTACTTCCGGATTTTATGGGAAAAATCANGCAGATACCGCCTATGTANTNGGCAGTACAGGTTAACGGAAAACGTCTTTATGACCTTGCAAGACAGGGAATAGAGGTCGAAAGGGAAGCCCGTGAAATAGAAGTCAGAAGTCTGCATATTTTCAGATATGACGAAGAAACCCGTGAGGGTACTATTGAAATAGACTGTGGCAAGGGAACTTATATTCGTACTATTATAAACGATATAGGAGAAAAATTAGGTTGTGGCGGTATTATGACTTCTCTCGTGAGAACGTCCGCAAGCGGTTTTACTCTTGACGACTGTTACACTTTTGAACAGATTCAGCAGGCGTGTGACGAAAACCGTCTTGAAAGCCTTATACTTCCTGTTGAAAGAGTTTTTGAAAATCTTCCGAAAATCCGACTTAACGAAGTACAGACACGAATGTATAAAAACGGCGTTAAGCTTGACCTTTCGAGAATACACAATATAAAAGACAGTGTTACGGTTTATTCACTTTACGGCTATGAAAATAATTTCATAGGTACGGCATTTGCAGAACATGAAAACGGTGTGTNGNGTNTAGGAAAGAANCTNGNGTGANGTGATATAATGGAAATAAAAAGAAGTGCGGTTGCACTGGGTCTTTTCGACGGAGTACATCTCGGACACCGTGCCGTGCTTAACCTTGCACTTGCACAGGAAAAAAATGCTCTCACTCCTGCCGTGTTCACGTTCAGTCCGTTGGCTGTACTCCGCAAGACAAGCGGTCAGGACGGCTATATATACAACTATACGCAGAAATTTGATATTCTTAAAAAGCTCGGATTTTCGGGCAGAAATATTCATTTCGTGGATTTTGATGATGTCTGCGGACTTACAGGTGAGGAATTCTGTGAAAATATTTTAAAAAACAGGTTTCTTAATGCGGAAATAGTATGTTGCGGAAATGATTTCAGATTTGGTAAAAACGCCTCGTGCGGTGTTGAGGANTTAGGNAATTTCNGTAAAAAGTNCGGTTTTGAGGTGNANANNGCTGNTGACATAANAACTNANGGTATTACTGTATCTNCGGGAGAAATNCGTCGTTGTCTNGTAAACGGTGAAATTGAACGGGNAAACCGTCTTTTAGGTATACCATATAAAATTCTGGGTAAAGTTATTCACGGCAACGAAATAGGAAGAACGATAGATTTTCCGACGATAAATCAGGAATATTCGGACGGACAGCTTGTCCTTAAATACGGCGTATATCAGACAGTGACGGATATTGACGGTGTAAAATATAAGTCAATAACTAATGTCGGGGTAAAGCCGACTATAAAAGGCGAGAGAAAACCTCTTGCCGAAACGCACATACTTGACTTCGGCGGTGATTTATATAATAAGTATATTGAAGTTGAGTTCTGTAAATTTATCCGTCCCGAAATGAAGTTTTCATCTGTTGACGAGCTGAAAAATCAGATTTCAAGGGATATTTCTCAAGTTCGTTCGCTTCTCTGAAATTCCGCAGAAAGATTAATGTAATATTCGCAGTGCTTTCACTGCATTATCACAAAAAAACGATATCATTATAATGTATTAAAATAACAGCCGTTAACGGACTGTATCAGGGAGGGAATCCAATGATTGAGGTTAAGAACCTTAGTAAAAAATACGGCGACAAGCAAGCCGTCAAAAACATCAGCTTTAAAGTGGAACAAGGCGAAATCCTCGGCTTTCTCGGTCCTAACGGTGCAGGAAAGTCAACAACAATGAATATGCTCACGGGTTATATTTCGTCAACTTCGGGACAGATTCTTGTCAACGGAGCAGATATATTTGAAGACCCTAAAAAAGCAAAGTNATTTATAGGATANCTGCCGGAAATTCCNCCTCTTTACATTGATATGACCATTGATGCTTATCTNAATNTTGTCTANGANTTGAAGAAGTGCAAGCTTCCGAGAAAGGCACATTTAAAGGACGTATGCGACCTTTGCAAGATTACAGATGTAAGAAACCGTATAATAAAGAATCTTTCAAAGGGTTATCGTCAGAGAGTGGGACTTGCACAGGCTCTTATAAACAATCCGCCTGTACTTATCCTTGACGAGCCAACCGTAGGACTTGACCCGAATCAGATTATTGAAATAAGAAGTCTTATCAAAAAACTCGGCAAACGCCATACTGTTATACTTTCTTCGCATATCCTGCCGGAAATTCAGGCGGTATGTGACAGAATAATTATCATCAACAAGGGTGAAGTTGCCGCAGACGGTACAGCGGACGAAATCGCAAAACAGCTCACAAATGAACACAAAATGACTGTACGTATCGAAGGAACTTCAAAGACTTCTGCCGACAAGGACGAAATTGTAAAAGCAATAAAGGGTCTTAAAGGTATAAAATACGTCCGTGCCGACATGGAACGTGAAAAGGGTATTTATGATTATGACATTGAGGCAGACGAAAAAACTGATATAAGACGTTCTCTCAATGACCTCTGTCGTAAAAAAGGCTGGAATATACTTATGCTTCAGCTTTCTGACCTTACGCTTGAGGATATTTTCCTTAAAATCACTATGGGTGAAAATGATGTTAAAGTCAATGAAAACAAACAACGTATACGCATAGAGCTTAATGACAGTTCAGAAACTGACAGCGATGATGATACTGACAGTTCAGAGGACGATAAAAACGGAGGTAATGACTAATGGGTGCAATTTACAGACGTGAAATGAATGCCTTTTTTATATCGGGCGTAGCTTATGTATTTCTTTCGGTATTTTATCTCCTTTCGGGATATTTCTTTTATGCGTATGTAATAGGTTCGGGCAGGACAGACACGTCACCGATGTTCAGCAGTATGTTTATAATAATACTGTTTCTTATACCTATTTTAACAATGAGACTTCTTAGTGAGGAAAAGAAAAACAAGACAGACCAAGGATTATTGACCGCTCCCGTCGGATTGTGGGATATAGTTCTTGGAAAGTATTTTGCTGCACTTACTCTCTTTATCATTGCTGAAAGCGTAGTGTTTATCTATGCCGGAATACTTGCATATCTCGGCGATGTTGTATGGCAGACACTTATAGGAAACTATTTTGCAATGCTGTTTCTCGGTGCTGCATTCATTGCGGTAGGTCTTTTTATTTCGTCTCTTACGGAAAATCAGATGGCTTCTGCCGTTGCAAGTATGCTTGCACTTTTTGTACTCTATCTTTTTGACTCTTTTGCTATGAATATATCAAATGAATATATCAGCAAGGCTATTACTTCTCTTTCATTCTACTCACGTTACATTGAATTTACACAGGGAATTTTCAGCCTTCCGAGCGTTGTATTTTTCCTCAGTGCAGCGTTTATCTTTAATTTCTTCACTGTAAGGGTTCTTGACAAAAGACGCTGGGGATAATAATACGGAAAGGAAGGTATTTTCAGATGAGTAATAAAGAAGTTTCAAAAACAATAGAAAAAAAACC
Organism: Clostridia bacterium; assembly: GCA_009177225.1. Taxonomy (GTDB): domain Bacteria; phylum Bacillota; class Clostridia; order Oscillospirales; family Ruminococcaceae; genus Ruminococcus. The sequence goes on from WFLZ01000081.1 coordinate 45,258, forward strand.
AAAGAAAAATTTAAAAAAATTCAAGTATGGCTCAATGTCTGTAGTTGTGATAGTGCTTGTAATTGTGCTTGTTATAATAGTTAACCTGATTTGCAGTACACTTTCAAAGCGTTCACCCATGAAAATAGACTTTACGCCCGACAAGAGATATGAACTCAGTGATGAATCTGTCGAAGCGATTAAAAATATGAAAGGCGATGTTGAAATTACTGTTACTTTCCCGAAAAGTGATTTTACTTCTATGGGAACTTACTATCAGCAGATGTACGCCGCTTATTACGGAATAAATGTTGAAACACCGTATGAAATGATACCGTCTATTCTTGAAAATTATGAAATGTACGCAAAGCAGGGAGAAGGCAGTATAAAGGTACAGTACGTTGACATGAACAAAGACCCCGATATTATCGCAAAATACAGAAAATTCTACAATAATGACATTCCGGANGNAAGTATAGTTGTANNTTCCGGAAATGAAGATAATGGCAGGGTAAAGGTTATCAGTCAGGAAGAAATTATCGGCATGATTCAGCCCGCAAATACAAGTACACAGACTTCTGTTACAATGAATTTCGTCGGAGAGAGTACTTTTACTACCGCAATTCTTAATGTTACAGACGCTAATCCCATAAAGACAGCGTTTGCCTCTATGATGAACGGTGCTTCTATAGCCGGACAGGGCTATGAAACTATAATATCAGACTTTATGTCATTTTTAGACAAGAACGGTTATGACTGTACAGAAATTGACATTGCATCTGACGAACTCAATCCCGATGATTATGACTTTGTTGTAGTACCTATGCCGGCGGTCGATTTCAGTGCGGACATTATAGGTAAACTCGGCGATTTCCTCTATAACGACGAAAACTATGAACGTAATATGCTCTATATTCCGAATCTCTATGTGACAGAACAGCCGAATATTTCAGAGTTCCTTGCTGACTGGAGTATTCAGGTTGAAGAAGATGTTATACTTGATGATACAAACTGGATTTATATATCTGATTTGAGAAATCTTAATATAAAACTTGAAATAAGCGATAATGATTCAGTGGGAAGTCTCCCGAATGAAACACTTCCTATAATTGCACCGGCTTCAAAGAAACTTTCTGTTCTTACAAAAAACAATGACAGTGTGGCAACTTCTGTTCTCAAATCAATGGATACATCATATGACCAGAACAATACAGAAACAGGTGCAAGGGACGTTGCTGTTATATCCAGAAAAGAAACAAGCGTAGGTCTTGACAGATATACAAGTCATATGCTTGTATTAGGAAGTTCATTGATGATAGATAATACACTTCTGAGTCAGACAAATACTTTCAACAATGCAAATGTAGTTATTGGTATGCTCAATACAATGACAGGCAAGGAGGCATCTGCCGTTATTCCTGAAAAAGCACTCCAGCAGTCTCTTATTGCTCCTACGTCGAATGAAATGAACATAATAAAGGTAGTTGTCATTTACGTGATTCCTGCTATTGTTGCCGTTGCAGGAATACTTGTATTTGTAAGGAGAAAGAACCGATGAATAAGACTACTAAAAGTATTATCGGACTTGGTGCGGCGGTTATTGTTCTCGGTGGTGGTCTTGCCGCACTTATGCTTACCGAACCTAAAGACAAGGAAAATGATGAAAGTACGCTTTCGTCTGTTCCTGATGAATCTTCTGAAACTTATGGTGAGGGAATTATTCTTATTCAGGACGAAAAAGCCGGAGAATCAGACGGCATTGTAAAAGAAGTTACTGTAAAGAACAGTGATGATACACTTCATGTCGTAATGGACAAAGCTCCCANANATGAATCAGTTGCAANTTATACACTTGACGGATATAAGGATATTCCGCTTGACACNGCTNTTGTTTCGACCNTTGTCAATAATGCCTGTAACATGACANCAGNCTCTGTTGTTGACGAAAACTGTGAAAATCCTGCAAAATTCGGTCTGGACAATCCGCAGGCGGAAATTGAGGTTAAATTTCAGACAGGAACTGTAAAAAAGTTCAAAGTGGGTGACAAAGCTCCTGCAAATTCTGAAACGTATGTTATGATAGACGGTGAAAATACTGTTTATACTGTTGCGACTTCATATATCGCCAATTACAGCAAAACTCTTTTTGATTTTGTTGATATGGTTATTCTTGAAGAACCGTCCGAGGAGGATTATCCGGTTGTCAACAGTCTGAAAATAGAGCGTGAGGACATTGACTATGATATTCTTCTTGAGTACGACAAGAGCAGTGACGACGGCAAATATTCCGGCGGTACTTCTGCAACTCACGTTATGGTTGAACCGACTGACGCTTATCTTACTGTTGAACGTTCGGAAGATATCACAAACGGTATGTTTGGCTTGCGGTCTGACGGGATATATTCCGTTCACTGCAAGGATTCCGATATTGCGGAAGCAGGTCTGAAAGAACCTTTCTGCACCGTTACAATGGAATGCAGTGACGGAAATAAATATGTACTTCTTATGAGTGAGCCTTTTACTGATGACAATAACAAAAAGTGCTGTTATGCCATGTTTGAGGACAGAAGTATAATTTATATTGTCAATACCGAAAATGCTAAATGGAGTACNGTTATGNCTGTTGACATAACANCNCGAATAATGGTAGGTTCTTATGTATGGAATATTACAGACCTTACTGTAAATTGCAGTGACGGAACTTCCGAAAAGTTTGTTATCGAACCTAAAGACAAAAATGCAGAAAATACCAAACCTACAGATTTTAATGTCACAAAGAACGGTACTGCTTTCGACAGCGAGCGTTACAGGCAGTTTTACGGTTTCCTGATAAACGCAGCAGCAGAAGAATTTGCACTTGGTGAAGATATCCCCGACAGCAAACCCGTTGTAACTGTTGAATACAGCGATTCCTACACCAAAAAGAAAATAAAGCTTGAATTTTATGAATATTCAAATCTTACCGCACTTATTGCAGTAAACGGTGAAAGCAAGTATTTCTGTGCAAAGTCGTATGTTGACACTCTGCTTGAAAACATCAGACGAATTGAAACAGGGGAGGATTATATCACAACCTGGAAATAATACACAACAATAAAGGAGGATATTAAATGAACCAAAAATTTTACACTTATAAAGGATATCCGCTTGTAAGAAGCAAAAATACTATTTATTACGGTTATATGTCCGACCAGTATGTAATCATGATTCAGATTCTTGCAACTAAAAAAATCGGTGATTCCGATGTTACAAGCAAAGTAAGAGNAGTTNNGATGTCCACTNACCTNACATTANACCNNTTGAAAGCTTGNANAAANAATACNGNNTNTGAGTNCGGTTTATATGANGCACTTNANANTNCAAGAGTANGGNTTNAANNGGCTCTTANNAAATAAAAATAACTGCTGTACAGATAATGTACAGCAGTCAGTCTGTCGAAAAACCCCGATTTCGGAATAGAAATCGGGGTTGAAGTTTTGAGTAAAATTAAAAACAAAGAGTAATTCTTGAAAAGAGAGGAAAAACGAAGTGAAAACGGAGGTCACC
>WFLZ01000191.1 GCA_009177225.1 Clostridia bacterium
TGATAACCATTAACCCCTGCTTAACCAACGTAAAAAGTCTGCTTAAAACAATCGCCGACCGCATCGGTGCAGGTCAGGAAAAGTCCGTCAACGAACTCTGGTTCTCAATTGCCAACAAACTTTCGGACGGGGCAATCCTTATATTCGACGAAGCACAGCATCTGACGGTCAAGACAATTGAAGTACTCAGAAGCTTCTCGGACTACTTCAACGACAAGGGTCAGACGCTTGGCATCTGCTTCATCGGAAACGTTGAAACGATTACGAGAATGGGCGGTAAAAAAGCGGAGTTCGCACAGATTGCAAACCGTACAAAACAGCGTAAAATCTACAGAAATACAGAAATTCAGCGTGACGATATATGCAAGCTTTTCCCGATTTTAGAAAACGAAAACATGAACATTGAAATCGACTACCTGCTCAGGATTGCACGCACTCCGCAGGCTCTCAGAGGTGCGATAAACCTGTTTTCAAACGCCTATGACAACGAAAACTACACCTATGCCGGACTTAAAGCAATGGCTGATTTCATGGATATGGAAGTGTAAAAAAATAATAAGAGGTGAAAATTATGGAAGACGAAAAATGTACGTTTATTGGAGGGAGTTTCAGTCATTTCTGCAAGATTCTGTCTGGCGTTAAATGTATGGGTAACAACGAAAACTGTTCGTTCCGGAAAACTGAGGAGCAGTTCCGAACGGAAAGGGACGAGGCAATCAGAAAGAACCGTCAGAAAGGCAATTGTGCCAACTGCAAGTATATGGGAGCTTATTGCAGGACGAGTGCGGAGGAAACGACGGTCAACAATTTCTTTTAAAGGAGGTGCAGACAATGAAAATAAGTCTGAATAACGACGAACTCTACAGACTGATGAGAGAGAAAAAAATCGAAACAGTCCGGCAGCTGAGCAGAGCATCAGGCATAACAGATGAAATTCTGTACCATGCTATAAACAGAGGCGTTGTGTCTAAAGTTACATACTGGAAACTGGCGAAATTCTTCGGCTGTCACATCGAGGATTTGCAGACAGCAGAAAAGTCTTAAAAATTGTACATAACGTCCGGTTTTCTGCATTGAAAAATGCTTATGAACGTGGTATAATAAATGTACAGTAATATATTTCTTTCCTTTCTGTTTAATCTTATTTTTTTCAAAACGGCAGATTATAAATGGTCTGCCGTTGATTGTATANGGAGGATTTTTTATGNAACTTACAAAGAAAAAAGAAAAAGAATTCGCTGCGAAAATCAGGGNTATCAAAGAGCTTGAACAGCAGAAGAAACANCTCGGTGAAACTATTGACGGGCTGAAAGACGAAATCAAAGCGTACATGGACAGGAACAAAACAACAGAACTTGAAGTGGGTGTATTCACAGTTCACTATGCCGAAACT
>WFLZ01000028.1 GCA_009177225.1 Clostridia bacterium
TTCGAACAGCTTCTGAGAAATATAGCCTCTATCAGAAAACAGTTTCAAAAGGATTTCTTTCGTCAGTGAACTCATAACAGCTTCATTCCGGTCNTNTATATTGCCGGAAGTAAGGCAGAAAGACAGAATCTCACCTTCATCATTGATAATCAGATGCAGTTTGAAACCATANAACCATCCCATGGAACTTTTACCTGTTTTCGCATATTNACTGAAAACACAATGATTNTGTATTCTGTGGTNATCACATACTTTCAAATGAGNGGAGTCAACAAAAGATATTTCTGAACACTTGCCAGAACGTGTCTTTATCGTGTATAATATAAGTGGGACAAGTGCAAATTTCATAATTTCTACAAATCGGTTGTAACTTACAATATCAGGATAATCTTTCCTTTGATGTACCATTACAAGCTTCGTATAATACCATTTAAATGTCTTATATCCGGACAGATGATACATAATCAATATTGTCATAATTTCACTCAATGAAATTCTTGTTCTGGCTAAAACCTCTTCTTTATCCATCAACAGTTTGTTTCTGCAATACTCCTCATATGCCTTGCAAANATCATCTGTATCACAAAAAATTGCNATTTGTTTAATAAAAAAACGCCTTTCTGTTGCTTNGAGTTTGTNGTTATTCTCATTATAACAGATTTCGGCGGTTTTTTCTATCTTTTTTCATCGAACTCACGTTAAATATATCTTACTGGACGGCTTGGAACTGCTTGAAAAAATGGGTTATGAAATAACCGAAATAAAAAAAGGTTTATACTGGTAACAGAACCCCCCTGATAAATTAAGACGAATACGCATATAGAAGTAATGCCCGAAAGTAGTTTTTCAACTGCTTTCGGGCTTATTATAATTATTGGTTTATTTGCATAAATCAGAATTTATTTGTCTGATTTCTTAGATTTTACGCTTGTATATATTGAAATGGAGAGTGCAACTAAATCTATCATACTGAGTAGTATTTTCAAAACATTAGGAAGTTCTACTTCAAATATGCTTGAAAATACTATGATAAGAGTTACAATAGAAATAACCAATAGACTAACTGACCACATAACAGACGGTTTATTCATAATTTTTTATCTCTTCAAATTCCGATTTGTCTTACTGATATTATACATCAAAAAACTGTTATGTCAATAGAAACGCCATAGTATTTTTGATTTATAATCAAAAATACTATGACTAAAGATTTCTATATGAGTATCGCTCTTAATATCTGGGGTGATTTTTTTATACTATCGGAGCAATCGGGACTGTATTGTGTTCAACGTAAGATTCATTTTTAACGACTTTTACGTGACCGTAGCAGTCCATACCAGTACCGGCAGGAATAAGCTTACCGATAATAACATTTTCCTTAAGACCAAGAAGTCTGTCACTTTTGCCTCTGATAGCTGCGTCCGTGAGAGCTTTTGTGGTTTCCTGGAATGAAGCTGCGGACATAAAGCTGTCTGAGTTGGAAGAAGCCTTTGTGATACCCTGAAGAACCGGACTTGTCTGAACAAGCTGGAGGTCGTATTCACCTGAATCAATTCTTGCCTGAATTTCTTCATTGATAGCGTCGATTTCCTTGCTGTCAACGAGAGTTCCGGGGAGAAGATAACTGCTTCCTGTTTCCTCGACTTTTATCTTGCGGAGCATCTGTCTGACGATAACTTCAATGTGCTTGTCGTTGATGTCAACACCCTGTAAGCGATAAACTTTCTGAACTTCATTAATAATGTAGTTCTGAACAGCCTGTGTGCCGAGGATATTGAGGATATCAGCAGGGTATATATTACCTTCGGTAAGACGTGTACCCTTTTCAATCTGTTCGCCTTCCTGAACCCTGATTTTAAGGTTGTAAGGAATCATATAATTTTCAGTTTCACCGGTTTCGTTGTTTGTTACGATGATATTCTGAGTAGTCTTAATTTCTTCGATATGAATAGTACCGGAGATTCTTGAGAGAATAGCTGCACCCTTTGGACGTCTGCTTTCAAAGAGTTCTTCAACACGGGGGAGACCCTGTGTGATATCTTCGGCATCGGCAGAAGCAACACCGCCGGTGTGGAATGTTCTCATAGTAAGCTGTGTACCCGGTTCACCGATTGACTGGGCAGCGATAACGCCGACTGCTTCACCGACTGAAACAATATTATTGTTTGCAAGGTTAGCACCGTAGCACTTTGCACAAACGCCGGTTCTTGCTTTACACTGGAGTACAGAACGGATTTTTATTTTTTCTACGCCTGCTTCCATGATTTTCTTTGCATCGTTGTCTGTAATGAGTTTGTTGCGTGATACAATAAGTTCACCTGTTTTGTCTCTTAAATCTTCGGAGAGATATCTTCCTACAAGACGCTCTGCAAACGGTTCAACCACTTCGTTACCGTTCTTGATTTCGTAAACTTCAATACCTTCGGTAGTACCGCAGTCTTCCTCACGAATAATAACGTCCTGTGAAACGTCAACAAGACGACGGGTAAGATAACCCGAGTCGGCTGTACGGAGAGCGGTATCGGCAAGACCCTTTCTCGCACCTCGTGAAGCAATGAAGTATTCGAGAATGTTAAGGCCTTCACGGTAATTTGCACGGATAGGAATTTCAATAACCGTACCGGAAGTATTAGCGATAAGTCCACGCATTCCGGCAAGCTGACGAATCTGTGAGATTGAACCTCTCGCACCGGAGTCAGCCATCATCCAGATAGGATTGTATCTGTCAAAGTTCTCCTTGAGCTTCTTTGTAACTTCGTCTGTGGTGTTAGTCCAGAGTGAAATAATTTTCTTTGTCTTTTCCTGTGAAGAAATATATCCGAACTCATATTCATTTGTAATCTGTTCAACTTCTGCGTCTGCCTTTGCAAGAATTTCTTTCTTTTCGGGCGGAATTGAAGCGTCACAAACGGCAACTGTAAGTGCTGCTCTTGTTGAATATTTATAGCCGAGAGCCTTGATTCTGTCAAGAACTTCGGAAGTTGTTGTTGTACCGTGAATCTTTATACAGCGTTCAATAATGTCTGAAAGCTGTTTTTTGCCGACAAGGAACGAAACTTCAAGGTCAAACTGTTTATCCGAGTTTGTTCTGTCAACGTAGCCGAGATTCTGTGGAATATTTTCATTGAAAATAAGTCTGCCTACGGTTGCGTCAATAATCTTGGAAACTTTCTTGTCACCGATATCTTTGGTAATTTTTACCTTGATATTTGCGTGAAGCGATATATCGTGTTCATTGTAAGCCATGAGTGCTTCATTAACATCACGGAATACCTTGCCCTCACCGGGTTCACCGGGTTTATCCATAGTAAGATAGTAAGAACCGAGTACCATATCCTGTGACGGAACAGCAACAGGTTTACCGTCAGAAGGTTTAAGAAGATTGTTAGCCGCAAGCATAAGGAAACGTGCTTCTGCCTGTGCTTCAGCCGAAAGCGGAAGATGTACAGCCATCTGGTCACCGTCGAAGTCAGCGTTAAACGCAGAACATACAAGCGGGTGGAGCTTTATTGCACGACCTTCAACGAGAATCGGTTCAAAAGCCTGAATACCGAGACGGTGGAGCGTAGGCGCACGGTTAAGCATAACGGGGTGGTCTTTGATAACATCTTCAAGAGCGTCCCAGACCTTATTGTCTGCACGGTCGATGAGTTTTCTTGCACTCTTTATGTTTGCGATAGCCTTTTTGTCAACAAGTCTTTTCAGTACGAACGGCTTGAAAAGTTCAAGAGCCATTTCCTTGGGAAGTCCGCACTGATACATTTTAAGTTCAGGACCTACAACAATAACAGAACGTCCGGAGTAGTCAACACGCTTGCCGAGAAGATTCTGACGGAAACGTCCCTGTTTACCTTTAAGCATATCGGAAAGTGACTTCAATGCACGGTTGTTAGGACCTGTAACGGGTCTGCCGTGTCTGCCGTTGTCAATAAGAGCGTCAACAGCTTCCTGTAACATTCTCTTTTCGTTTCTGACGATAATATCAGGTGCATCCAGTTCAAGCATTCTTTTAAGACGGTTGTTTCTGTTGATAACACGTCTGTAGAGGTCGTTGAGGTCGGAAGTTGCATAACGTCCGCCGTCGAGCATAATCATAGGACGGATATCCGGAGGAATTACCGGAACAACGTCGAGAATCATCCACTCCGGTTTGTTTCCAGAAAGGCGAAACGCTTCAATAATCTGAAGTCTTTTAAGAAGCTTGACTTTTTTCTGACCTGCCGGAAGTCCGACGAGTTCAGCCTTGAGGTCATCAGCAACTATTTCAATATTGTTTCTCCATTCAACATCAATAAGTCCTGCAAACTTCATGCACTCTTCACAGGTACATTCTGTAGGTTTGTTAAGACAGTTGACTTTTTTTGTGCCGAGATAAATCTTACCCATATCAACAAGACGCTTTTTATGAGTATCATATCTTGCGGGGTCGTATTCGTTAAGGAGTTTTTTTATAGCTTCTGCTCCCATTTCAGCCTTGAAATCGTCGCCGTACTTTTCAAGGTAAGAAAGATATTCTTTTTCTGATAGCATCTGCTTTTTGATAAGTTCAGTATTTCCGGGGTCGGTAACTATATATTTTGTAAAATAGAGGACTTCTTCAAGACGTTTCTGTGAAACTTCAAGCACCTGTCCTATTCTTGACGGAGTACCTTTGAAGTACCATATATGTGAAACGGGAGCGGCAAGCTCAATATGACCCATTCTTTCACGGCGAACTCTTGCTCTTGTAACCTCAACGCCGCATCGGTCGCAGACCTTGCCTTTAAAGCGGATTTTCTTAAACTTACCGCAGTGACATTCCCAGTCTTTAGTAGGTCCGAATATTCTTTCACAGAAAAGACCGTCACGTTCAGGTTTCTGAGTTCTGTAATTTATGGTTTCGGGTCTTTCAACAATGCCGTAAGACCAGCTTCTTATCTGTTCCGGTGAAGCAAGACCAATTTTTATTGATTCAAAAGTATTAAATTCCAAACTGCTACCTCCTGCAAAATAAAGGTAATCCGTTATACAGAACTGATTTCGACAGTTCTGTACACGGTAGTATTTATGATACGGATAATAATATTAATCCTCGTCGGAGGAATCGTCAATATCAAGACTGTCAAAAAGGTCGTTTTCGTCGTCGTCGAGGGAAAGTTCCTCATCGTCGTCAAATGAGAATTCATCGTCAGTATATTCCGCAGAATCTTCCTCATCGCTTTCATCATCGTCGAAAGTAAAGCCTTCGTCCCTGATATCGTCATCAGAATAATTTGTACTGTCAGTGGTTTTCTCGTCTGAGAAAGAATCACGGGACGGCATCGGGTCGTCATCGTCGAAATTCTGCTTAAGGTCAATTTCTTCCTGATTTATGTCAAGAACCTTAACGTCAAGACAAAGCGACTGCATTTCCTTGATAAGAACCTTGAACGATTCAGGAATACCCGGTGTAGGAACGTTCTGTCCCTTTACAATAGCTTCATAAGTGTTTACACGTCCGAGGGTATCGTCTGATTTTACTGTAAGAATTTCCTGAAGTGTATAAGCTGCACCGTAAGCTTCCAATGCCCAGACTTCCATTTCTCCGAAACGCTGTCCACCGAACTGAGCTTTACCGCCGAGAGGCTGCTGAGTTACGAGAGCGTAAGNACCTNCTGAACGAGCATGAATCTTATCATCAANGAGGTGGTNGAGTTTAAGATANTACATATAACCAACAGTTACACGGTTGTCNAATTTNTCACCTGTACGACCGTCATAAAGCGTGAATTTACCGTCCTCATTCATTTCAAGGGCTTTGGGGTTTATAACTTTGTCCATGGAACTGAGTTCAAACATATCGTCACGGTGGTCTTTGTTTCTTTCGTTAGCCTCGTTGAAGCAGGCACGGATATCATTTTCGTGAGCACCGTCAAAAACAGGGGTCATTATGTGCCAACCAAGAGCCTTACAAGCCATACCGAGATGAACTTCGAGAACCTGACCGATATTCATTCGTGACGGTACACCGAGGGGGTTAAGAACGATATCAAGCGGAGTTCCGTCGGGGAGGAAAGGCATATCTTCTTCCGGAAGAATACGTGAAACGACACCCTTGTTACCGTGACGACCAGCCATCTTATCGCCGACAGTAATCTTTCTTTTCTGTGCGATATAACAGATAACACGCATATTAACGCCGGCACTGAGTTCGTCGCAGTTTTCTCTTGTGAATACCTTTACGTCAACAATTACACCGGACGCCCCGTGCGGAACTTTAAGTGAGTTGTCTCTTACTTCACGAGCCTTTTCGCCGAAAATAGCACGGAGCAGTCTTTCTTCCGCAGTGAGTTCTGTTTCACCCTTGGGCGTAACCTTACCGACGAGAATATCACCGGAATTTACTTCCGAACCGATACGGATAATACCGTTTTCGTCAAGATTTGCAAGAGCGTCGTCGCCGACGTTAGGAATATCTCTTGTAATTTCTTCCGGACCGAGTTTTGTATCACGGCATTCTATTTCATATTCTTCGATATGAACGGAGGTAAATACGTCCTCACGCACAAGTCTCTCATTAAGAAGAACAGCGTCCTCGTAGTTGTAACCTTCCCACGTCATGAAACCGATAAGAGCGTTTTTACCGAGTGAAATTTCACCGTCAGCGGTAGCAGGACCGTCCGCAAGAACCTGACCTTTTTTAACTTCTTCGCCGAGTGTTACAATAGGTCTCTGATTTACGCAAGTACCCTGATTGGAACGCTTGAACTTGATAAGTTCATACTTGTGTTCAATGCCTGTGTTGTCGATAAGGTGGATTCTGTCAGCATCAACATAGGAAATTTTTCCGTCGTATTCTGAAACGATACAAACACCTGAGTCAACAGCAGCCTTGTATTCCATACCTGTGCCGACAAACGGTCTTTCGGTTTTGAGAAGCGGAACAGCCTGTCTCTGCATATTTGAACCCATCAAAGCACGGTTTGCGTCGTCGTTTTCGAGGAATGGAATCATAGAAGTAGCTACTGAAACAACCATTTTCGGAGAAACGTCCATGAAGTCAACCTTTTCACGTTCACACTCAAGAATCAGGTCACGGTGACGTGCATTTACACGGGCTCTCTTGAACTTGCCTTCTTCTGTAAGAGGTTCGTTAGCCTGAGCAACAACATAATTGTCCTCAACGTCTGCTGTCATGTATACAACGTCTTTGGTTACCACGCCTGTGGTCTTGTCAACACGTCTGTAAGGAGCTTCAATAAAGCCGTATTCGTTGATTCTTGCGAAAGTTGCAAGATAGGAAATAAGACCGATGTTAGGACCTTCAGGGGTTTCGATAGGACACATTCTTCCATAGTGACTGTAGTGAACGTCACGTACTTCAAATCCGGCTCTGTCACGGGAAAGACCGCCCGGACCGAGTGCGGACAAACGTCTTTTATGTGTAAGTTCGGCAAGGGGATTGTTCTGGTCCATGAACTGTGAAAGCGGTGATGAACAGAAAAATTCTTTCATAGCCGACGAAATAGGTCTTATATTAATAAGTGTCTGAGGTGTAAGGGTGTTAACGTCCTGAGTCTGAATATTCATTCTCTCACGGATACCACGTTCCATTCTTGCATAACCTATTCTGAACTGGTTCTGAAGAAGTTCGCCGACTGAACGTATACGTCTGTTACCGAGATGGTCGATATCATCAACAGTACCCACGCCCTCGCAAAGATTGAGGAAATAGCTGATAGTTGCAAAAATATCGTCAAGAATAATGTGTTTCGGAACAAGGTCGTCAGCACGTTTTTTGATATTTTCTTCAATTTCGTCATCATCAGCGGAAGTTTCAAGAATTTCACGGAGAACCTTGAAAGAAACCTTTTCGTTTATGCCGTATTTTTCAGCGTCGAAATTGATATATCCCTTGATGTCAACCATGCCGTTGCCAATGATTTTGGCTATTTTTTCAACTGTACGGATAGAGGTTTCGCCTCTTTCGTTAGTGAAATATTCCTTTGCTTCAACGTTTACGAAAGCATAGTAAACGCCTGCCTGTTCGATTTCGCAGGCTCTGTCATAGGAAACAGTTTCACCGGTATCTGCCATGATTTCGCCTGTAAGTGGATTAATAACAGGTTCAGCAAGAGTGTGTCCGGCAAGACGTGATGCAATGCCAAGTTTCTTGTTGTACTTGTAACGACCGAAACGGCAGAGGTCGTATCTCTTTGCATCAAAAAACAGGTTGTTGAGGTGTGTCAATGCACTTTCAACTGTCGGAGGTTCACCCGGACGGAGTTTTTTGTAAACATCAATAAGTGCATCGGAATTATTCTTTGTGCCGTCTTTCTGGAGAATAGTCTGTTTAAGACGGTCATCGTCACCGAACATCTCAAAAATTTCCTCGTCAGAGCCTATGCCTAACGCTCTGATAAAAGTAGTAATCGGGATTTTTCTGTTTTTGTCTATACGTACATAAACTACGTCATTTGAGTCCATTTCGTACTCCAGCCATGCACCTCTGTTGGGGATAACTGTAGTACTAAAAAGGTCTTTACCAGTCTTGTCTTTTTCAAAGGCGTAATAAACACCGGGAGAACGGACGAGCTGAGAAACGATAACACGTTCCGCACCATTTATAACAAAGGTTCCGCTGTCTGTCATGAGCGGGAAATCGCCCATATATATTTCACTTTCGCTTACAGCACCGGTTTNCTTGTTGCAGAGGGTANCGGTTGNTCTCATAGCTACNTGNTACGTAGCACCTCTGNNTNTGCATTNTGCGNGAGTATACTTGGGAGNNTCATCAAAGCGGTAATCCTTGNANTTAAGTACAAGGTTTCCGTTGTAGTCGGTAATGGCGGTCATATCACGGAAAACTTCACGAAGCCCTTCTTCTCTGAACCACTTATACGAGTTTTTCTGAACCTCGATAAGATTTGGCATTTCGAGCGGTTCGGTAATTTTACCGAAACTCATTCTGACATTCTTTCCAAGCTGCTTAGGTGTAACATTCACCATAGGCGGAACCTCCTTATTTTTGGATATTCAGACCTGTCCGCAGTTTTCATTTTTTTCAGAAACAGAAAACGGACAGGTCTTGTTTTGTCATATGGTATCAAACGGAACGGCGAAAAATTTTCGCAGAAAACTATTGACAAGTTTATATTATTGTGATATAATAACATGATAACAGGGATAACATTACATATTGATACATTATATTATTATAATANATTATATTAAATATGTCAAGAGGATATNGAANTTTTTATCAACAANGCCGGATTATTCGAAATNAACCGGCGTTANTTTTATATATTTGTCATAAAGATATATGAAGTGGTTATAATTTAAGATTTTTTCAATAAAACAGATATATAATTGATTTCAGAAAGGGGGAGATTCCCTTGAAAAAAATTATATCATTGATTATGTGTTTTGGGGTTGCAGTTTTGTCGGTGGCGTGCGGAAAAAAAGAAACATATCCTGATTTTACGGTTGAGTTTCTTGATGTCGGAAAAGCCGACAGTATGATTATGTACACTGAAAACAGCACTGTTATTATCGACTGCGGAGAAAAGGGCGACGGAAAGAAAATTCTTGAACTTCTTGAAGAAAAGGGGATTGAATCAGTTGACTATCTGATAATTACCCACTACGATAAAGACCATGTTGGTGGTGCGGCGAAAGTCATAAACAATATTGAGGTGAAGAACGTTCTTGCACCGGATTATGAGGAAAAAAGCAGTGAAATTGAAAAATACGAAAAGGCTCTTGATTCAAAGAACATAACGCCTGTTCGTATGACCGACGATATTTCTTTTACCCTTGACGATGTGCAGTATACGGTTTACGCACCTGAAAGAACGTATGACAATGACAACGATTTTTCCCTGGTGACAAAAGCAGTTTATCATGATACGTCTTTTCTGTTTACGGGAGACGCTATGTATAACCGTCTTGACGAAATTATGAACATCGGAAAATGTACACTTCTGAAAGTTCCGTACCATGCAAGACAGATTGAAAATTTCGGTGAGTTCCTCAATAATGTAAGACCGCAGTACGCTGTTGCTTGTACGTCGGAAGATGAGTTTTCGGACAAAACTAAAAAATGTCTTGAAAAATACAGTGTAAAATATTATGCTACTTGTTTTAACGGCAATATAACAGCGGTAAGCGACGGAAATGAAGTTAATATTTCCACAGAAAAATAATTAATAAAAAAACAGGCGTATGTGCATGACATACGCCTTTATTGTTATTTTTTCTTTTTGAAATAAAGTCCGACAGCCTCGCTTGCGGAAAGAGATACAAATACAGCTATAGTACAGCCGATTGATATGGCATACAGTATTCCGGCAAGTCCAAGACTTCCGTTATGCTGTGGTATCATGGCAGCACCGGGGAAAACCTGTATTATTCCTAAAACGAGAAAGACGAATGAAGCGAGTGATTTAAAAGTACCGGCACCCGTAATCATAAGCAGTGAAATTGCAGATGTGATTACCGATATATACAATGCTGATTCCTTGATTATGTTTCCTATACCACTGAGCGACGATTTATAATCAAGACCGAATTTTCCGGCGTAAAGCATATAGAATGCTATTGCGGCAACTACTCCGATAACAGCTATTACAATAGTAATTTTAAAGCCTTTCTGAGCGAGTTCTGCGTTACGCTGTTCTTTAAGTTCAAGCATCATACGCAGACTTTCTTTTGAATCTTTCTGATTTGAAGTAAGCTGTGACGCAACTGCCTTTTTCGCACCCTCACGTTTTGCTCTTTCAAGGTCTTCATCAACGAATTTCGGAACATATTTCGGTGTTTCAGGTTCTTCGTCGAGAACGGGAGCGGAAACGGGTTCGGCAGGTTTAGGAGGTTCTTCTTTTGACGGAGGAGGAACATAGTTATCTTCATCAAGAACAGGTGCGGAAACTTCTTCTTCCGGAGCTTCTGCACCGAGCTGCTCACGACGCATATTTATAATTTTCTGCTGTTGTTCGTCGGACAGATTGTCGAATNTTGTTTTNAGTNCAGGAGTAAGAGCCGAAATTATATCTTCGTCACTGAGAATAAGTTTTCCGGAAACAGACGTTGAAACAGGTTTACTTTTTGCCTGTTCATAAGACGGATTATAGTTGTCCATATCATCGAGAACAGGAGCGGAAACACCGGTCGGCGCACCTCGTCTCTGTTCAAAAGCCGGATTGTATGTATCCATAGTTTCGAGAACTGGAGCAGAAACGCCTTTAGGTGCGCCACGTCTCTGCACTGAATCAACATATTCTATATCGTCGAGAACAGGAGCGGAAACGTCCTGCGGTCCTTCTTTTTTTGCGGTCGGAGTATAGTCTATATCGTCGAGAACCGGAACTCCACCGTAATTATTTTCATCGGGCATTAAATCACCTCGTTTACTGTAATTTTTTTAATTATATTATCTTTCTATAACCTGAGTTCTGTCAGGTCCGACACCTACCATGCTTACGTGACAGCCGACAAGTTCTTCAAGACGTGCAATATATTTCTTGCAGTTTTCAGGAAGTTCATCAAAGTTTGTGCATTTTGAGATATCTTCTGTAAAGCCCTCAAATTCCTCATAGATAGGAGTACAGCCGTCGAGTTCTTCAAGAGCAGGTGGGAAATGTTCTGTAACAGTTCCGTCGGGTTTTCTGTATGCAACGCATATCTTGAGAGTTTCAAGACCTGCGAGAGTGTCAAGCTTGTTTATTGCGAGACTGTCAAGACCGTTTACTCTTACGGAATGACGTACTATAACAGCGTCAAACCAGCCTGTTCGTCTGGGTCTGCCTGNAGTAGTGCCGAACTCACCACCGACGNTTCNGATTTGGTCGCCTATTTCGTCGTCGAGTTCAGTNGGGAAAGGNCCTTTGCCNACANGGGTAGTATAAGCCTTTGCAACGCCGATAATATTGGTGATTTCCTTAGGTCCTATACCAGTGCCGACACATACGCCTGCTGAAAGAGGGTGTGAAGATGTAACATAAGGATATGTACCGAAATCAATGTCAAGGAGAGTAGCCTGAGCACCCTCGAACATTATAGTCTTTCCGGATTTTGAAGCTTCAAAAGTGAGAACAGAAACATCGTCCATATAGGAGAGAAGTCTCTTTCCGTACTCTGTATATTCAGCAGTAACAGCGTCGAGGTCGAAAGGCTCACCGCCGTAAACTTCAGTAATGATTTGGTTTTTGAGTTTTCCTGTAGCCTGAATCTTTTCGGCAAGGAGTTCAGGGTGAACAAGGTCAAACATTCTGATACCGCATCTTTCGTACTTGTCCATATAAGTAGGACCTATACCACGCTTAGTAGTGCCGATATCCTTACCTCCTCTGAAAGCCTCTGAAAGACCGTCAAGAGCGATATGCCACGGCATAACGATATGAGCTCTGGGGTCAATCTTAAGATGACCTTCTGTAACTATGCCTCTTTCTGCGAGACTGTCAAGCTCTCCGATAAAGTCCTTTGGGTCAAGCACTACACCTGCACCGATAAGACAGAGAGTATTGGGATAGAGAATACCCGACGGAATAAGGTGGAGCTTGTAAACTTCACCATTATTTACAACAGTATGACCGGCGTTATTACCGCCCTGTGAACGTACAACTACATCAGCACGGGAAGCGAGAATGTCAATTACTTTACCTTTTCCCTCGTCGCCCCACTGAGTTCCTACAACAATATTAGCAGGCATTTGTTTTCCTCTTTTCATAATAATATTAGTGCTGTAAGGCACACTTACAATTCATTATATCACATAATAATATATATTTCAAGTGATATGAAGAAAAAATTTTATTTGTTTATTTTTCGTCCGAATCTACGGAAGAATCGGGTTCATTGAAATCAAGACCTATGTAACTGCCGGGATTATAGCCGTCGCCTTTCGGACACAGAAGCCAGCCGTCACCTTTTATTTCAACAACATAAATCCAGTATNTGTNAATATCGTNATCTTCAGAACCTTNTNTCTGANATTNCNNTTTGATTTTGTAGGCTGANTTCAGACCGTTTGTATCAAAAGTTTTTTCATAGAGNCTGGTAATTTCTGTTATTTNGGATTTTTTAAGTTCTTTTCTGTCAATAATCTCGGCAGAAAGCTTCACATTTCTGCCGTAAACAAGTTCAAGATTTTCTTTTTCCTTTTCTAAATTTTCATTGAATCCGGTTATATATTCCTTCCATTCGTCCGGACTTTCGGCGATATGACGCAGATTGTCTATGTAGTCACTCGGAAGCATGATTTTCATCATTTTTTCCGAATTATTTTTGTTGTATGCACTGACAAAGTTTTCTATAGGTCTTTCATATTCAGGGCGTGTGCTTCTGACAACGGACTCGTCTGCACCTCCGCTGAAAATAAATATGATTATACGTATAAAAGCTATTATCATTACAGTTATACATACAGCTCCTATAATAAGCTGACGTTTGTTGGCAGAGGCGGCAGCCTTGATTTCCTCGGCAGCTAAACGGTTTTTCTGTTTTTCGGCGGCAGTGACGCTTTCCCGACAGTCGCAGGGATTGCCATCAGAAAGTTTCTTTCCGCAATATCCGCAAAAGTGCATTAAGTGAACCTCCGAAAAAAATTAATTCATTTGTATTGTAGCATAAATGGAAGTTTATGTCAAGTAAAAATAAATACGGGTGCATATAATTACACCCGTTTTGTAAAATGATTTATTATTTTAATGAACTTAACGGGTCGATAAATGAACCGTTGTGAGTGAGTTCAATATGAAGATGAGGAGCAAGGGCACTTTCGATGTCAGCGGTCTGACCCACAACGCCTATAATGTCACCGCTTACAAGCATATCGCCCTCCTGCACAGACAGGTCGTCAGCAAGGTTGCAGTATTTTGAGACAAATCCGTTGTGATGGTCAACAACGACAGTAACGCCCCATAATGCGTCTTTTTTTACNGATGTTNCTTCGCCGTTTGAGACAGCATAGNCTTCTGTACCCGTTTCCGCAGCGAAATCTGTACCGTTATGGGTCTGCCACGAACCTGTAGTTTCATTTTTTACAAGTTCCGTTCCGCTGAAAGAAGTTATAACGTTTGTGATGTCGGCAAGCGGTGCTTTAACATTTTCAAGCTTATGCACTCCGGTTTCAAGAATTTCCGTATCTGCCTGAGCCTGAACTTCTTCCGATTCTTCAATGTCAATTACTTCCTGAAATTCTTCTTCAGGTGTTTCAATGATGATTTCCTCTACGGGCATGGTTTCCATCTGTACCTGCACAGTGGTTGTTGTCGTCGGAAATGCAGCGACAACGTATGCGGTAGTAGTTGACTTAGGTACATTATTGTATTTCTTGTCAACCGGAGTTTCCGGAACAGATTTATTTATTCCGGCAGAAAGCTGTCCGTCGGTGAGTTTTTCACCCTGATTGTAGGCAAAAAGGCAGGCTGCACCAATCATTACCGCACTTATTCCGAGAGCAGCATAAAATCCTTTTGAACCTTTGATTTTGTTTTCTGTTAATACATTTTTTTTCACGTATAACACCTCCGTTTTTATTTTGGACGGATTAGCGGAAATTATACGCAGAAATTTACATTTATCAGATTAAATCAGAATTATGTTCCCCTTTAAGACCTGCTTTGATGCCTTTCATAATTATTTCACGGGCGTGTACAGCTCTTTCTTTTGGAAGGGGAGGGGTATCGCCGAGCGGGTACTCAAGACCGAGTTCGGCATATTTCGGCTTTGCCATATCGTGATACGGGAGAACGTCAAGTGCTTTAAGGTTTGTAAGCGTTGACAGATACTCACCGAGACGGAAAAGTTCGTCATCATCGTCCGTTATTCCGGGGACTACAACGTGTCTTATCCATACCGGAATATTGAGGTCACGCAGATGTTCCGCAAAAGCGAGGACATTTCTGTTGTCGATACCTGTAAGCTTTTTGTGTTCTTCGGGGTCAATGTGTTTTATGTCAAGCATAACGAGGTCTGTATATTTGAGTGCTTCGTTAATTTTGGAGTGTTCCGACGGATTGTAAACGCCTGCCGACGTATCAAGACAGGTGTGAACGCCTTTTGACTTTGCAAGTGAGAACAGTTCTGTAAGAAACTCAGGCTGTGCAAGAGGTTCACCGCCTGTGGCAGTAATACCGCCTGATTTGAAAAATTCCTTGTATGAGTCGTACTCTTTCATAAGTTCTTCAGCGGTCATTTCGTGACCTTTTCCGAATTGCCACGTATCAGGGTTATGGCAGTACTTACAGCGGAGCGGACAGCCCTGAAAAAATACAACGAATCTTACTCCCGGACCGTCAACCGTTCCGAAACTTTCTGTTGAATGAATATGACCAATCATTTATTACACCTCTGTTTTATATAGTTTAATAGTATATCATGTTCATTGGGAAGCTTTTCCTCAATAACAAGATTAAGCAGTTCCTGAAAAGCAACCCCGATTTCCACACCCTTTAAGCCGGCTTGCACAAGGTCGTTGCCGTTCATGTCGAGCATATGCAGACTGCGACATTCTCCGTTTTCAATAATTCTGTGACCTTCTTCAATAAATTCATCAAGCGGAATATTCTCATCAAGCACAAAGTCATGTTTAGCGGAATTGTCACACTTTTTCATTTCCATAAGTTCAAAGAAAAGTTTGTCACCGATATGGGACATAAGTTTTTTAACGTCTGTTTTATTGTATATTTTGTCGCTGTGATGTGCAATCAGCGTCACGGCATAGGCTGTTGATTCACCGTCATAACGCAGGTTTTTCATTATATTCTGTGTCATTTTCGCACCGGTTTCAGCGTGTTTCTTGAAATGCCCTCTGCCTGTTTCGTCGAATTTTGCACAGACGGGTTTTGCTATGTCGTGGAAAAGCAACGCACGACGTATTTTCAGATTGTCCAGCGGAGCAAGACTTACTGCACGGACTATATGTTCCCATACTGTGTACTTATGATAGGGGGAATGCTGGTCAAAGCCTATACAGCTTTCAAATTCCGGAATTATAGTCGTTATAACGTCGCTGTACTCCATAAGGACATCAAGACAGTTTTTTCCGCAGATAAGCTTATCAAGTTCTTTCTGGATACGTTCTTTTGAGATATTTTTCAGACGGTTTTTCATTCGGTGGATTGCTTTAGCGGTTTCCGGTTCGATTTCAAAGCCTAACTGTGCCGAAAACCTTACTGCCCTCATAATCCGGAGAGCGTCCTCCTCAAAACGTTTTTCCGGATTGCCGACACATCTTATTATATGATTTTTCATGTCGTCTGTACCGCCGAAATAGTCGTGAATTTTTCCGTCTGAATCCATAGCGACTGCATTTATCGTAAAGTCACGGCGAGCCAAATCCTCACGCAGACTCATTGTAAATTCAACACTGTCCGGACGGCGTGAATCGGTATATTTTCCGTCAATGCGGTAGGTGGTTATTTCGTAGGGAATCCCGTCGGAAATAACTGTTACAGTACCGTGTTTTATACCTGTTGGAATAGTTTTATAGTCTCTGAAAACTTCAATTATCTGTTCGGGGAGTGCATTTGTAGTTATATCGGTATCATTGAAAGTGCGTCCTATTATCAAATCCCTGACGCAACCGCCCACAAGATACGCTTCATAGCCTGCTTTTTCAAGAATATTCAATATTTCTGATGATTTTTCGTCAGTATTCACATAGTCAGCTCCTTTTTTACGGGTATGAAATTATTATACAACTTTTTTTTACGAAAAGCAATAGGCAGTTTTCATATACTATTGACGGCAGAGGAAAAGTGTGCTAAAATAATTTCGTAATATTTTAATATCGGAGGGGTTTATATTGGCTGAAACTATTTTAAATCAGACGATTATAATGCTTATTCTCATAGCGGTAGGCGTACTGTGTGCTAAACTGAAGATAATAAGCAGTGACACGAACAGGGAACTTTCAAAGTTTGTGCTTCAGGTCGTGAATCCTGTAGTTATTTTCATGTCGTATCAGAAAGAGTACGAAGCGAGACTTGTGAAAAATCTTCTGCTTACCTTTGCACTGTCCGTGCTTGCATTTGCGGTTATACTTGCTGTGGCTTACATATTTGTGCGGACAAAAGAGGGCAGACATACGGAAGTGGAGCGTTTTTCCTCAATTTATTCAAACTGTGCGTTTATGGGTATTCCGCTTATGTCCGCACTTTTCGGCGACGAGGGTGTTTTTTATCTAACGGCATTCATTACGGTTTTCAATCTCGTTGTCTGGACACATGGCGTTATAACTATTTCCGGTGAGAAAAATATGAAAGAAGTCGTTAAAGTTTTCTATTCGCCTACAATGATAGCGATTGTTCTCGGAATACTTACGTTTTTCCTTAAAATCAGACTTCCTGCCGTTCCGGAAAGTGCATTGAATTTTATAAAAGAAATCAATACACCTATGGCAATGATTGTTTCCGGCGTTACGATATCGGCGACAAATGTCCCGAAACTTCTTAAAAATTCAAGACTTTATTTTATATGTCTTGTAAAACTTATAATTATACCTGCTGTACTGGCTCTTGTTATGTCACTTTTCAGCGTTGACGAGGAGGTAAGAATGACCATAATCGTTGCGACAGCTTCTCCGCCTGCTGCTATGTGTACTCTTTTCTGCATAAAGTACAACAAAAATTCAGTTTATGCTTCTGAAATTTTTACAGCAGGTACTATACTTTCAGTATTGACGCTCCCCATGATTGTAAAACTTACGGAAATTTTAACAAATTTATTGCATTAAGTTTGTAAAAAACGCCGATTTTAATATTTTTTTCGGANAAANGTTTGAAATTTAGTNAATATGTGTTATAATTAATGTACGTCGCAGCACAAATTTATTATANATTGCTGCTGTCNTTATATTNAATTATGGAAAGGAATGGAGTTTATCATTATGGAAAAAAGAGGAATTAGTAAACTTGATTTGAAAAGACGCAACAGAATGCAGATTCTGCGTNTTATCCGTNAATCAGGTCCTATTTCAAGGGTTGATGTGGCAAGTGCACTTGAAATTACCAGAGCAGCCNTTACTATTATTACTAATGAAATGATTGAAGAAGGCGTTCTTGTAGAAATCGGAGAAGCACCTGTAAATACTGAGAAACTTCAGAAAGGCAGAAGAAAAATTCTCATTGATATCAATGTGAACAGCCGTTTTGCACTCGGTGCTACAGTTGACGAAAAGGAAGTAAGTGTTGGTCTTACAAATCTTAATTCTGAAATCCTTGACAAGTCAAGCATGATTATTGATGAAAGAACTACAAGCAAGGATATTATCAACTACATAATCAAGACAAGCAGTGAAATGATTGACAATAGCTGTCTTACAAAGGATAAGATTCTTGGTCTTGGCGTAGGCGTTGTTCCGTCAATGTGGGGAAAACTGAAAATATTCTATAAAGACGGTGTACTTGATTTCAGCAACTTTATCGACAAACTGAAAAGTGGTCTTGATTTTGACATTCACTGCGGAAACGCTATCGGTCTTATGGCTCTCGCAAACAACGATTTCAGAGTACAGAACGGTTATCAGACAAATCAGGCGTTTATCTGCAACGGAAATCAGGTGAATCTTGC
>WFLZ01000212.1 GCA_009177225.1 Clostridia bacterium
GCCGCCATACAGTCCGGACTTGAATCCTATTGAAATGATGTGGTCAAAAATGAAAGCTTTTCTCCGCAAATTGAGATACGATACCGTTGAATTGCTTCATNCTGTAATTCCGGATGCTTTTTCGANGATTTCTATTTCTGATATTTCAGGTTGGTTTTCTGCTTCTGGATACTCTTTATCTTAAGTGGAATTACTGTAATATGATGGAAGCATTTGTTTCAGCGTATCGTTATAACAGTACTCCCGATATTCAAAAAAATGTATATTGCAGTCTTGGTCTTGATGAAGAATGGTTTTGTAGCAAACCCGACCCACAGTTTGAAATTCTCGGAAACATATGCGGTGGTAGCGAAAATATCAGGTGCGATTTTGCATATAATCGTACAGTTCTTGACAATCTGCTTGATATTTACCGTGGTTTTGGTTGTGAATACGATGAAATGTATATAACGGGCAATGTATTAAAAACAATGAGTGCCACACGGAATAAAGTGTTATGCAGAGTTGATTTCAGCGGACTTCCTATGCCTTTTTATATACCATGGGGAATTAAATTCAATGATGGATGTTGGTCATGCAATTTCAAAAACAGTCACATTTACACTCTGAATATTTTTGAAAACTGCACTATAATGGAAAGTGGTGAGCAAGGAGGAATAAAATTTACAGAAAAATGGGCGAGTGAAATTTATATGTCTTTGGACAACAGATTTATGCTTATTCGATTTGAAGATGATTACGCTGTATTATGGGATATTGAGAAACGCAAGGTTGTCTCAGAAGTTGATTTCACAAAAATTGATATTACGCAATTCAATGAATCAGACGAAAAAATAAGTAATATGCGTAATGAGATATATCCTCAGCTTTCATATTTTAAAGGCTGTGATTTTCGTGGTGCTGTATTTCACGATAATGATTACAAAGAAAAATTAAAATTTATGGGTGCTGTAATTGATTAGTATTATCTGAAATATTTTAATTATAATATTTATGTAAATAATGAGAGTGGGCTATTAGCGGTGTTTATTGTCGGAGATAAATTATTATGATTGTTTGTTTCCTTCTATAGTATGGCGTGGAAAAATCTTCAGTTAAAAATTTAGGCTGTTAATAAAATTCTCTTTTGCCCACTCCAAATAAAATTGTTTCTTGATTTTTGAAAATCTCTGTGATATAATTATTTATGTAATAATTTGTATATTTCAGGTGGTTTTTATGAATAATTTTTTTAAAGTGACTTTACTTATATTTTTAGCTTTTCTTTTTTTCGGCTGTGAAGACAAAAATGAAAATTACAAAAATGAATTATCTTTTCCGAGCAGACCGCCTATATTTCTAACTGCAAGGGAAATAGAACCATACAACCCTGTTACTGAAATAAAGCTTTCATTTATAGGCGACTGTACTCTTGCTACTCAACTTGGCGATAATTATGTCGGCAGTTTCAATTGGTATGCAGAAAACTATGACAAGAAATATTTTTTTGAAAAAGTTTACCCATATACTTGCAATGATGATTTTACAATTGCTAACTGTGAAAATGTCTTTACTGATTATGCACTCCCAGAGGCATATAAGGGATATTATCCAGCTTTTTGGTTTCGGTCGCCCAGCCGGAATGCTGAAATATTTTCCGCCGGAAATGTTGAGGTTGTAACAGTCGCAAATAATCATACTTTTGATTATAATGAAGAGGGCATGAATGATACAATAAAAGCAATTGAATCAGTAGACGGGCTTGAATGGGGTGGAACAGACAAAGATGTTATTCTGGAAAAAGATGATGTGAAAATTGGTCTTATATGTGATACAATGTGGGGCGACTGGGAAGTCGATAAAATAATAGAGATAAACTATAGACTAGAAAAATCAACGGATATACAGTTGGTTTATTTTCATGGTGGTGAAGAAGCTTATCATACTGAAGAATACTGGAAAGTACAGGCTTGTCATGAACTTGCCAAGGCTGGTGCAGACCTTATTGTCGGAGCTCATCCTCATGTATTACAGCCATTGGAAACATATAGGGGCGTTCATATAGTTTATTCAATAGGAAATTTTTGTTTTGGTGGTAATACCTATCCGGAAAACAGAACTATTGTTTATCAGGAAACTTTTTTATTTAGCAAGGATTCGAAAAAAATTGTAGGCAGACAAGAAAATATTATTCCTTTTTATGTGTTTACAGGTGATATAAATAATTTCCAGCCCGCACCGATTGATGATGAGTTTATTGCTAAGCAAGTGACTGATTTCATGTACAGAAAATCCAGCTCGCTTTTTTAAATGTGAAATTTATGTTACATTTTATGTAAATTTTTATAAACAAACAACGTTACAAAGAAGACTCCCGGAATTGTGTTGATAAATGAAGTTGATTTGCACCTTCATCCGATATGGCAGAAACGTATTTTGAAAACGTTGAAAAATGTATTTCCGCTTGTTCAGTTTATTATAACAACACATTCTCCGAGTATTATTTCATCTGCAAAGGCTGACGAACTCCTTATTTTAGACGGAGATTCCTGTAGGAGTTTTGATTATGAAGTTTATGGTAAGGATTCTAATTCTGTATTGACGGAAATCATGGAAATCTCCGAACGTCCTGATGAAATTGCAATTATGTTTGCAGAATTTGATGAGTTTATGGATAATGAAGATTATGTGTCTGCCGAAAATAAGCTCAATGAACTGAGACGTGTTCTTGGCGATAATGACAATGGAGTTGTAAGTGCTTCTGTTGCTCTCAATTTCCAAAAAGATTGGGAGGATTAATTATGATATATATTTATAAAGGAAATGTTCCTGCTATATTCTCTGAAACAAAGAGAAAGTATCGTCATTATGACGAACTTTCTCATGATGCCAAGGAACGACTGAAATCATGTCTTATTAGTGAACAGAGTGGAATATGTGCATATTGTATGTGCAGAATCAAGTCTGAAAATTCTACAATTGAGCATTATACCCCTCGTAATGGAAAAAATGGCAAGCCCGAATTGTCGCTTGATTACAATAATCTTCTTGCCGTATGCACAAATGGGCGAAATGATTCAAGACGTGACAGACAGTGTGATGTTAGCAGAGGTGATACTACACTTAATTTGAATCAATGCAGAGAGCGTGATATGAAGCATATCACGTATAAGAGTAATGGCGAGATAGTATCGGATATTGATTCTTTCAATGTTGATTTAACTGTTACGCTTAATCTCAATAATCAAACTTTGAAGAATAATAGAAAATCCGCATTAAAGTCAGCTTTGACAACTATTCAAAAGCAGAATAAAGGACTGTGGAAAAAAGAATATATTCAGAAATGGTATAATTATTATAGCAAACAAGAATCTAAATCCTAGTTTGTCGGAATAATTCTTTTTGAGTTGGAAAAGAGATTACGCAGGGCTACATAAACAAAAAATCCTCCTCGACCGAAAGCGAGGAGGAAGTAATATAAACAGTTTCAATCAGGAAATTTAATATTTTTGAATATAAATTTTCAAATGTGTTTTTATACAGCTACGCAGATAAAATTGTTTCTGCTGAAATCTGTTGCAGTGTTTTGAACTTTCCGATTTTTTGGACTATGTGATACTTCATGATACTCGATAACACATGGATTGCAATTCTCATAACCCGAAGGTCGTTGGTTCAAATCCAGCCGCCGCAACCAGAAATCCTCGTAAACACGTTGTTTGCGAGGATTAATTTTTATTTATACAACGAAAAGTTATGCTTCATACCCTTACTGTACCCTTACCGAGTTTTGGGTTTATGGGTATGGAGCTATTTTTATAATTTTTGTGTTAACTTAGGTTAACAAACAGATTGAAAAGTCTTATTTCTGTTTAAATATATGAAAAAATAGTTGAACTCAGTAATAGTTAGTGATATAATTGAAGTAGTAAATATGTAAAGAANTAGTCGTNGTAAAATANATTAGATAATTATTGGCTTGTGAAAAACTTGATGAATGCGATGCTTTCAGATAAAGAACCTGTATAGTTGATTTGGATATTCAAATATTTTTGACATTTTTACCATTGAAAATGTCAATATTTATTTTAGTAAAGTGTATATAATTATATCATAAACACAAGGAGGTTTATGATAATGGAGAACAAAAATGTTTTTGATGTTGTTATGGATTATATTGATGAACACATTACATCATCAAGCAGAGAGATAGCCAAGGGAATTTATGCTGAAACAGGCTATACAGAAGCTGATATAAGCAAGTTTATAGTTATTATTTCAAAAGGCATATTCTCATTAAAGGGGTATATAGCTCAGCGTAAAGCTTTTTTTGCAGCAAGAGAACTGGCATATATGACAGAAAAGCCACTTATTGAAATTGCAGTTGATTATTATGCTGACCAGCCTGCTCTTAATCGTGCAATGAAAAAGTATTATAATCTGACTCCAGCTGAAATAAGAAAGAAGATGTTTGTAGCTTCTGATAATAAACTTCAGTATTCAGATTTTTATGCAAAACATAAAAGCAGACTGGATTCTATTTTAGAGGAGTTTTTCAAAACACATGATGTGGCAAATACGAATGATTTTAGGTATTTTGAGGAATTTATAAGGGCAACCGAAGAGTATGGTTTTGATGAAACGACCTGCTCTGCAATTTCTACTATTTCCGATAAAGCAGGTGTTCCGTTCAGTTATATGCTTAATGCTTGTTTTGATATAATAATTGATTATAAATCTAATCCTGACTATCTTGACCCTGTGATTGAAACAGTGATTAATTTTGGATTAAAATCAGAGAAGGAAATGAAAGATATATGTGACTATTTTGATTGTGAGTATTATCAACTTACGCAATTAATGATAATGGAATATCACAGGCGTAAAAAAGAGCTTGAGTAAAGGGGAACTGAACGTGGCAGAGGAATTTGAACGCTTTTGTAACAAATATAATATTAATCTTAATGAACAGCAGGCTGAAGCAGTACAGGCTGTGGACGGGGCAAACCTGATTCTCGCTGTTCCTGGAAGCGGAAAAACGACTGTTCTTGTTGCAAGACTTGGGTATATGATACTTTGCAGAA
>WFLZ01000038.1 GCA_009177225.1 Clostridia bacterium
TGCCACCTATTTCGACTAAACCACCTTCATAAAAATTTTCAATATCTTCATTGGTATATGTTACAATGTTTATTTCAATGTTAGCAGTATTAAAAGAATTTGTGACTATATTAGTAAAAGATTTCAATCCTCCACAAATACCGCCAATATAGCAATTACTTTTATCTGTTGTAACTTTGATATTGCCTGAAGTATAACATCTGTCAATTGTTTCATAACCGACTTCACCTGCAATAGCTCCAACATATGTTCCTGTATCATTGTTGATTTTACAATCAATATTACAATTAACTATAGCTAACCTAAGTATCTTTGAGTAATCTCCACATCTTCCGAATAATCCAATATTACTCTTATCTGAATCCAATTCACCATAAATATGCATATTTTTAATTGCATATCCATTTCCGTCAAAAGTTCCTTTGAAATTATCAATCGGAAGCCAGCCGTTTCCGTTATCCCAATCACCGCCAGGAGCAGTCTCGGACATATCAATATCATTCATAAGAATATATTTTCCGCTGAGATTGTTGCGGACAGCATAAAGGTCATCAATTGTATATATGCCAATATATCCCGATGGAACTGTATCATATACAGCCGCAGAAACTGTTATAGTTTCTTCCTGAATATTATTCGCAGGAATTACAACACTGCTACCAATCAAAGCAGCAACCATTAAACAAACAATACTTCTCTTTTTCATATTCAAAATACTCCTTTATTAAAACTATTTTTATAAAAATCAACATTTTTATTTCATTATACCACAAGATTTTTCATTTGTCAACCCTTTAGACGACATTTTTTATACCCTAAATATATTTGAAGAAACATAGAATAAACGATACAATGGAGTAAATACTGCCTTTATGGCAGAAAAGAGGCATACTATGAAAGAAAACCGTGAAACCATATCAGGCATTATCGGAGAACGAATCCGTAAATTCCGCACAGAACAAAAGCTTAGTCAGGAAGAACTTGCATTCAATTCTGAATTACATCCTGCATATATCGGCAAGGTAGAACGTGGCGAAAAATGTCCTACCATTGAAACACTTTATAAAATCGCAAACGGCTTAAAAATTCCACTTCACAAATTACTTGATATATCATCAGGAACAGAAGCCAACGAAACTGACGCATTTCAACGCATACTGGAAGCAATTGATGGTCTTAGTGCAGCTGAGATGATGAAAATTGCTCAAATTGTGGAACAGGTCACAGAACTGATGCATAAACACTCCTGATTGTTTCCTCCGAGTACTCGT
>WFLZ01000186.1 GCA_009177225.1 Clostridia bacterium
ACTGTCCTCGTTCTTCTCCTTTTGTTGTCAGCATTTCCTTCACCTTCCCTTTCTTTCTATTATATCACAGATAGGCGAAAAAGCCAAGCTCTTGCTTGACTTTTTCGACAGACTGAACGGTACTCTTATAAGAGTACCGTTTTATTTTTATGCCTTAATATATTTCACACTGAAAACTTTCTGTTCATTACAGTAAGCCTTTGTTATGTATTCACCGTTGAAATAAAGTTGACTGACAGGTTTTTCCCCGAAATAAAGAGAAGAATACGTCCGCAGTCTTACATTTGTTATTTCCGGTATAAAGGGATAGCCGTCGTTGAAGTCATCACCGAGACACATAAAAGCACCATGCGGATAAGGAACTTTCATATCTGTCTGCGGAATATTTTTAAAACACATAAGCGACGGATAACCGTCATTTATATTATCCCCTGCAATAAAGCAATTACTATTGTAAGGTTTTTTCATATCAGTATCCGGAATGTCCTGCAATTCCGGTATACACGGATAACCGTCATTTCTGCCGCTGAGTATATAAAGGCTCATTCTTCTGCCCCCAGACAATCAAAGTTTATAGAACGCAGATAATTTACATCTTTGCACTGTTCAGTTGTCAGAGCGATAATATTTCTTGGGTTTGAAGAAGAAGTTGTGCTACCTTCCATAGTTGCATCGGGAAGATATTTTTTAACAGCTTCAGCGTCATAAAAGCAAGGGGTTAAAATCTTACCTTTCCAGTAAATTTTAGAAATACCCTCAACCGCTTCAAAAACTGTATAGAATCTGCTGAACTGACAGTCGTTTGATGACATATTGAAACCGCTCGTTGTAGTAGCATTACGACGTTTCATTGATGCAAATAAATATGAATCTGCAATTATAACACTGGTTAGAAGTGCATTATAGTTATCATCTGTAGCCTGAAAATCCATAGTACTGAGTTCTGCACTTATCTGTGTATGACTGATTTTATCTCCTGCAAAAAGTGCGTTCATTCTTGTAAAGTCAACCTGTAAGGAGAAAGTACAGTAATCCGCAACCATAGAAATATTTGTATCATGAATAAGACAGCTTTTTGTAGAGCTTGTATTTCTCGCATCTGATGTATATGCAATCTCATTTAAAATAAAAGAACAGTATTCAAGGGAAAGCTTATATTTCTTTCCTTCTTCTGAAGCAAAAAGAAAAATACTCTTTCCTATGAGACGTATATTTTCAAGTACAAGATTCTCAATAGTAACCATACTGTTTTCCGTTTCGTTCATAATGCTGAACATATTTACATTGCTTTCGGGAATATTACAGTTTACATTGCGTATCATGTGACCGTTTCCGTTGAATTTCAGACAATTTAGAGGTATCGGCTCAAACTTTTCGGCATACTTTGTAAAACTCAAATCAATATCAGTACCAAGACTGAAATAAACATCATCACCGCCTGTTTCCCCCATAGAATAAAGGTCATTGGCATTCATAATCACATATGGGTTTTCAAGTGTTCCNGTTCCGGTCATATCAGTTCTCCTTNATAATAANGTAAAGCACATTTTTCTTATGTTCACATGANTNGNACTNTTTCTNCGTCAANGCNACCACTTCCNGACGTNCAAGANAAACAGCAGTATCAGCCTCCATACTGTCAANACGNTTNTTTACCTCNTCAANATTAAAATCGTNTATTTTNTCCNGAATGGATTTAAGTCCTTCTACGGTGGCAACTGTTATATTTGCCACAGCCTGCTCACAGGTTTCAGGCAAAGGACCGTTTTTTCCGTTTGGCGACGGGTTAACATAAACAGCCGGCATATTATACTTTATTATAGTATGAATTTCATCATTTTTTCTACAATACGCCCTGAGTTCAAGCTGAAGCTTTCCGGAATTAATTGTAAAATCACCGGAAACCCTCCATGTAAGATTAATTTTGTTTATGCCGGTTCTCTGCACAGAAATAGCCTGATTGATTTCCCAGCCGTCCTCCGTAACGCCTTTCATCATAAAACTGTAGTCGCCCAAATCTATATCATTATAGAAACGGTCAACAACAATATTGATTGCATCGGCTAAATTCTCGCCCTGTATAAAAAGATTTCCGAAAGAATAAGTCGGAATATTTTTTCCATTTGCAATAACTTCCAAGTTGAACACTCCTCACATAGAATAAATACCGAGGAACTCCGCAGTACTCCTCTGTAAGAGGGTAAAAAAAATGCCTCCTTCAACGGAAAACCATTGAATAAGGCAAAAAATTAACAAAAAGTTCAAAAAAGATAAAAGGAAAATTTTATGAAAAAAAGAGTTGGAACAAGCGTTTAAAATCAGATAAAGAGAAAAGACAGATTAATGTCAGCGACAAAAATAAGTTAAAATAAATTTATTTATATTCTCTTAATTATATAACTTTTTATTACAACTAATATTATATCAAAAAAGTTCACATTTGTCAATAGATAATAGTAAAATTTTCCTGAAAATCACAAAATATTATAAAAAATAATATTCAGTCGGCTGCCGATTTATGCAAAAACACAGGACTGCCGTAAAAAATTTCACAACAGTCCTGATATTTTTAATTCTGAGGATTTTCGTTTACTGTTTTTGTAATATTCGGTCTGCCCTCATCTGACGGAACAACGTTCTTAGCGGATTCCGGTTCATACTTAAGAATAATTTTCTTTACATTCTCATCTCCTGTAAGACTGTAAGTAATTTTCAGAGCCTTGAGAGCGTTCGGGATATCCCTTTCAGCAAGATAGTAAGACGCAAGATTTGAAGCGACTTTAATGACTTCCACATTCGGACCAAATTCAATATCATATTTCTTGAATACTGCAATAATCTGTTCACGGTTAAAGACTTTAAGCGGAGTACCTTTAAGCTGTGCAAGGTTTCTCATTTCGTGGGGAATTGCAGGGTGCGGAGCCATCATAACACTTGCGGTATAGAAAGCGGCTGCGTCGTCATAATCCTGCGAATCCGTAAGGGCATAGCCAACGTTGGCATAACATCTTGCCAGTGCGACCGGAGAAGAAGCCACTTTTATAGTTTCACGGGTAATTTCAAGAAGTCGTTTTTTGTTTTGGAGGAGCTTGTATACTTCAGCGAGTTCAAACTTAGGACCACAGTCAACGGGATTATATTCCATAGCTTTTTTAAGTACGGGAATAGCGTCAAACGGCGAACCTGTTTCCGTAATAATGTACGCATAGGTAGTAATATAAGTAGCAAAGTCAAACGGTGTGCGGTTAAGAACCTTATCCTGCTTGAAAAGAATCTGACATAGATTATCTTCAAAAGGATTTCTCAGGGAAACAAACTTTGCCTTTTCGGTTTCCTTAAATTCAACGGTAATCTTCTTGTAAAGTTTTTCAGCAAGAGGTTTTGCTTCAATAGCACTGTGTTTATCTATAAATTCAAGAATCTGACTGTGCATCTTGTCAAGCCTTACACCGTCAATATGTGTAATACGCTTTATTTCCTCTCTTTCTTCCTCAGGCATATTCTCAACGAGCAGAGCAGAGGCAGCCTTTACGCCGTCGTCATTTTTTTCCTTTGCAAACCTTTCTGCTTCTTTACGTAGCATCTTGTCATTTTCCCGTGGTGAATCACCGAGTTTTGACCGGAGTTCTTCAATTATTTCGTCATATGACATAACTATTTCCTCATTTCGTGATTATACTGATTTNATATCAGAAACCTTTTTTAGCAAGGTCCTTTTTNAATTTAGCATCNATTNTTNNCTGCTTTTTCNNTNNTTTGAGTTCTGCNTTTGTAANANGACGNTGNGGNTCNTTTNTCTTTTGAGTNTTTGCAGTATTATTCCGTATAGGAGCAGACGGAGCTTTATACTCCTGATATACAGGTACATTATTTTTCATTGCTGCTTTCTTCTGCTGTTTTATCTTTTCGGAATCGTCGCCCATTTGTGAAAGAACATCTTCGATTGAAGTAAGAACAGGCATTCTTGAATTAAGTCCCTGAGTTTCGGTAAGGCTCTTGTTTGCGTATTCCTTTGATTCAGCGATAGCGTTAATGAAAGCCTGTGAAGTAGAACGGTTGTGTTCGTGTACGGCAATCTTTGAAATGTTTGAAGCATTTGCAGGCATACCACCGTTTGCGGCTGCGGCTGCGGCAATCTTCTGACCGGGAGTAAGAGGCTGATTTGTATTTTCAGGCTGTACAGGAACAACCGGTTTTTTCGGAACGGAAGAAACAGGCACGGGTGACGGAACAGGCTGTTGTACAGGAACTGGTGCAGGCTGAGGAATATACGGCTGCGGCATTACAGGCTGCTGCATCTGTGCAGGCTGTCCGAACGGTACATATATTGGCTGTCCGTTTGTATTATATCCTGTCATCTGCATCTGAACATACATATAGACAGGTTGATTATTCTGGTCATATCCCTTGAACTGCGGTACGCTTACAATCTGTCCTACCATAGACTGTGGCATTACAGGCTGCTGCATCTGTGCAGGCTGTGCATAATTCGGCTGAACAGGTATAGATGCAGACTGAGGAGGTACGGGAATCTGTTCGGGCTGAGGAGTATACTGCTGAGGCGGTACAGGTGCGGAAACAGGCTGTTCTGCCGGTTCAGACTTGTCTGCAACTTCATCAGGTTCAGCAATTTCCTGCTCATCAACAACTTCTTCATAAACTTCCTGTTCTGTTTCTTCGTAAACAGGTTCATCAGCTTCCTGTACAGGAGCAATGTCATCAAGTGACGGCAGTTCTATATCATCAGGAACAGATGCGGTAACTGCGGAAACTTCCGGTTCTGAAACTTCCTTCACAGGTGCGATATCATCAAGTGACGGTAATCCTATATCATCAAGAACAGGGGCAGTAACTGCGGAAACTTCCGGCTTTGAAACTTCCTTCACAGGTGCGATATCATCAAGTGACGGCAGACCTATATCCTCAAGAATAGGAGCAGAAGATGTTTCCTGCACTTCAGGAACTACAGGACTTTCCGGAACTGACAAATCAAGGTCTGCCATTTCTTCCAGCTGTTCAGGTTCACTCTGAGACTGTTCAGAATTATCAGCACCGAAAAGCTGATTTGCAACATAATCCCAGTCAGAGCTTNCTGATTCTTCATTTTCNTGGGAAATTCNGNCAGAAGCCTGTTCTTTTTCAAGTGCNGANTAATCATATCNTNAAGGGTTTGTTGCCGGTGACTGACTTGAAGATGCCTTTTCATTTCCAAAAGCAAACATTTTCATTATATCGTCCTCGTCAATTATACCTACAGGACGTTCGTCTGCCTCGTCCGGTTTTTCCACCGGTTCTTCATAGACCGACGGAGGCGGATTTATTGCTGTAAAGTCAATAGGTTCTTCGGGTTCACTTTCTTCCGGCTCTGACTGATTAGGCACAGGAATAGCAAACTGAGCAAGAAAATCGTCCTGAACATTTGTAACGGCAGGAGCAGGCTTTTCCGGTTCGGGTTCGGGTTTCTTCACGGCGAACTGTGCCATAAAATCATCATTGTTTTCGGGCTGTGGAGCAGGTACTTCGGCAGGTGGAGGAGTTATGGCAAATGCCGCAAGACTGCTGTCAATAGCCACATTAGTGCCGGGAATAGTCTGCTGAGGAGCGGCAGGTGCAGATTCAGCAGCAGATACAGGGGATTCAGCGGGAACAGGTTCAGGCTGTACAGGTTCGGGAGCTGTCGGAGCTGACGTAATTTTTGCCGTTGTATTTCCGAGCGGAACTATACCCTCATCGGCAAGACCCAGTTTTTCACGCTGTTTTTCTTCCTTGAGCAAACGTGCCATTTCCTTTTTGTCGGCCTTAATCATTTTCTTTGCGAATGCGTTTTTACATCTTTCGCAGGTAATGTCCTTAAGGTCGTTCATTTTTCCACCTCTGCGGTACTTGGTAACATTATCACCTTTAAGCAGATTGATACCGCATCCGGTTTTCTTGTCATTTTCAGTACCATGAACATCATCGTTCATTATAGAGGTCACAATTAAAATATCCATATGCTTTCTCCATTACTGTATGTAATACAGTTTTCGCTTTACGGCAGCGAATGCCGATTTTCCGGAACGCATAATCAATACGTATCACAATACATATACATTATACAATATNANTCACGAAAAATCAACACTTTCTGANAAATTTGCACTACAAATTATACTGATTTTAAAANTTTCGGTGAAAACAACAAAATNTTATTGATTTTTTTGTCAAAAACAGACTAACAAATTTAAAATTAATTTCAATAATTAACATAGAGTTTCTGTATAAATACAGAGAATTTAATCCTGTTAAATATTCAATATTTTATATAAACCCGAAAAATTATAAAATATGTGATTTTACTCTTGCATTATCCGAGAATTTGTTGTATTATTATTAGTGTATTAATAAAAATGTTAGGAGGAGTTCTGTGAAACTCGTTTCAGTAGTTGTTCCATGTTACAATGAACAGGAAGTGCTTCCGATGTTCTATGAGGAAATAACAAAAGTAACAGATAAAATGTCAGTTGATTTTCCTGAACTTGAATTTGAATTCCTGTTCATAAACGACGGTTCAAAGGATAACACACTTGAAATATTCCGTCAGCTTGCCGACAAGGACAAAAGAGTAAGATATATATCTTTTTCAAGAAACTTCGGCAAGGAATCCGGAATGTATGCCGGTCTTAAAAATGCAAAGGGCGATTATATCGTTGTAATGGACGCTGATTTACAGCACCCGCCGGCTTTTCTTCCGCAGATGTACAGCCATGTCAGGGACGGAGAATATGACTGTGCCACGACACGCCGTGTGAACCGAAAGGGAGAATCAAAAATCCGCTCATGGTTTGCAATGAAATTCTATCAGATAATGAACAAGATTTCTCAGACGGAAATTGTTGATGGTGCTCAGGATTTCCGTTTCATGACAAGACAGATGGTTGACGCTATTCTTGATATGTCAGAGTACAACCGTTTTTCAAAGGGCATTTTCAGCTGGGTAGGCTTCAATGTAAAATACCTGCCTTATGAAAATGTCGAACGTCCGGCAGGTACTACTTCATGGTCATTCTGGGGACTTTTCAAGTATTCGCTTGAGGGAATCATGGCATTCTCTACCGCACCGCTTGCCATATCGTCACTGCTCGGAATAATAAGCTGTATAATTTCATTTATCCTTATAATAATAACGGTCATCAAGACGCTTGCTTTTGGCGAAAGCGTTGACGGCTATCCTACTACAATATGTGTTATTTTCATGCTCAGCGGACTACAGCTTTTCTGTACGGGAATACTTGGACAGTATCTCTCAAAAACCTATCTTGAAACAAAACGCCGTCCGATTTATATAGCAAAGGAAACGGACGAGCTTTACCGCAAAAAAAAGCAGGAGTCCGACGGTACAGACGAGAATAATTCTCAGTCCGCCGAATAACTGCGGAGGAGGTGCGGATTTCTGAACAAGCAGACAAGATTTATAGTTTCTGCACTTTTCATAGTCATTATCCTGCTTGCCGTTGCTATCAGGAAATTTTATTCTGATACAACCCAGAGTGCCGGAAACAACAGTTTACAGACAAATATGATAAACAGTCTTGCCTCCGACTCCTCGGGAAACAGAATTTTCAGCGATAGCAACGGACTTTTCGGAATCATTGACAGCAATG
Organism: Clostridia bacterium; assembly: GCA_009177225.1. Lineage (GTDB taxonomy): Bacteria > Bacillota > Clostridia > Oscillospirales > Ruminococcaceae > Ruminococcus. Next base: position 7,644 of record WFLZ01000186.1, read on the forward strand.
ACAGAATTATTGTTGCACCTGAATGGCTTGACCTGAAATTCACGGACGGCAATCTGTGCATAGCAAAACAGCGGACAGATGGAAATCTTCTTGTCGGCTGTATAGACTATGAGGGAAATATATCAGTACCTTTTATATATCAAAATATAGAACATCATCAGGAAAAAGACTTTTCGTTTTATATTGCCGAATCAGCCAGAGACAGTTCATGCGTTATATATGACAGCCGTTTTGTGCCGTGTTTCGCAAGGTCATGGAAAAGCTACAGTCTTTCAGACGGCGGAATCACCCTTAAAACAGACAGCGGAACTTATGAATATGCTGTGAATCAGGACGGTTTCCGGCTCAAATCGGCGGAAGTAATCGGAAAGACTATGGAACGCAGTTACGTTCTAAGCATATACAGCAGGATACTTCTTTCAAAACTAAGTGTATCAATGATTGAAAAAATGGCTGAAAATTCCGAAAAGTATATTGAGTTCGCATATACCGGAAACGACGAGATTCTTTCCGATATAACAACGGGTGGGCGTTCTGCATTCACACAGCTTTTTCCGCACGACCATAAAATTCTTTCAAAGAAATTGCTGAATATTTCCGAAATATTCATATATTCCGTAAGGTCTGACGACAATGTGCCTCACTATGCAATATCGGTCACTGCTGATACGGAAATAGAGTATTCCGAAGAAACGGGGGGAACTAATACCCTGAAAGACGAATATACGGCAGTTATAGAGTTCAGCGGATATTCCGAAAACGACCTCACGGCAGTTTCCGGAAGTTTTGTTCAGGAAGAACCTGAATATCCACAATCGAAAAAAGAATCCGAAAATATTNCTGANAAAGAAACGGTTGAANAGACCACATGANTATATTTACAGAAAAGGAGNTTTNTATTANGNNAAAGAAAGNAGCAGTTATAATGGGAAGCAACAGTGATTTTCCTGTTGTTAAATCAGCCCTTACAGAACTTAAAAAATACGGCGTTGAATTTGAATGTCGTGTAATGTCGGCACATCGTACACCCGTTGAAGCGTGTGAATTTGCAGACAAGGCAAAGGAAAACGGTTTCGGCGTTATCATCTGTGCGGCAGGCATGGCGGCACATCTTGCCGGAGTAATAGCAGGTCACACAACACTGCCGGTTATTGGTATTCCCATGAAGTCGTCAGTTTTAGAGGGTATGGACGCACTCCTTGCAACAGTCATGATGCCCCCCGGTGTACCTGTAGCGACAGTAGGCATAAACGGTGCAAAGAATGCGGCTATTCTTGCAATACAGATGCTTGCTATCTNTGACGAGGAACTTGCACAGAAGTTAGCAGACGAAAAAGTCAAGATGGCTGATGGCGTTCGTCAGAAAGATATTGAATTACAGGAGGAATTAAAAAATGTTTGAGAAAAATGAACAGAAAGAAAAGAAACCCAAAAAACAGAAACGCTTTGTTGTCAAGGAAGAACAGGGGCTCGGTCTGTTTGCAGTACAGATTATTGTCGATACCGTTACAGGTGTTAATTATTTAAACACTGTCGGCTCAGCAATAAACGGAATAACACCGCTTCTTGACAACAAGGGAAATGTCGTCGTCGACCTCGTAAACGATAAATAAAAATGTTTTACCTGTTCACAAAGACGTGAACTTGTATATATATTTCACAGGAGGAATTTTAAAATGGAAAACATTGTTAAACAGGAACAGCTCTATGAGGGCAAGGCTAAGAAAGTATACGCCACAAACGACCCCGACATCGTAATTGTTGATTACAAGGATGACGCTACAGCTTTCAACGGCGAAAAGAAAGGTACAATCTCCGGCAAGGGTGTTGTAAACAACAGAATGACAAACTTCATGTTCAAGATGCTTGAAAAGGAGGGTGTTCCGACTCATCTCGTAGAGGAAATCAGCGACCGTGAAACTATAGTAAAGAAAGTTTCAATCGTTCCGCTTGAGGTTATTGTAAGAAACGTTGCAGCAGGTTCTTTCTCAAAGAGAATGGGCGTTGAAGAAGGCAGACAGCTTCTTACTCCTATTCTTGAATTTAGCTACAAGAATGACGACCTTGGTGACCCGTTCATCAACGACTACTATGCTCTTGCACTCGGTCTTGCTACTAAGGAAGAAATCGAAACTATCACAAAATACGCTTTCAAGGTAAACGAATTTATGCTTAACTTCTTCAAGGGTCTTAACATCGACCTTATCGANTTNAAGATTGAGTTTGGTAANANTTCCGNCNNAACTATNATTCTTGGCGTCGAAAAATCACCTGTTATCAGTCTTTCCTGGGATAGCTCAACTCATGAAATTCTCGACA
>WFLZ01000124.1 GCA_009177225.1 Clostridia bacterium
TTCGGAGGCATACTTTCCGATTGCATATTTATTTTCAAGCACAGGTTTATCTGTTTCCTTGGCAGCACATTTACGCTGTGGGTTATAGACGGACTGTGACGAAATGTTGATAACAGCACCCGAAGATGCCGCTCTTTTCAGAACCTTTGCAACAAAATCAAGACCGTCAGAAATTACCGCACTATCGGCATTACGTGGAAATGCACAGTGAATGACATAATCTGCTATAGAAAAATCAAACGTATCGATTTCGCTGTTGTCCACCGGAACGATATTATCTCCTCTTACAAAAGTAGAACAACGGCGTTCAAAATCAAAGGAAAAAGCATAAACCATTATATCAGATTTATTTACAAGCCGGTGCATCAGTGCAGTGCCAAGAAATCCGCCTGCACCTGTAATAACTATCTTTTTCATAATAATCTCCCAGAAAATCAAGATTATACTTTCTGTAATGACATTTATTTTGTTCCGAGGATTCTTGTCGGTTCAAGTTTCAGAACAAGTTCCTCACCCTTGTCATCAAGAACTGTGATATTCTGATTCAGATATGATATATCTTTTACCATCTGCTCACGGCTGTCGCAAAGCATGACAAAACGAATCATAAGCTGACGGAGTGTTCTGCCGTTCGGGGTTTCACTGCCGACGGGATATCTACATTCATACTCAAGAACGCTTGGTGTAACGGAAACCGCTTCATCAAGACCGTCAATTTTTCCGACAATTCCACCCTTTGTAACAAAAGAAATAATACCACAGCACTTGCCCTTTAAAGTCGGGTCGTCCTTTTCCGATTCAAAATCAGAGTCAACAGACAATGAATGGTCTACAAGAACGTGCATTGCATTCACGCCATTAATTTTCTTTAAAAAACGGTAAGGTGCTTCACCTGCACTACGCAGACCTGCTTCAAATACATTAAATTCATTTTTATCTGAATCATAAAGTCCCTGAATAAAGAGAATACCGTCCTTTATACCAATTCCCTTACAGAGATTCATCATAGAAGGATTTACCTGCTTCATATACTCGTCAAGATAAAGACATGGATATACACGTCCAGCAGGAATTGTAGTCGGGTCGTCCGGATGAACTGCGATAGGATAACGGTTATCAACAGACGCAAGAGAAACACGTCCGTTTGCTATCGTATAATGAGCGCTGAATTCATCACCAGTTACACATTTTTCAATAATAACCTCTCCGCATTCAGAAAATGACAGTGATTCTTCATAATATGAACGGAGCTGTTCCTCGTTTTCACAGCGGAAAACGCCCTTTGATGAACTTGAATCCACCGGTTTAATCATAACAGGATAATCAAATTCTGCCCAGAGTGTGTCCGGAATATTCCTGCCCGTAAAGAAGTTTTTCGGACACGGAACTTTATATTTAACGCAAAGATTGCGAAATTCACTCTTTTTTTCAATACTGTCCCACTGTTCACGGGAGAAATAAAACGGCAGACCTGTTCTTGCAGAAATTTTCTCTGCGTTAAGAAGATTGAACTCACTGATACCTGCAAGAACGCCGTCAATCTTACGTTCACGGACAATTTTTTCCAGTTTGTCTGTCTCTGCGGTACTGATAAGAATACTTTCGTTCGCAATACGCTTTGCAGCAGAACGTTCCGGTGGAAAATAATCTGCAACAATAACATAAGCACCGTTGTCCCTTGCATACTGAACGATATCCGTAGCACCTACATTACTGCCCAGCACTAGCAGTTTTTTACCTTCAAATTTCCTACTCATTTTTTCAATACCTTTCAAGTAATAATATCAGCTTTCGTTCTTGACTCAATGACTTCATCAACATACTTTTGCGGTACTTGCTCCAGTGTAATTGCAATACCGTCCATATCATATCCCATGAATATACCCCGTGAGACACTGGCACGGGCTTCCGCACTTTTTTTGTTCAGTGCAATCAGAATTACATTAAGCAACAATTTGCAGTCTGTAAGAAAACTTACATTCTCCACATACCAGACATCATTGTCAAAGCGTTCCTGCCAGAAAGACTGTTGAGATGACTTGTGAAGCAAGGGACATTCCAGTCCCGGACGAACTGCCAGACGCTGACGGTGACGCTTATTATATCGGTTCAGATGTTCAGGAAGCAAAGGTCTCGGACCTATAAGGCTCATGTCACCTTTCAGGATACTCCAGAAATTCAGAAGTTCATCAAGTGAAAGCTTACGAACGATTTTTCCAACCTTTGTGACACGCATGGACGGTGGCAGAAGTTCACCATTTTCATCTTTTAAATCCCGCATATTACGGAATTTAACTATTTTGAACAGTTTTCCATTCATGCCGAGACGATTCTGAAAGAAGAAAATAGGTCGTCCCACATCAAAAAAGGTAATTATCGCCAACATCAAATTTACAGGTAGTGTAACAATAAGGACACTAAGAGAAACAATAATATCAAATGCCCGTTTTATATATCGGACATATATCGTATTTTTAGTTTTTACATCTTCAAGCTTCGGATTTATAACAGGCAGAATATCTTCTGCCAGTCTGTCTGCCATTTTCCACCGCTCATCTTTTGTAAAGTCCTCTGTTTTATTTTGCATCATATTTATTTCTCCGTTCATTCATAGCTATTACATTTAAAAGAAAATAATTCTCATTCGTCTGTAAGACATTTTAAATTCCGGACAACATAAAAGTTGATATGAGACAGTAATTATTTTTTTAAAATCACATCACAAATGCGGTCTGTATCTTCAATAATAAGTTCCGCATACATCGGAAGCGTAAGAACTTTACGGGAAATATCAGCAGCAACCGGTGTAATTTCCGTATTGCTTTTTTTGTAACAGTCTATTTCATTTATTGCCGGATAGAAATATTTTCTTGCAAAAATATCTTCAGATTTGAGTCTGTCGTAAACGTCATCTCTTGTTTCACCGAACTGCTCCGGTTCAAAGACAACTGCATAATACGCATAATTCGGAATAACGTCCGGCTGTTCAGTCATAAGTCTTATACCTGCAACGCCCGAAAGACGTTCATTATATCTTGCAAATGCTCTGCCTCTTGAAGCAATACACTCATCAATATTCCTGAGATTACATATGCCCATTGCCGCACGAAATTCGTCCATTTTTGCATTTCCGCCAATCTGATTGACACATTCTTCGGTTTTTATGCCGAAATTCTTGAGAATGTTCATATTCTCACGGATTGATTCATCGTGAAATGCAATCGCACCGCCCTCGATTGTGTTGAACACCTTTGTTGCGTGAAATGAGAACATTGCCGCATCACCATAACAGCCGATACCCTTTCCACGATACTTTACACCGAAAGCATGAGCCGCATCATAAATTACTTTGAGATTGTGTTTCTTTGCAATCGCTTCAATCGCATTGACATCACAGACTGCACCATATACGTGAACAGGTACAATCGCAACTGTGTTTTCGGTAATAAGAGCCTCTATCTTTGACGGGTCAATAGTATAGTCATCGGGCTTTATATCGCAGAATACCGGTTTCAGACCATTTCTTGCAATTGCATGAACCGTTGAGACAAATGTGAATGGTGTCGTAATAACTTCCTTGCCGGTATCTTTAAGACCCATTGCCTGAATAACAGTCTCAAGTGCCATATGACCGTTTACAAACATAGAAAGATGTGGTACACCCAGATAATCTGTCAGACTGCGTTCAAGCTTCCTGTAAATAGGACCTGTGTTTGTCAGATGATGATTTTCAAATATCGGTTTGATTTCTTTTATGTAGTACTCATAGTCCGGCATAGACGAACGTGTTACATAAATACTCATTTTCTATCAGTCCTTTATTTCATTACTGCAAGAATATCACTTGCAATTTCTTCAATTTTCCTCATCTTTCCATCGGAAATGCACTCTACAACATTCCATTCAAGTTCTTTCGCACAGAAGTCAGCCGCCTTTCTGGAACGTTTAAGATATTCGACATTTGCCTCATGGATATCCTTTTTCTGCTCATTTCCGTCGTATCGCTTTGTCATAAGTGCCTGACTTACTTCGGGGTCTACACGGAGATAAATCGTACGGTACGGCTCAGGAATACCGAGTAGGCTGTATTCATAGTAAAACAGCCATTCAATAAAGTTTTTCCACTGTTCTTCCGGAAGTTTTGCACACTGATGTATAGCATTGGACGTAGTGTATCTGTCAGCGATTACAATACCGCCGTCAAGATAGAACTCTCTCCAGTTCTTTGCATAGCTTGCAAAACGGTCGACCGCATAAAAGCTTGAAGCTGCATACGGATTGACAGCATTAGGGTCAGTACCAAATTCACCACGCAGATACATTTTTACCAGTGCAGATGAATCACTGTCATAATCCGGAAATGATACTTTTATTACATTTTCGCCTTTTGATTTAAGTACATCATAAAGTTTTTGTGCCTGTGTAGCCTTGCCGCTGCCGTCAAGCCCTTCTATTACAATTAATTTTCCAGCCATAACATTCCATAGGGATTAATTCCCTTCCTCCATACATTTTATCGTAATAATTCTGATACTCTCCGGAAATAATCTCCTCCCACCAATTACGGTGCGTCAAGTACCAGTCAATTGTCTTTTGAATACCGTCTGTAAATTTTGTTTCAGGCAACCAGCCCAGTTCATTATGAATTTTAGTCGGGTCAATTGCATAACGCATATCGTGCCCCTTTCTGTCTGCAACATGAGTGATAAGCGATTCCGGCTTACCGAGTTTCTTACATATAAGCTTGACAATATCAATGTTACACATCTCATTATGTCCACCGACATTGTACACCTCGCCGACTTTGCCATTATGAATAATCAGGTCTATAGCACGACAATGGTCCTCAACATACAGCCAGTCACGTACATTCAGACCCTCTCCGTATACCGGAAGCGGTTTGTCTGCCAGTGCATTGACAATCATCAGCGGAATAAGTTTCTCCGGAAAATGATATGGACCATAGTTGTTGGAACATCTGGAAATACTTACAGGCAGTCCGTAAGTTCTGTGGTACGAAAGAACCAACAAGTCTGCTCCTGCCTTTGAACTTGAATACGGACTACTTGTGTGGATAGGAGTTTTCTCAGNAAAAAACAGGTCAGGTCTGTCAAGNGNCAAATCGCCGTAAACCTCGTCTGTAGAAACCTGATGATAACGCTGAATACCATACTTGCGACAAGCGTCCATAAGAACCTGTGTGCCAAGAATATTTGTCTGAAGAAAAATCTCCGGATTCTCAATGGAACGGTCAACATGGGATTCTGCCGCAAAGTTGACTACAATATCCGGCTTTTCTTCCTCAAAAAGCTTATAAACCGCTTTTCTGTCGCAGATATCTGCTTTCACGAACCGGAAATTAGGATTATTCATAACATTTTTCAATGTAGATAAATTTCCGGCATATGTGAGCTTATCGAGACATATTATCCTGTAATCAGGATATGTTTCAAGCATATGAAAAACGAAGTTAGAACCGATAAAGCCGGCTCCTCCGGTAACGATAATTCTCAATTTAATCCCTCCTTACTTTCCAGCAGTGACAAAAGGTACTTACCATAATTGGTCTGTTTCAATTCTTCACCGCATTTTCTTAACTGTTCGTCATCAATAAATTTCTTACGCCATGCAATTTCTTCGATACAGGAGACGTAAAAGCCCTGCATTTCCTGTATTGTCTTTACAAAACCGCTTGCTTTGTACATTCCCTTTGGTGAACCGGTATCAAACCATGTCACCCCTCTGCCCATAAGCG
>WFLZ01000095.1 GCA_009177225.1 Clostridia bacterium
TCAGGCTTAAATTTGCTGCCATGAACTTGAAAAAGTTCGCAATTCGGAGGTGGAATGAGGTTGGTGACCTCCGTTTTCACTTCGTTTTTCCTCTCTTTTCAAGAATTACTCTTTGTTTTTNATTNTACTCAAAACTTCAACCCCGATTTCTATTCCGAAATCGGGGTTTTTCGACAGACTGACTCNCTTGTATTTTGCAGACACGGGAGTATTTTTTTCAGAAATAAAGCTTTATAACANGTCTGCCGTCGGNGAGTNCTGCGGAAATTTCTCCGCCCNTTTGTTTCGTGANGAGTTTTGCGATTGAAAGTCCGANACCCGTTGAANTNNTCGCTGTTTCGACAGTATAAAAGCGGTCAAATAGTTTTTCTGCTTCTATGGACGTGAGTTTTTCTGCTGAATTTGAGAAAGTTATAACACCGTCGTCGGAAAGCCTTACACAGAAATCACCGTCACTGTATTTTATTGCATTGCTTGTGATGTTGGAAAAAATTCTTGAAAGAGCAGATTTGTCAAGCTCTTTTTCTGTTCGGACTTCTGAAATCTCAATGTCGGGAACAATTCCGCACTGTGTTATTGCCCCGTAAAATCCGGCGAGAGTTTCCGTCAGCACATCATTTATACATACCGTTTCAAGATTTGTTTTCTGTACAGACGTTATTATAGAATAACGGAAAAGTTCTTCCGTAAGCTGTTTCATAACGTCTGTGCGATTGCGTATCATTGTGATATAGCTTGATATTTCATTATTTTCGCTTATGGTTTCCATTAAGTCAAGATAACCGATTATTGCGGTAAGGGGAGTTCTTAAATCGTGAGAAATATTAGTGATAGCCTCTTTAAGTTCACGGTCGCCCTGTTCGTAAATGTGACGCTTTTTACGAAGTTCTTTTAACTGTATATTCAGACTGTCAGCAAGTCTGCACATATCTTTGTCACGGGAAGATATGCTGATAAGAGTGTTTGTGCTGTTTTCAAGCCTGTACGCAAGTTCGTCCTTGATTTCATGGGCGGATTTTTTTATTGTGTAAATTTTTATACACAGTGCGATTATTATTAAAAACAAGCCGAAATACAGCACTTTTTTCACCTCATTATTTCAAATCTTTTTTGCGGAATAATATTATTCCGAGAGTAGTTGTTACGACAAGTATTATACCGTCATAACCTGCAAATTTACCGGCATTTTCAGTGCTTGTCATAACCGATTCATAAATATGTGATACAGGCATAACGTCATATATAGTCTGATAGACCTTGCGTTTTGTTCCTGTAAGATAGTCGGGATTTTTTACATTATTGACTGTTTCGCCTATTGTTGGGTCAAAGGAATATTCATAGTACTCTGGAGCAGAAAGTATATCATAAAGTGATAAGGTTACAAAAAACATTATAAATGTAAGTATCAGCGTTGTAACAGATGCACCTGCCTTACTTTTCACAAGCATTGAAATCATTACCATAATAGCAGTTAATGATATAAACGCAATAACGCTTAATAAAGTAAGTTTCAGAATTTTGGAGACGGTAAGCACTTCAATTCCGCAAAGAGCCGTACCGAGTGTGAAATTTATAAGCAGATGTAATAATACGCCCATTAACGTACCAGCAGTGCATACTACGAGATTGGCAAGATATATATCACTTCTTTTGTGTCCTACAATTAATTTATTTCTTATAGTGCCGTCGGAATACTCCGTACCAACAAAGTTTCCAACAAAAACGGGAACGGCAAACAAAATAAACATTAAGCCGACAAATGCTATACCGTCTATAGAGTGACATTCGGGGGGAAAATTATCATAGTATTCCATATTTTCACGGTAGTCAGCATAACGCATGAATATCATAAACGCACTTAGACCGCCTGAAAATATCATATAAAGTATAAATGCACCGTTTTTGAAAAGTCTTGAGAAATTTGCAGAAATAAGTCTGTTCATACAAATCACCTCATTTCAGGTCTTTACGGCGGAAAATAATTGTGCCTGTAGCCGTTGCAACAATAAGCACTATACTTTCATAAACAAGATATTTGTCTGATTTTTCAGTAAAGCCCGTAGTATATTCATAAATGTGCGAAGTCGGCATAGTATCATAGACAGTCTGATAGACCTTGCGTTTAGTTCCGGTAAGGTAGTGGAGATTTTTTGTTCTTGGCATATCTACTAATTGTTGTGTATCTACGTCGAAATATTTTTCTGCCTCATAGTATTCAGGTTCACTCAGTTTATTGTTTAATATTGCTGACGAGATAAACATAATCATTGTCAGTGCAAGCACTGCAACAGATGCGCCGGACTTGCTTTTTACAATCATTGAAATCAATATCATAACGGCGGTCAGTGCTGTAAATGCCGCCATACACAACAAGGTTGTTTTTAATATTTCTTTCAGCGTAAGTTTCATACCACATACAGCCGCACCAACTGTAAAGTTTATCAACAGATTCAGTAATACGCCAATTAAAGTACCGGCAGTACATACTATCAGGTTAGCAAGATATATGCTGTTTCTTTTATGACCTATAATCAATTTGTTTCGTATAGTGCCGTCGGAGTACTCTCTGCCAACGAAACTTCCGGTGAATACCGGTACTGCAAATATCAGATAAAGAAGTCCCAAAAAAGCTGCATCGTCAATATATTTAAAAGTCGGTTCAAACTGGTCATACATTTCTTTATGATTTATATACTCCATATGTCTAATTATTATTAAAAACAGGCTGAGACCACCGCAGAAAATCATATACAACCTGAAAATGCCGCTTTTAAAAAGCCGTGAGAAGTTTGCGGAAATAAGTTTACTCATGATTATTTTCTCCAATCAGGTTAATGAAATAGCTTTCAAGTGATTCGTCATGTTCAGAAACTGTAATAAGTT
>WFLZ01000077.1 GCA_009177225.1 Clostridia bacterium
CAATATTTTCCTTATCTACAGGTTCCGAAGTGGTTCGAGGAAGAACTGATTCACTGAGTATAACTCGGTCTATTAAGTCAGTTTTAATTGAGGCATCTATTCTTAAAAGACTATTTTCAATTACAGTTGATTTTTTCTGAAGAACATGAATAAAATCCCGAAGATATTCTACAAATTTATCCTTATGTAAAATAAAGTCAATAGAACTCATCATCTTTTCTCCGTTTACAGAGTAAAAAGAATGAAGATAGTCAGAAAAATTTTGGTCTAATCTTTTGAAATCTTCCTGAAGATTTCTCCACCATTCATTTATTTCTTTATGGTTGTTACTTAAAACAATTTTTTCAATCATACATAGAGAATCGTTTATCCTTACAAGTAGAGAGGCTGATATAATATTGTTTTCTGAAAACATATTTTCAAGTTCTATTGTCATTCTTTCAATCTTTACAGAACGTTCCGTAAGAGAATATTTGTATATTTTATTTTTATATTCTTCAATTGTGTTTACACGTCTGGGGTCCTGCATTGGCGTAACATTCTCCCAGATTGTCAGCTGAGACATAGCAGCTTTGATTGAATCTATTCTTTCTGACTTAAATTCCTGAAGTTCTGTAATTTTATCGTATATTTCATCAGTACTAAGCTGTGAGTTAAATAATTCCTTCTCATTATACAGAATTCGAATTATTGTACGATATAAACGGGCATTTTGTGCTGTCAGATAAGACGTTTCTTTAAGTATATCCATCTTTGATGTGTCAATTTTCATATTTAAACTCCACAAATTACTAAAATATACTATATTATAACATATTGATAAAATTTTTTCAAGAGTTTAATTGTTACTCNGNCAAATAAATTTGCTGTTCTTCCAAAANNCCGNATTGNAGAACGTTTTTCAGCTGACTTTTATTCATATTATTATTAAAATATACTGAACAGGTTCTTAACTTAATGGCATTTCTGCACCCTTTCATTCCTCTGTCCTTACCGCTCTTACAGTAACTCTGCTTTGTCCGCCTATCGTACACGTAAACAGCGTTATGTCCCATTCATCTGCTGCACCGAATTCCATTTGCTCTATTGCAGTTCCGGAAAGCTGTTCGATATCCGTCACACTGTAAACAGTGATTTTTCCTGAAACATCAGTGAATTTTATTTCCGCACCTATCTGAAGCTCCTTGATACTTCCGAAATGACTTTTATAATTATGTGCCGCTATGACCATATTGTCCGCATATACATTTCCTTTGTATCGGCATGGTGATATTTTCAGTCCCTCATAGCTCCATTCGCTCATTACTGGCAGTTCGATTTCTATATCAGGTATTTCAATATATCCGACATACATATTTCCGTCGATTTCTAGCAAAGGCATTTCCGGAATGACGTTATTCTCCGGAAGTTCCTCATANAAATCATCTTCAGCCGTAGANATTGTAGTCACGGGNACATATTCNGGGATTTCCTCTTTAAGCTTTGCAATAACACTTCTTGCCCGTTCCCCGCCCTGTTTATCTTCCTTTACATTATGCAAAATAAGGAACAACGCTGCGATAAGCAACGTTGNTCCTATTGCAAAACAAAAATATTTTGCTATTTTCATTCTTCGTTTTCCTTTTTCATAAGTCTCAGACCCATACCAATCATCAAAATTCCTCCGCAGGACAACGGCATTACCGGCCACCATAATTGTCCCGTTTGCGGCAATTTATCAGCTGTTGCTGTCGTAGTTTTTGTCTGTTCATTTTTATCAGATGACATAACGGCAGAATCAGTTTTCGAAACTTTCGACGATGACTGTCCGCTGTTGTTAATCTCGTTACCGCCTGATATCGTACCTGATATTGAAGTAGTTGTCTGAACAACTGTATAGCTATCATCTGTAATCGCAGTTGTGTTTATATGTGTATCATCAGTATCATGTTTAACGTCCGACGGTTCATTATAGGTATTCACGATAATATACCATGTCTCTTTTTCCTGATATCCCACGGTATAATTTTCCGGAATATCCTTTTCACGGACACTCCATTCATGTTCAGGAGTATCCTGCCATGAGTATCGCCAATTATTCTTATCACTCAGTTCTACCGTCTCATACAGTTCGCCGTCGCAAAAAAGCTCAACAGAGACAGAAGTACTTCTGTTCCAAGGCTGTTCTTCGTCGTTCGCCCATTCCTTACGCACGGAATAATTTGACACTTTCTCAGAGAGAGTACGGAGAACTATTTTAGGAAAAGCAACAAGATTTGCATTTTCCTCGCCTCTCATCTCAAAGAAAACAGCACTTGGCTTGTAGGTATATTCTTCAATTTTAAGATTATTTCCGCATNCAAGGTATAAGCCGTCNTCCNGNCCTGTAAAAGTGATATTTCCGNNTTCATCNGTCACACCCTCGCCGTCATTCGGGAGTTTATCTGTAACAGCGTAAACCCTGAGCGTTGCCGCAAGAGTACCGATAGTTTCCGAGTCCCATTCTTTCATCGGCTTATCCATGTCACCAAAGGTAAGCCTGTAATTCGCAAAAGCACCGTCGAAAACATAATCGTTGTTTTCCCGATGTCCAACACGATATATCTGACACTGCATTCCGCTCAGAATCGTTTCCTCATTTTTATAGCATACTGTCAGCGTGCCGTCATTATCCGCAGCAGAAACATTAGCCATAAAAAGTCCTGCCATATTCCATATAATAACCACCATAACGCTGAACACAGCCAGAATCCTACGGCTGACCATCTTCATGCTTCTGCCCTCCTTTCGGAAGATTTTTGATAATATATTTATCTATTCTGATTTTCTTTTTTCTTTTACCGCTGAAATGCCAGTACACGAACAGCATTGCCAGTAGCGGAACAAGTACAAAAGATATGGCTGTTGTTTCGTCTACCTGTAGTGCGTCTGCCGATACTTTGACCTTTGTGTCATAAATCGTTTCTATCCTGTGCGCTCTCACAAGCAGACGATGAGTATTGACACCATAGGGAGTACACGTAAGCAGTGTGACAGTATCCTCATTTGGAATTATCGCCAGATTCTCCACTTCGTCGGGCAGAATTATCAGGATTTTTTCTACTTCATAGGTCAGCACTTCATCAAGCACGTTGATAGTAAATATATCCCCCTCAACCATACGGTCAATATCTGAAAAAAGCTTTGCCGACGGCAGCCCTCTGTGTCCGGAAATCACGGCATGAGTATCCGCTCCACCCACAGGCAGCGAAGAACCCTGCATATGTCCGCTTGCTATCTGAAGCACGCTCTCGCTGGTTCCGTGATATATCGGCAGCTCAACTTTTATGTTAGGTATAGACACATATCCCATTATGCCCGTTCCCGATATATTGAGAATATCCTCATATCCGGATATTTCTTCAAAGTTGGTGAAAGGTGCATAAAGACTGGCAAGTTTTTCATTGTATTCATGTGCCTCCAGCAGCATTTTTTCCGCTTCGCTGTTGTCCATTTTTGCGACAGATTCCTTATAGTCTGCCACAACTCTTGCCTGATGCCGATGATTCCACCAGTTGGAAAATGTCGGATATAGCATAACGGAGAGACTCACAAGAAAGACGAAGCTGAAAATAACTGTTGTTATTATATCATGTTTTTTCTTCATCTGCAACTCCTTGTGGATTTCTCCCTGACAAGTCTCCGCAGGTTTCCCCACGGAGACTCAATTTTATTGTTCTATGGCTTTATGCCACATTTTAGGTTGCTTATTCTGCTTCTTCGTTCTTTGCACGCTTCTTGCTTATAAGATAAATTCCTGTCAGAGCAGCTGTGCATCCGCCTCCCATTACAAACAGGGTCGTGCCGATTCCACCAGCGCTGGGGAGCTGAACGCCCTTTTCATTGCTGATTTTAACATCTGCTATAGCATCCTCAGTATTTGGATTTTCTATGTTTTTTACACCGCCTGCACCACTAACAGTATAATTAAATTCAGTCAATTCACTACCTGTAGTTGTAGCAGTTATTGTTACACCAATATCGTTAGAAAGTTTATTATACGAAGTAGGAGCTTTAGTTTCGGTAATGCTATAAGTACCTTTATCCAAACCTTGAATAACGACTTTACCATCATTACCTGTTGTCAGCTTAGAAGCCTCTGCCTCTGTTTTTACCCACCCTGACACACGATTTTCATCAACTACTACATATTCAATATCATTACCCGTACCACGAGAGAGAACGAACTCGGCATCAGCAAGCTTTGCACCTGTTGCAGCGTCAACCTTGTTGATATCAACCTCATATGTAAAAACAATAACTGCGCTCTCAGGGGTTTTATCGGTATCAGTAGGTTTATTTGAGCCATTGCCGGTATTATTTGGATTGTTGGAATACTCTAAATCAACCTTGTTTTTCTGACCTGAAGAACCAATGTTAGCATTATTATTGAGAACCGCCTCATACTCAACAGTAATATAACTGTCCTTTGTGATTGAAGTAATTTCCTTTGTGTCTATAAACTCCACTTTAATGACATTATTATCTTCATCAATAGAAACAGTATAACCAGAGTTAAGTGTAATAACATCTGCTTCAGTATCATCATCATCACCATCAGGATTTACAACCTTTACAGTAATGTCATCTGTTTCGGGTGCAGTAAATTGAGTATCTANCGTATCNGTGAACAGATAGTAGTAGTGGTCATAATCGTCATATGTACTGGGCATTGTACCATATAGCTTAAACGNAACAGAATCACCGATGTTGTAATCTNCAACATCATTGTAATCTTCATCTTTTACAGTTGTTTCACCAACTGTATATGTATAATCAGCAACATCTGTATTTTCCTTAACCTTTTTTACAACTGTAGGATAGGNCTTCTTANGTGTTATCNTAATTTCGTCTGAACCTCCGGTTACTTTAAGAATATNCTTGGAAACTGCATNATTAGTACCATTAGNAGTATATGANTCAATTACAATCCAATAACCGCCACCAAGTTCAGTAACACTATTTGATAAAGTCTTAGGCGCTGCTGTACCAGTATATTTCTGCAAAATTGATGCCAAAGCATCTGCCTCCGGAGTTCCCGAAGTATAATTCAATTTTTCAATTGCCTGTGCAACAGATGCGGCATCTGTTTTATTTCCAAGGAAAGAACCAACTAAATTCTTGAAAGCGTCATCGTCAAGAAGTCCGGACGAATCATATCCCTCTCCCCAATCTTTAATCGTTAGAGTGTTTTCTTTTTCCTCATCATTTTCTTTAAATATTTCACCTTTAAAAATCTGATATGCTTGGTAGGTATGTGTAGCATTATCACTACCAGTATCTACCTTTACATTTGTTGCACTTGCTGTAAAACTTACAACCGGAGCGANNNCACATAATGNCAAAGCNNTTNTTGCTGCCATAGCAGCGAANCTTCTTGCCTGTTTCATAANAATTCTCCATTCATAAAATTNAGNTGCNTCCGANGTTGCAGAACCTGCCGCACATCAGACTGNGTTTATAGACATATTCTTACAAGTCTTTTGCCGGTTTCTTCAAATTTATACTTTAAACAAAAAGCCGAAATCTTTAATCGGCCAGACTTTCACAAAAACCTTTCCTATTACATTTTCCTCAGCTATACAGCCAACCGTAGTCGAACGGCTGTCGATAGAAACTGCACGATGGTCTCCCATAACAAATATTCTGTTGTCAGGTACCTGATACGGGAACTCAATATTACACTCGCCGAGTGATTTTTCATCGATATACGGTTCATCAAGAATTTCACCGTTAAGACAGACCGTTCCGTCGTCGGATATATCTATCACATCTCCGGCTTTGCCGATAACACGCTTCAGAAGAACCTTATTGTTATAATAAAAAGCGATAATATCGCCTTTTTCCATGTTAACCAGCTTGCTGCACAACACTATTTCTTCATTTTGAAGTGTGGGAGTCATACTTGTTCCTGTAACTTTCAGAGCCGGAAACATCATAGTCGAAATAATAATTGCAACTGCAACCACAACTATCAGCGAGGAGACTGTACTCCGCAGTGACCTGATAAATCCACTCTTATACCGCAGACGTTTCAGTTCTTGTTTAAACTGTTCCGCAGTCGGAATGTCGATATGTTTATCATTCATCATTTTTACTTTCCGATTGTTCAGAAGCTTCCGTATCATCTGTTTTTATTCCGAGTGCATGGTCAACTACCGAATCCAATCTTGATTTCAAATATTCATTTTCTTCTTTCAGTTCATCATTTTCCCGTCGGAGATAATAAAGAATCTCTATCAGGTCAGCACGTTTCAGCTTCTGAAGTTCTTTATCCGTCATAATTTTCTGCTCCACCGTTTCTTACTGCGACATGAGATTGTTAATATTCAACATATTTATATCCATGTATTGTATGCTTATTATACCATGCGCACATCAAAAAGTCAATAGTAATCCTTACTTTTCGCTACATTCCACAATTCCGCAACAAANATNTTGTAACTTTTAACAAATATACAACGNTCAAAGATTAAAGNAACGTTCTTTTTTGTCATAAGCACTAAATTATTCAGTTATTTATAGTCAACATTGCCGAATCTGCACAAAAGAATTGACATATAATACAAAATGTGGTACAATTATTTAAATGGAGGTGAGCCTTATGCAAAATATTTTAAGCCTTATTGAAAAAGACAGAAATATAAGAAAAAGAATGACAATTGTCCTTTGTATTCTGAGCGTTTTTGCGTTGGTTCTGACACTGATTCTTTTTATTCGCCCTGCACATTCGCTCGTTGATAAGGCTGACTGCGGCATTACAGAGCATACTCATACACCCGAATGTTATTCGGAACATAAAAAATGTGGTGAATCTGTTCTTGTGTGCTGTTCTGATTTATTGTCGGAAGAACTTTCTCATATACATGATGATTTTTGCTATGACGAAAACGGAAAGATTATATGTCCTCTTTCAGAGTATGAACATATTCATACAGATGAGTGCTACGATGAAAACGGCGTGCAGATATGCGGAGCTGCTTTTCATCAGCACGGCGAAGAATGTTTCCGTATACTGGTCGAAAATGATTCCGCTTTGGTTCTTGAATGCGGCAAGGTGTCTCATACTCACTGTGAGCTTTGTCTGGCTTCTCAGGAAGATATGCAGGAGGACTTTGCCGAAACTCAAAATATTGAATTTGACTTTGAAGAAACTGAAATAATTGAACCTGAAATGGAGATTTTTGAACCTGAAATCAACAACCAAATTGCCATGCTTTCTGATGGAGAAACTGTTGACATAGACACAAGTCAAGGATTTGAGCTTAAGTCAGAGCATATCAGTTCCGTAAAGCTTGAATATAAAAATGAAAAAGGCGTATGGGTCACTGTAAATAATGGAATGGAAAATATTCGTGCGAACGCAAGTATGCGTATTGAGGTAAAGTATAAAAATATAAATAAAAGCGAAATTGCCAATCATTATAATCAGATAGNTTATTNAGGAATCCCTGCGTGNATNAATCCGAACAGNACTGCCAATATTTATCAAGACAATACAGTNGTTNCGACTCTCAGTGTCGGAGGCGGAAATGCTGTTATAACTTTTAATCAAGATTATCTTGACGGACTTACAACCAATGCAACTATAGACGGTACTTTCAGCGTTGAGGGTTCTGCTGACTGGCGTGAGATTAATAATTCATCAAATCTTGTTATGCCTCCATCTTTAAATTTAAGCTTTGAATTTGAAGGCGACCTTTCCTCAAAATACGGTAATTTTGAAGTTACAAAGCACAACACTGAACTCATTGAAGTACGGGAGAACGGGGAAACCGGAAAAATCACCCATACTTATCTTAAATATGAACTTAATGTTAAGTCACTTGAAAGCAACATAGCCATTCCTGATATATGTATCACAGATATTCTCAGCACGGAAAATTGGCTGAATTTAAATGATGTTATTGTGGGTAACGGTTATGTCGGCGTGACTGGAGATAACACAGACCTCGGAAGTATTCCAAACGCTTATAATCCGTATGAAACAGGCAATAAGATAACAGATAATCCTAATACTTATGGAACGGTTGTTCTTGACAATAATAATCTGAAATGGAATATTGCCAATCTTCAACCGCAAGAAGAACGTACTCTTGTTTACTATGTGGAACTTAATGAAAAGTACGTCGGCTCAGGTTCGGCAGGAACGCTCCGCAATGAAGCAATTCCGGAATCAAAAGGATTCAAGAAAGAAAGTGTACGTGACGAATTTATTCCGAAAGCTGATGTAGACATTAAAAAAACTCAGGAAAATGGAGGTATACATGTCAATGAGTTTGGCAACGGTACTATAGATTATACTGTCGTTGTAACTGCGGCAAGTGATAACAGCTACACTATCACAGACGCTTGTATAAAGGACGCTTTCCGTGACGGTATGAATAAGTATGTTGACCTATCAAAAAATCCTATAAAAGTTGTCGTAAACGGAACAGAACAAGAAGTTAATATCGCAACTGACGGATTTACTGTGCCTATCGATGAACTTAAGGCTGGCGCAAGTGTAACAATCACCTATTCTGTACCAGTTAAAGGTCTCTTTTCAGATAACAACGGCGATGTAAGTCTTTCAAATCATGCGTCATTTGTTGGCGGCAATAAAGACGGAAAAATAAAGCATGGCTATACGTTTAATGGAAGCGGAGTTACAACTACAGTTAGTCATAACCAGTGGATGCGTAAGTTAAACGGTCGAACCATTCCGGAAGATGAAACTATTCCAATTACAAACAATAATAATAACGTTTATAATTATGATAAATCAAAAAGCAATGCAACCGAATTTACAGTTCCGCAGAATGCTCAGGAGTATACCGTAATTGTCAATGAGGACGGAACATGGGATATGTCCGGCACTACTTTCGTTGACCATTTTCTAGATTCCAGAATAGCATACACAGGTTATCTGAAAATAGATGAATTTAATCGTGTTGAGGAAATTGGTGAAAATAACAACTTAAATGACAGCGATGTGCTGAGTATTCTGAATAATCAGATACCAACAAAGACAGTTTGGGTAAATATCGATGGACTTAACAGATTTGAAGTAATTCCAACAAATTATGGTCTTACTAAAGAAAATAAAGTTTACCGTCTTACCTACTATGCCGCTGTAAAATCAACCGAAACCAATATAAAAAATATTGTTGTTGCAAATGATTTCTCTATTATAGGCACTATAGGAATAGGCGATAATGCAATTATTTTTAATGGCGTTCACACAGTCGTAAGCAGCACACTGACAGGAAGTGCAAGCTATGACTTTGATAAAGAGTCTCTTTTCTACGAAAAAAAGTACTATACGTCCGGTCATGGTGAGATATACTGGGTAATTCGTGCTAACGGTACACTGCCTAAAGACCTGCATATTAAGGACCAGCCAGACAAAAATACGATAGGCTCCGATTCATTGGTCGGCGTTTATCTCGGAGATAAGGATTACGATTTTTCGTCACTTACATCATATGAGGAACTTAATGACGCTCTTTCTACTGATATGCGAGAACTTGAGGGCGGAACAAGCAAATACTTCTATAATCTGCAAACTATAAGCAGTTATGCTGACCTTGACAACCATGATTTTGCGATTTTTTCACGAGGAGAAGATAGGTCGGGCTATCTGACAGGCAATCAAAACGGTGATAATAAAATAAAAGGAGAATCGCTCGACACTCAGGTAACTTTCGGCACTGATGTTGAAACAACCGAAATAGTACAGACATGGCATTTTCAACTTGCTGAAAATGAAACTGATAAATTCTATATCTATTATACGGATTCATCGAATAACAATCATTATATGCACATTTCATCAAGAAATGCAAATATTTCTACTGACCCAGGAGACCCACTTACTGTCATTGTTCAAAACAATCAGATTANAATATTTAATCCANTTNATGACGAAGCNNTCAACTGGTACGGNANCAACNANNTANATATTAANTATNCAGGTTGGGATAATNGTAATGGAGCTAATAACTGGNAATATCTCGGAACNCTTGATAACAGCACTAAATATAATTACAAACCGCAAGAAATCACAAATACAGATGAGCTTGACGGAAAACAATTTGCTATTATAACACCAGGTACGCATAATTCAGGACTTTTGGTGGGTGGAGCATCCGACAAGAAAGCGNATGNACTCACNGGAGTATGNTATACAACGAAATTNTCTGATAATCCGCCTACGATTACAAGAACATCTCCACTTCAAAAATGGACTTTCGATAAAATGGACGGAACAGATGATGAATTTCAAGTATATTACACCGAAAATGGTCAGCAGTACTATCTGGAACTTGGAAATGATTCAGCTACAACTACAGTTACTCCTACTACTGTAAAAATCAGTTGTAAAGACGGCAAAATCCGCTTAACAACTCAAAATGGCAGCATGGCTCTTGATTGGAATGGCGGTGGACAGGATGCTCAAACTGTGAAACCATACTATTCCACATGGAATAACAGAGTAGATAGCGATAACCGACTTCACTACGTCGTAACAGAAGAGATAATTTCAGCAAGTGGAACATCCAATTATGCTTATAGTTGGGATAATAAAGGTAGCATTAAAATCAATAAGAATACAGTCATTGATACAGATAAATCAATGTACATTATTATGCGGACACAGCCTAATCAAGAGTTATCTGGAAGGAACTCAAAAACATTTAGTAATGAAGTTGGTATTATAGATGATACAACCGGACAATTTTATATGCTTGACAATGCTTCCTACATTTATACTCCTAATCTTCCCTTATATAAAGAGGGAATGGTTGCTGCTTATTGGGATGATAAAAATAAAAATTGGACAATTCAAAGTGACCAAAGAATAAAGGGTAATTTATCAAGTGACCGTGATACAATTCCAAAACTGAATACATACTTTGACCCTAATGGCTTTGTTAAAGCTAACGGTTCAGGACTTTATGTAGAATGGCTTATGAATGTCAACTGGGACGGTACGATTGAGGGAGATGTAATTCTTACTGATTATCTCAATCATAAAATGGAGCCTGTATTGCTACGGCAGTTTAATGCAAATGGTAGTCATAGTTATGGTAAAATAGATGAATTGGAGAAAAATCCGGACTGGACTTCATACACCACTCATGACATACCGTTTTATTATAATGAGAAAACAGGCGAACTGAAAGTATNTNTAAAAANTCTGCAAAAGTNCCAAGGTACAAATAATTCAGTAGTNAATTTACANCTGATATGCCGTGTGACAGANCCTNACGTTANATTCAGNGGCNTAAATTCGGCACTGACAAACNATGCAGAACTTACAAGACCTNACGGTACATTTATCGGAAAACATACAGACACACATATAATAAAACCAACTTATTCTATCGCTAAAAAGGGAACAGGAACAGAAGAAGGAGACGGAAATGACAAGCATTATGTCAGCAACAAACTGACATATACGATTGAAATAAACCCATTGGCAGAAGATTTAATGGTTGATAAAGATACCCTGCCTGTTCTCATTGATGAAATGAAAGGCGATATGGAGCTTGTGGGAACTGTGGATATTTATGAAAAAGTCGGTGATTCTGATGAAACAAAGCTGGATATCAAATATTCTATTAAAGAATTTAAAGATGAAAATAAAAAGCAGATAATCTTTGAAAATCTTCCTGACAAAAAGCACCTGATAATAACATACAAANCAAAAGTCAATGTCAAGCCAAGTGACGATAGCGATACGAAANATACGACAGNTATTAGTAATANTGCATACTGGCAAGGTTACAAGCCACCAACAGAACCGCAGTGTAGTGAGGAATTTTGGTATGCGCTCAGTGGTTCTGTTAGTTCAAGGGATTACCCTGTAGTTGTTATTAATAAGCTTGATTTTTATGATAACAGTATTGCTCTGGGCGGAGCAGAATTTGAGATACGTAAAGTAAATACAGACGGAACTGTTGATACTTCACCAATTGAATTGCCAACCACAGACAATGAAGGAAAGATTTATTTTGAAGACAATCAATTGTCTTGGAATACAGTTTATCAGATAAAGGAAACCAAAGCTCCGACAGATTATGTTCTTGACAGTACACCAAAGTATTTTATGATTGTAAAAGTAAATCAAGAAAATCAAGAAAGTCACCATTATACTATCGACAATAACGGAAAAATGAATATTGACAACAAAAGTGTTGATGTAATAATTGACTATGCTTCAGATAATAGTACCGACCTTGAACTGACGATTTACAACAAAAAGGCTCATATAAGGGTAAATAAAGTATTCAATAATGAATCAGGCGGAGACACGAATCACCGTTACGGCACATATCGTTTCGGACTTTATGAAAATCCTGCAAATGCAAATTCCACAGTTAAACCGGTTCAGATACTTTCAATTACTTACAGCGACAAAGGCACTTCATATGCTCTGGACGGCAAAGCAACTTCTGAACCAGTATTTACTAAAGCAAGAGCAGGTGTTCAAAATTACATTTATGAACTGAACGAAAAATATGAACCGATAAACAACGGCAGTTCTGCATTTCTTAACGGTTATTCATTTGATGTAACATATTCTTCTAACAACGTAGTCGGATTGTCAACAGAGACTACTGTAACGATTACAAATAAGGAACATCCGATATATCTGCCTATGACAGGAGGAATTGGTTTCAAAAAATATTATTTAACCGCATTTTATTTAACAACGATACTTCTTGCATTGGCAACGGTTATTGTCAAAATACGAAGAAAGTGTAAATAAAAAATATAACGACTTTATTGATGCTCTATAAGCTGACAGTGTTTTTACATTAAATGCACTCCTTTTCTTGAAAAAATCAGTGTTTTTCTGGTATAACTAAAATGCCGGAAATAATCTGAAATTCAAGGAACGGAGTGCTTTATTAAATGTTATAAAGAATTAATGCTTTGACATTTATTTTTAATATAATGTGTTGCTTTTTCTTTTCAGGTGTGATATAATGAAAGCGGACATATATTTGATAGTTCTCTGTCAGCGGTGGCATAACCATTCATAAAACAATAAACCTGTTCTAAAACAAAAGGAGTTACTAAACAAGAGGTGAAAATGCATACAAATATGGAAAAATACTGACAAGTGTAATAGAGACAGAAAAGAATGTCATTAGGATATGAAATTCTCTCAACATAAGCAGACAAAGTGACATTTGGAAGAAGTCTGAAAATACCTAAAAATTTAAAAAGCCTTGGTATTAGTTAGTGCTGACTTGACAGCAGGCTTAAGCTGTGGGAAGTCCATACCGGCTGAAAGATTACGGTATAAGGTGTAGGGTAAGACCTTAACGGGTACAGCAAGTCGTGGCAGTTAACAATTATTTTTATTATGACGAAAGGAGAAAGCTGCTCAAAAATTTACAGCTGGCAAAAAAGCAGCTGTAAATATGTACCGTGGGCTACACGGGAATTTACGCCTGTGGACTGTACAAGAAATTGTAAGTAGATTATGACTTGTCATAATCCAAAGCATACAGGTTGAAGCAGGAATTTTTTCTCAATATGGATATATTT
>WFLZ01000158.1 GCA_009177225.1 Clostridia bacterium
AAATACCTTACTACCCAACGCAGGGCGGTAAGGTATATTTTTTAAACAATTCAAGAGACTCAAAAATTGTAGCCGACTACACTAATATGACAGTTCCAGAAGCTGAAAACCTTGATATTTTTAGCTTCTGGGGCTATCTCCATGACGCATGGGTCTATAACTGCAATCAAACTGAGGTAGGTAGGGAATATCTTGAAAATGCTTATTATTATAGTNAAACAGAACCCGACAGACAGNCTTTAAGAAATATTTTCGGAGGTAGTTCGCATGGTAAGCAGTAAAATAAAGGGCATCAACATAAAAATCGGTGCGGACACCACCGGACNTGATACTNCTCTGAAANATATCNAANATTCCAGTAAAAGTACAACAAATGAACTTAACGAAATCAAGCGTGCTATAAATCAGAATAAAGAATCTATAGTGCTTTGGCAACAGAAACAAGAAGTTTTAACAAAAGCTATCGAGAACAGCAAAGAAAAAACAAATCTTCTGTTACAGGCACAAAAGGGCATTGAACAGGCTTTCAGGGACGGAGATATTGACCGTCAGGCTTATGATAAATTTCACCAGAAACTTAGCAAGGCAAAAGACAAGTTAAAAGACTTAAAAAGTCAGCAGACCGATTTTGAACAGAAATTCCAGTCCGGCGAAATCGACAAGGACGCATATGATAAATTTATTGACAAAGTGGAAAAAGCTGAACGTGAAGTACAGTCGCTTGAAAATTCTCAACGTTCAATGGAGGAGAATCTTCGCCTAAAAACAGTGTCAGAAGAACAGTACAGAGCTTTTCAGCGTGAAGTTGAGTATGCTCAAAAGCAGACAAGAAATTTTGAAGAACAGCTTGCAGAGGCAACAAATCGTGTGGACGAATTAGGAAATCAGTCAGATGATACAGCAGAAGATGTTGACGAACTCGGTAACGAGATGCAGGAATCAGGCGAACAGGCTGAAAACTCCGCAAACGGTGGTTACACGGTTTTAGGAAATGTATTTGCAAATCTCATCACAAAGGGCATAGAACTTGCATGGACTGCTCTCAAAAACTTCACTCAGGACGTTGTTGCGACAGGTGCGGAATATGAATCGGCGATTTCAAACGTTGCGGCGATTTCAGGAGCAATGTCCGAAGAAGTAGAGATGTTGCAGGCAAAAGCCGAAGAAATGGGAGCAACAACAAAGTTCACCGCTGCCGAGTCTGCCGAAGCGATGGGATATATGGCTATGTCCGGCTGGAAAGTCAACGACATGGTATCAGGTCTTGACGGTATTATGGACTTGTCCGCCGCTTCTGGTGAGAATCTGGCAAGCGTTTCTAATATTGTCACGGACGCTCTGACGGCTTTCGGACTTACCGCCGGAGACTCTGCACACTTTGCAGATGTTCTTGCTGCTGCTTCATCCAATGCCAACACAAATGTTGCTATGATGGGCGAAACTTTCAAGTATTCTGCACCTCTTGCCGGAACTATGAAATACTCAATAGAAGATGTAGCATTAGCCACTGGTCTTATGGCAAACTCCGGTATAAAAGCATCTCAGGCAGGAACGTCACTGAACACAGCACTTTCACGTCTAGCAAAGCCGACTAAAGAAATGAAAAGTTATATGCAGGATTTGGGTCTTGTGACAATGCAGACATTCAATCAGGCATTAGACCCGAGAGCGATTGAAAAGGCTATGACTGTTGTGGAAAACAAGACTCTTTCTGCTGAGAATGCACAGATAAAGCTTAATCAGGCAATTGAAAAATACGGCGAAGATTCCGCTCAGGCTCTTACGGCAACAAACAATCTCACTAAGGCTCATAACAGTCTTGAAGAGGCTCAGGAAGCACTTGCAGACTTACAGAACGGCGAAATCGTTTCAATAATAGACAAAAATCTTTTANTGACCGACGAAGAAGGCAATTTGAAATCCCTGCGTGAAACCATTGATACCTTAAGAGACGCATTTTCAGGTCTTTCCGAAGTAGAACAATCAGAAGCAGCGTCCGCAATTTTCGGTAAAAATTCAATGTCTGGTATGCTTGCAATCGTCAATGCAAAATCGGAAGACTACAAAAAAATAGCAGAAGCTGTTGACAATGCTGATGGCACAGCTAAAAAGATGTCCGAAACAATGCTTGACAACCTACAGGGTGACAGAACGCTTTTTGAAAGTGCATTCGACGGCGTAAAAATAGCCATATCCAAAGAACTTAATCCGGCATTGCGTGACCTTGTNCNGATAATGGGCTACATCACAGATTCCCAAAATTCAGAAAACTGTTGAACCAGTGGCAATTTTTGTGACAAAAGCCATNAAATCAGTNCCAAAGCTTGTCGAAACTGTACAAAAGCTTACACCNGTTCTTACNTCAATTGGTACGGCAGTTGGTATTATAGGTGTAAATAAACTTTCTGAAAATTTAATCAATAAGCTTATTCCAGCGGTAAAACTAACTTATACTGCTATTTCCGCACATCCCTTTATAGCAGTATTAACTGCTGTTACAGCTGCCGGAGCTGGATTAGCTAAATATTTAAGCACAAAGGCAGAAGAAAAAACTGAAATGGAGTTGCTAATCGAAAAGCACAATGAGGAATTGCAATTACTTATTGACAAAAGGCGTGCTATTGAAGATTTAAACGACGCTTTTTACGAAAATGTCGACGGCATTCANAATCAGACCGACCGTACTCGTGAACTGTGGCGAGAACTTGACAAGCTTGCTGACCAGTACGGAAATGTACAGCAGAAAGACAAGGCACGTGCGGAGTATATCCTCAACGAACTTAATTCCGCTCTCGGTACTGAGTACACCATGACAGGTAATCAGATTGACAACTATCGTACACTTTCTGCCGAAATTGATAACGTTATTGCCAAAAAACAGGCCGAAATGATGCTTGACGCTTATCTTGCAAATTCAACCGAAATGACTAAACAGCGTATTGAGGCACGGACAAAGTATGAAGAATATGACAAGGACTATCAGGAAAAGCACAAAAATCTTGAAAAAGCTATAAAGCAGTATGAGAAAATTACTGCACAAAGCTGGGAAAACAATACAGTTGAAGAAAATCGGGATGACGCATATAAAATTATTGAAGATGAAGCAGAATCATTTTTTAATAAAAATTCACAAGAATACAGCGATTATGTCAATGCTGCCAAAACTCTATGGAACGCTCAGAGCGAAGAACGGCAAGCACGCAGTTTGAGAAGCAAAGCCGAAAAGAACTATCAGGCAACAAGTGAATATTTCGATAATCTCGAACAGATACAAGAGGCTTACTCTCTCGGACAGTACGACCTTATGGCTGAAATCATATACGCAGAAAAAGATTTGACAAGTACAACGCTTGACGAATCTGCCACCGATGCAGAACAGCGTTTAGAAATTTACAGCGAAAGTCTGCAAAAAACTCTCTCGGACTTTAAGCT
>WFLZ01000033.1 GCA_009177225.1 Clostridia bacterium
TCTGTCATCCACATTGCCCGAAGTAAGGCAGAAAGACAGAATCTCACCTTCATCGTTGATAATCAGATGCAGTTTGAAACCGTAGAACCAGCCCATGGAACTTTTGCCTGTTTTCGCATATTCACTGAAAACACGATGACTACATATTCTGTGATTATCACATACTTTTAAAGGAGTGTAGTCAATAAAAGATATTCCTGAACACTTGCCAGAACGTGCTTTTATTGTGTATAATATAAGAGGAACAAGTGCAAATTTCATAATTTCTACAAATCGGTTGTAACTTACAAGGTCAGGANAATCNTTNNTNTGNTGTANCATTACATGCNTNGTNTAATACCATTTGAAATTCTTATATCCGGACAGATGATACATAATCAGTATGGTCATGATTTCACTTAATGACTATAAATGAGCAAATTTTAAAAATGCACAAAAAATTTGTTGAAAATTTACTTTATGCACTGAAATCCAAGGCTATAAAGTCCAAAAACAGATGATTTTGTTGTGCATTTTGACGAATCTGTTGTTGAAATGCTCATTTATAGTTAATGACATTCTTGTTCTTGATACAACCTCTTCTTTATCCATCAACAGTTTGTTTCTGCAATACTCCTCATATGCCTTGCAAAAATCATCTGCATCACAAAAAATTGCTGTTTGTTCCATAAAAAACCGCCTTTCTGTTGCTTTGAGTCTGTGATTATTCTCATTANAACAGATTTGGGNGGTTNTTTCTATTTTTTTCATCGAACTCACGTTGAGGAATATCTCAAGCATATCAATTCGGTTATTGTGCAGATACCAATAAATTGGATATGACCGTTTTTTTTGGATTTACTTATTCATACTGTATACAAGTTCCTGTTTCATCATTNCAANGTNAAAAACGTCAAGCCTGTTATCTTCAAACAGATTACCTNCTTTCCAATTGGCAAGTTTAGTGTTCGGAACANCTAAAATCCNCTTCTGTAAAAGAACAACGTCTGATACATTGAAAACACCATCATTGTTTACATCGCCACGAACGGAAGATGTTTCGGCATTAGTGGTTTCATATATTACCTGAATATTGGTAAACTTAACAGAAATAGTGTCTTCAATATCCTGCTCCTGTTTCTCGGAATAATCCCACCATTTCTGAACTTCGATTTTTCCGTCATATATTACGGCTTCTATAATTTCGTCGTCATTGCCGTAAGTACCGTCAAAATTCACGGTTGCTGTTTTGTTACTGCCAAGTTCAAGTGTAAAGCTCTTACTTGTCCAGAACTGTATGCCGTCCGCTGTTTCAACGTTTGTACACAATGCACAGCCTGCACCTGCATAGGATGACCCTGCACTTGATGTAACATCACCAGTAAGAATAATCTTTTTCAGATGTTCGGGGTCAGTTATCGGTATCTCGACATTTCCATCTTTGTTTATCATATCATCAATATTGTCAAATGTAACTGTTGTCTGCTGGACTTTGTTTTCATCGTAAATATCAAGTCCGTCAAAATCAGAAGCGTCATCGGTCACAACAATCATTGCTGCCGAATATGCAGGAAGTGTAACATTAACTGTGTTGCCTGAAATATCGTCCACAATGTCAATAAGTCTGATTTCCTCGGAATCTCCGTAAACGGCGTAAACCGCAGCAGCCTCATATTCGGCACTGCTGTTCTGTAGTTTTATTGAAGCATTTTCGGACTGTGTAAAACTTTTATTTGTCAGCATAACCGTCACCTGACTGTCATCATTGCCATTGATTGCGGAATAGGACGAAGCAAGCGAAACATCATCTGTTACAGTCGGAACGAGTGTATCTCCGAACTCACTGCCATTACCGTCATAATTTGTATATAGTTTCATACCCGATAAAATATACGGATTACCGCTCCAGAGTGTCGCCAGATAAACACCAGCGTCGGCATAACAGCCAAGTGCCTCCGCCTGTGCAATAGTACCGCTCAAATCATCTCCACCGAAATTATATTCAGAAATAGCAAGTTTTGTACCGGGGAAATAAGTATCAATAGATTTCTGAATTGTCGGCAGAATCGGGATATTCTCCTGACAATACTGACCTATCCAGCTGTTTTCGGCAAATCCCTCTTCGTAAAGCGTACGGACTGACTGCAATCTGTCAACTGTGCTGTCACGTCCCGATTCCGTGTAATAGTGAATATCAAGGACATCTAAAAGACGTGTACCGCACTCGTCGCTTGCCTTTTTCATATCGTCAAGGTAACTGTCAATATACCAATGATAGTTGCCTTTTTCCTTTACTTCTTTCCAGTCATCTTCATCGTCAAGATGTTCGTAAGCCGTATATCCGTAGAGAGCAGGACCGAATACTTCGGCGTTAGGGTCAATTGACTTGACCGCTTTTGCCACCTCAATGGATTTTGAAGAAAGTTCACCGGTAGTCAGTGCATTCGGGTGAATACGGCTGTGCGTGTGTTGCCAGAGTGCCGGCTCATTGTCAAGGCTGTAACCCTGAATACCAGTTGAGGTTGTGGAATCGCCGAGAGTCTTGACAATATAATTAACATATTCGTCCATATATACAACGCCGTCGGTGAGGTCGGGGGTGTCAGAAAAAGCACTGCCCTTTGTAAATTCCACCTTGTTCCATCTGCTTGACGGTGCGGATTCTGCCTCTGATACAGAACCGTCCTTATCTGCCGCAACATATCCTGCAAGCTGTAATGTCGTGAATTTGTAGGGAACAGAATTTTTTGAACATAACGCCGAAAGCTCCTGCACAACGGCGGCAGGCTCATTTGACTTCGTAAGATTGTCGTCGGAACTGTGTTTCCAGTCAGAACCCGCATTTGAAGCGTTATTCTCCCAGTTATATGCTGTCATACGGTTACCGCCCTGACGGACAGCATTAACATTAAGGTCAGCCAGATAACTCTCGTTACCATATTGATTCACTCCGTAAATATACGGACTTATCTCTTTATGTTCCCCCGTAAGATTGACTTTAACGTTCATTGAATATTCATTGCTTTCAACTGCCTTTATTGTCTGAGGCATAAGCGACATCGGAACAGTGATTGCCATAAGAAGTGAGGCAAAATGTTTTAATTTCATATTTTAAATATTTCCTTTCGTTAATATATGCTTTTTTACTGATTTTTCATGACGATGCAAATAAATATATGTTATTATAACACAAACAGCAAAAAATTGCAATACTTTTTTAAAATTTAAATATAATTAAAAAAATATTATAAGGAAAAATCCCCCTGTCTATAAGGACAAGGGGAATAATTTTTATAATGAATTATTCATTGTTATTTTTTCTGCGGATTATTTCTGAAAGTTTAACTATACTATAATACTATTCTCCTTTCTTTTGGATATTCAATATTTACTTATTCAGCATTTAACATGATTGTAGGAAGTTTTTCCGGTAATTTTTCAAATAATGTATCACTTACAAGTCTATAGCCCTCATTTGTCTGAGCGTTATTTACACGATAGAGTTCAACACGTACAGATTCAGGAAGTTTCATTTCTTTCATATGCTGTGGTTCAATCCAGTAAACCCATACACCGTCGGAAACTTCTGTTATATTGCTACCGTCGGGAACGTCTGCAAGTATTATCTGCTGTGCCTTGACAGCATTGTTTTCATCAACACCGCCGACAACGTTTCCGTTGTTATCATAGAGAATAACTGTGCTATAAGCAGGGTTGCCCTTGTAAGAGCCTGTGAATATCAATGAACCAGCAGGAATAACGTCGTCTGCATCTTTACCGTATTTGTAATCAGCTTCAAGTGTACCGATAACGTTTGTNNTNTCNTCNTNGGTTNTTCTGAAGTCAACGTTGTCNCCTGTNACNCCNAGAACATCTATTTCAGCAATTGAAATATCCTGATTCTGCTGACCTGTGATAATAAGTTTAACAGCTGTGGTATCATAAGTGCTGATGTATTTTCCGTCATCATTTGCAAAGTAAACTGTCTTACTGCCGTCGAATTTGCCCTGTGATACGAGAGTCCAGTCATCGTCCTCGGATATATAAACCTCATATGCTCCGATTGCCTGACCTTCGCCAGCTGTATATTTAAGACCTGTAGTTGTGAGTACCTGATTGAATGAAATAGTAATTTCTGCTTTTTCCTTTTCGATGTGAGGTGTGTACACGGTTTCNAAATCAAAATCGATAATATCNATTTCAGGTGTTGTAAGAANTGCCTGACAANAAGATGATTNTTCTGTTGCNTGTATNNTTTCTTCATTCTTTGTGAAACCTTCAACGCTGACAGACCAGTTTGATTTATCCATACTGCCATCGTGTGAGATTTTAACCTGTTTTGTTTCAAATACTGCTGAACGGTTAAGATACTGGTCAATAAGTGTAACTCTGTAGAATACAGTACGGTTGTTAAGAGTTGAAACTGTATCTGTGAAACTGCCTGATGTTGAGAATCCTACAGGAACTGACTGAACGTCACCGCCGGAGATTGTGCAGCGTTCTATTTCATAACCGAGTATGTCGCTTTCGGGAATATTGTAAGATGTGAAATCAAGTTCAATCTGATTTGAGGCTTTACCCTTGTTTACTGAAACATCTTTTATAGCCTCTACATTTCCGTCAGTACCTAAAACGCTCTTACCGCCTTTGAGTGCATAAACTCTTGAATCATCGTTAGCGAAGCAGATAGCTCTTGTTTCCTTTTCAAACTNGCTTGCATACTCTATTGTTGNATCGTNAGGTNTTTTGCCCCAGCGTTCAAAAAATTCAAGGACGTTCTTTTCTGCTGCCGCACAGGCAAGACGCATTAAATTCTGGTCACTTGTGCTGCCGAGTGTAAGCTTTATGCCGTCGGGTGAAGGAGCGGAAGCAGGATTTCTTGAATATGTGTCAACTCTTGCATAGAAGAGATTAGCAAGCTGTTCATTGTAGTCGGAATATGTCTTGAAATTCATTCCATTGTCGTATGCAAGATGCAACTGCCAGTACATACCAAGCTGAGTTGCGATATTGGGACAACTGCCCTTTGTGCCTGAAGTCACCTTGTCATATATGTTCTGATACTGGAAACGCATTCCCTTGTTTGTGTCCTGAGCCTGAGCAAGCTGTGCGAAGTAGTTGTTTGTGATTTCTGCCACTGAATAAGTACCCTGATTGATACAGTGACCGATTTCGTGAGCGATACCCCAGCCGAAATAATTTCCGCTTACATATTTGCCGTTCTCGTCTGCAACCAAAGACTTGCAGTTTACCATACCTTTTGTTTCGTTCCATTCAATACCGATATGGTTACCAGATGCGTACATAAAAGCACCTGAAAACATACGCTGATAACGTATATTGAGATGTCCCTTAGGAATCTGATTGATTTCGTCCTTTGCGTTTGCGTTAAGACCCTTGTGCTGATAGAAAAGGTACATCATATCTTCTGTTGCCTGCATTGACTTAAGGAGAGTTGCAGCACGTTCTTCGACTGTACCCTTGCCTGTTCCTGCAAGAATCTGCTGTGCAGGGAGAGAATACATCATTGTATCAAGCATTATGTCTGAAGCACCTAAAATGCAGTTTTTGCTGTCGTAATCATAATCAATCTTGCTGTTTCCTGAATCCTTATGAATTGCGTTATGAAGTTCTTCGATTTTCGGAACATATTCATCAAGTTTATTGATATATTCAACTGCTCTTTCCATGCGTTCATCTTCATCTGTCACTTTGTAAAGGTCGAGCATCGGAATTTCTGTACCGCCTGTTACACGTACAGAGTATTTTACATTTGAATTAGCATCACCCTGATACTGAATATACAAAGCACCGCCGTTTTCCTGACCAACCAGATTGTTTTTACTCAATCTAAATGTATTTGCTCCGACTTTAAGATTAGCTCCTTCCGGAGAAACATTGCCGGATTCGGAATGATACTGTGTAGAAATAAGACGTAAATCTGTACTTTCACCAGTTTTCTTGCCGTTACATCCTACATAAACTGTTACTTCCTGACCTACACCAAGGGAAACACCGAGAGGCTGCCATGCGTTGATACCTGTGAATCCACGTCCTGTATCCTTTGTAGTAATACCGTTATGTATTTCTACTGCACTGCTGAGTGATTCGGCATTCAGGATTTTTTCAGCCGTTTCAAGTTCACGGTTTAAAGCGTCTAAGTTAGGGTTGATTTCGCCGAACTCATCGGGAGTGTTTATTTTTACACGTAAAGCATCAATTGTTTTCTGAGTAACGTTATCTTTAAGGACTGTATGCAAATCATCAACATACAAATCCATAACTTCGTTCATAAGTGTATCATACTTATAGAAATATGTTTCTGCGATAGTATTAGGAGATGTGAGATAACGTGCAAGACCAATCTGAACTTTAGCTGCTGTTACGGGTTTCGGGAACTTGATGTAATAATAACGTTTACCGTTTGCATCGGTCTGAGCTGACGAGAGATTGCCATAAGGTGAATTAAGTTCATATACTAAATTGCCGTCTGCGTCCCAGCATCTTACGTTTGTATAATCGATGTTTGTATTTGTTGTAAGTATACCAATGGTATCCATTGTATATTCTTTATCGAGAGTATAAATCAGACCATTGCCGCCAAGATTATTGAATCCGCCGTCGTCCCATGTAGCTTTTGTGTAATAGGAAGCCTTATCACCGTCCACTGCACCCCATGCAGTATTGTTCTGTTCTGCATCAAGCGGACTGTCTACCATTTCACCACCGCTTCTTGTAACAGAAACAATGTGTGTGCTTCCGGGATTTCCGTTTTCGTCACGGTTAATAAGATTGTATTTCGGCATATCAGCAAGGTCAAGGCTGGTTGTTTTTGCCGAGCAGTGAAGTGACTGCGGGCTTGAACCGAGTTCATTATGACCTACTGCATAAACTTCATATTCTGTGAGGTCTTCCAGTCCATCAATAGTATAGCTGTTTGATGTGATACCGGAAATTTCAGTAAATGCCTCATTGCTGCCAATTTTTTTATAGAAAACACTATAAGACTGTGTATCGTCCATGTTGCTCCAGCCAACCTTAACTGCTCTGTAAAGTCCTGAAGCCTTTACATTGTCGGGCTTGTCGGGAGCTTTGCTGGGTTTCGGAGTTACGTCAATAGAATCGCAGTAACCGCTTTTCCATGTTCCGTTTACAGACTGTACACTTACTTTATAGGTTGTATAGTTCTTTACATCATCGTTGCTGAATGAAGTCACATTTAATGTATTTGTAGATACAAGTATTGTTTCAACGTTTTTGCCTGCCTCGATTTTTACTTCATATCCGGTAACATTCATGCAAGGTTTCCAGCTCAAAGAAAATTTTTCACTGCCTGCAACTGCCTTGAGCTGTTCAGGTATGTCCATTTCAGGCTCAGGAATACGGCTTGCCATGTCGTTTACAAATTTAACTTCACTGATTTTTGCAATGTTTGCTTTGTCTGCCATAGATGTTACAGTAATAGCAACTTTCTTTACTGCCACCTTTCCGCCGAGATGTACCTGAATATTACCGTTGCTGTCGATTGAGGCATATGCTTCACTTTCCTTAAGAAGAAAATGAATGTCTTTCCTTACAGGAACTTTTATAGTGTTTTCTTCGCCGTTTTCAACGTATGTAACGTCAATTTCACCCTCTTCAATCTTTGTATCTTCACCTGTTGCGAGTGTGATACCATCTACTGCCACATCGGCATTTACTTCAAACTCAAGACCTATCGGATTTTCTGCCGAAATAGGAGCGTCCGGATTTGCAGGAGAAAGCGTAATTTCTTCTGTACCACAAAGCATTTTTTCAATACTGCCCTCTAATTTTGTATTATCGGGAACTGTAGCGGTAACTGATGCGGGAGAAACGGATTCTTCAATTGAAGCAATTAAATGTTTGTCAACTTTGTAGCCTTTTGAGAAGAAATCAAGGTCGAGCAGGTCAGTTTTTCCGTCACGGTTAAGGTCTGTTATAAGTTCATCGCTTTCCTTTTGAGTACGGATAGCGTATAAAAGTTTATCTTTATCGTCGTCGTCAATATCACCGTCCTTATCAACGTCACCTATGAGCATTGCACCTGTATGAAGGTCGCCTTCTTTGTATGATGTATTATTTGCCAGTCCTGTAGTTATTGTCAGTGAGTACATATTGCCAGCTACAGTAATGTTCTGAACGTAGTCAGCAAATCCGTCTGCCTTTGCAGTAAGTGTATACTCACCGTTAGGAAGACTGCTGAATCTTGCTTTTCCGATGTCTGCACCAGCTTTTGCAGTTCTGGTTTCTTTGAATCCGTCAGCACCTGTAAGTTCGAATGTGATTTCAATAGCATTCATATACAGTGCCGAACCTACTGTAATATCAATTTCTCCTGTATATTTTTTGTCTGCACTCTTTTCTGTAGAATTACTATTGTTGTCAGAAAGAACTTCTGCTGCAAAGCTTGTAATTCCGGTGTAACCTGATGTCAATGACAGTGCCATTAAAAAAGCTACCTTTTTCTTTAAATTAAGTTTTTTCATAATCGTAGTCCTTTCTGACTTCAAACAGTCAATTATTTTCATGATTTATTATAATTATATTATACGCTTTTTCCGTGAAAATGAAACCGAAATTTTTAGACAAAATACATTAATTTTCAGACATCGTTTTCCGATACAGTAAAAAACCCCCTGTCTTTAAAGACAGGGGGAAAATACTTTTTTATAATGACTTATTCATCATTCTTCTTTCTGCGGATTACTCTGGAGAACTGTACTGCGCATATACCGTAAACTGTTGTTGCAACTGAGCCGACAGCTATTAATATGTTTTTCATTGAATTGTTGCCGGTCTGAGGAAGTTCAGTTACAGTTGTTGTAGAAGTTGTATTATCGATGTACTCGTCTGCTACTGTAGTTGGTGTTGTTACTGTTACAGTTGATGTTGTAGTTGTTTCAACGTTTTCATCAGCAGAAACGCTTGTTTCTGTAGTTGTCTGAACTGGTTCTTCTGTAGTAGTTGTAGTAGTTGTTGTTTCTTCTGTAGATGTTTCAGCTTCTGTTGTTGATGTAGTTGTTTCAGTAGTTGTTTCAACTTCGTCTGAAACTTCTTCAGTTGTAGTAGTTGTAGTTGTTTCTTCTGTAGTTGTTTCTGATTTAGTAGCTGATGTTGTAGTTGTAGATGTTGTGGATTCTGTTGATGTAGCTGATGTAGTTGTAGTAGTTGATGTTGTGGATTCTGTAGTTGTTGTGGTAGTTGTTGCAGGCTTGCTTGTTGCGGATTCTTTAGTTGTTGTAGTAGTTGTTGCAGGCTTGCTTGTTGTGAATTCTTTAGTTGTTGTAGTAGTTGTTGCAGGCTTGCTTGTTGTGGATTCTTTAGTTGTTGTAGTAGTTGTTGCAGGCTTGCTTGTTGTGGATTCTTTA
>WFLZ01000068.1 GCA_009177225.1 Clostridia bacterium
GATCGTCCGCCCTTGCCTTTGGAACGGGAACGGTCTTGAAATTATCAGAAACCCTCATCTTCTGTTCTCCCTTGTTTTCTCTCTCTGTTTCTGCTTGCGAGATTTGCCTGCTGTAGCTTAACAAGCAAAACGTCAAAAATTTACACGCAAAACGTCAAAAATCAGTCCAAAAGATTTACAGAACGTAAAAATCATTTAAATTTAAATATGAAAAAAGCTCCTTAAAGACCCTTTAAATAGTCCTTAAGGAGCATTTTAATATTGTCTGAGGAATTATTTTTTACGGTTTCCGTGGGCTTCCTTTATGAGAAATCTGCCAGTCTTTTTCTGTTTGTTAGGAATGTACTCAATCAAATCCGTGATACTGCAATCAAGGTACTCGCAGATTCGGTCAAGGTATTCAATGTTTAGACGTTCGGTCATTTCGTTGTAGATGTCACTTATCGTCGAGGGTCTTATTCCGGTCTGACGGGCAAGTGCTGCCTGAGTTATCCGCTTTTCACCAAGTATTCGGGACAGATGAATTTTTATCATGTTTTAACCGCCTTTATATATAATGTAACTTTATGCTACTATATTATATACAAAATACGGCGGTTTGTCATGAATTTGTTGTATTATAACTGTTTAGCGTTGAACATAGCATTAAAAAGCTGTTCTGTACTTATTCCGCAGTCAACATATCCGTCAAGAACGCAGTTGAAGTATGATTCACTGGGCAGTGCCTTTTCTGCACCGTCGTTCATAATGTAGACAAGTGCCTGTTTCGTAGTTCCGTTTATTGTTATGTCAAGCATTTCCTTGCGATAAAGTTTCGGAAAACCCTCGTAATCGTCAAGTGTTGTTTCATTGGCTTCGCTTATCATCCAGACCGCTGTTTCGAGTTCGGAATTCTCGTCCGGTATGATTGTAAGGTAGGAATTATTTTCCTTTCCGTGAAATTCAAGGCGGTACTTTTTTATCGTTGTTGTTGCGATAAACTCTGCATCAGGACATCTTGATGCCATAAGTTCATGATTTGTGTTACTTCCGTAAGCAATATATAATTTCATTTTTACTCCTTTCGGAGAGGGCTTTACGCCCCCTCAACCGTTTCTCCATGCTGTATTTCCGTCAAGGTTTGCAAGTAAATGCAGTCTTGCGGTTTTAAATTCATCACCTATAAGTCCGAGTCTTAAAAGCCATGTTCTGAAGGTGTATTTCGGGTTTGTTGTTTCGGTGGTTCGTGCCGATGCGGACTTCTGAGTGAGTGCCTGATGATTTATTGCAAGGCAAAATTGTATGTATGCCTTGATTTTTCCGGCGTGTGTTGTGCTGTTGAATAATCTAAATTCAACCGTTCCTTTTGTGAAAACGCTGTGCAGGTTAAGGCAGTGATAACGACTGCTGTTATAATGTTCATTTCTGTTTCCGATGTACCCATCATACCATATATCCGCTATTTTTTCAAGTGAATCCGGTTTCTTTTTTCTGATTTTGTCGGCAAGTTCCGGTTCAAGCTTTTTGCAGTAGTGTTCTCTTGCGGTTTTTATGTTAAGTGCCTTGTATATCAGGTTCTGCTTGCTCGTCATGATATTTACAAGGTTTGCGAGCGTTTTTGCCGTGTGATTTTCCGACCCGATATGAATGTGTATTCCGCAGATTTCGTTTGCCTTTGCACCACTGTGTCTGAGCTGTCTGACGATTTCCTGTAAATTCTCAATATCGTCGTATTTAAGAACCGGAGTTACAATTTCAACCGCCTGACCGCCGTCGGTTCTTATGCTTCCGTCGTGCATCGCTTTCCAGGTTCTGCCCTTGTTGTCTGTTGCGGCGTATGTATCGTAATGCGAGCCGATGTAAAAATTTTCTGTTCCGAAGAAATTCGCTATCACCTGACTTGCCTTTTTCCTCGTAATTCCGGTGAGTTCAATTTCAACCCCGAACGTCTGGTTTTTCATTTTAATTCCTCCTGTGTATTTTTGATTGCATACACAGTATAACTCTGTTCGGAGCAGATAGCAAGTCACACAAACCACCAAACTTTTCTCTATTTTTCNNGCATTATCAGTGCTTATGTNACAAAAGAAAACAGTTATATTATACTATTATTTCAGAGTAATATAACTTAATTCGTTGTAAAATCTTTGTAACAATCGGACAAAGAATGCCAGCATATTACCCTTAAATTTCTGTACATTCAGCCACTTGCTTTTTATNCGAAACAGAGTTATACTGTGTACAACGCAAGGGACAAACCAAGCGAAAAATACCGAATTTCAGGAGGAAAATAAAATGAACAACAAAATTAAAAAAGCACTGGAAAAGATTGCGATGGAAGAAAGTTACNCAATCGAAGTAAGAGGCGGACTTGAGNCACACGACAACGACAGCGACGACTACAAAGAAATCAGCGTGTGGTCGCTCCAAAGAATGCTCGAAAGAGCCTACGAACTGGGCAAATCAAACGCCTAACAAAAACCCCGACTGCCTGAGCGGTCGGGGAAATTTTGAGTTATATTATATATTTATTTTACAATAAAATAACTAATTTAGTTATTTATACTCTAAAAAAAATATATCAGAAATTCTTGATTATCAACTCTTTATATGTTCCTNGTGAAAGGTTATTCTGCCGTTCGACGGGGATAATTTCAAAGTCACGATACAACTTACGGATATATTCGTCATCGTTATACGAAAGAATAAAACGCCCCTTAATATNGCTTAAAATGCCNTTTAAACGTTCGTGGTCAGATTCCGTAAAAGCAGCATCATAGTAATTTTCGGTCTTATGATACGGTGGGTCACAGTAAAATAATGCTTTCGGACGGTCGTAAACCTTTATNAGATTTTCAAAGTCCTTATTCTCAATTACAACCCTTTCGAGGCGTTTTTCAACCTGTTCAAGATAATCCGATGACAGGCTTTTTTTGTTGCAGCCGAATGTTCTCGTGTCCGAGCCATAGCTTATTTTTATCTGAACATAAAACATCGCTGCACGCTGAATGTCGGTAAATCCACGCATTTTCAGCTTTTCTTTGATTTCGTCGAACATATCACGGGAGTTGAAGTAACCCGAAATTTCACGCTGAAGCTCTCCACGATGACACTTTGCACAGCGGAAGAGGTTGACCAAACAGCTGTTCAGGTCGTTGTAAACCTCAAGATTTGCGTGCTTGTCCTTGTAGAACAACACTGAACCGCCACCGCCGAATACTTCAATATAACGGTCAATGTCGTCGGGGAACTGTTCAACGATTTTCTTCGCAAGCAGGCTTTTTCCGCCAACCCACGGAATAAATGACTTCATACGTCATTCCTCCTTTATATTTTATAATAAACAGCCTNTTCNTNNNTGAAAAGGCTGTTTTTGACTTGATTTTANTTTTCGNNNAGTGNNCCGGANTATGTTNTTCCNTCGGCAGAAAGTGTGACATTCACGGTATTTTTGGCGGTGGACGTGTATCCGTCATCATACACACCGAGAGTGTTCGGAATGCCTGATATTTCGCTGGCATTAAGAGCATTGCCTGACGAAAACTGCGGTCTTATACAATAATGGCAGTGGCTTC
>WFLZ01000134.1 GCA_009177225.1 Clostridia bacterium
TCTGTTCACGAAAAAAATCTTCCTTTGTAATGTAATCCTCTTTGATTTTTGCGATATTTCTTTTACACGTGTCTAACTCGTCGATTGTACGCTTCAGAAAGAATGTAATAACGCCGATTCCGAGCGATAGTGCAAGTTCTATGATGTATCCAATTTCCATATTTTCACCACCAATAAAAAAAGTGCCGTGCTGATATTTTTTCAATATCAGTATAGCACATAATTTCAGTAGTGTCTTTTCACGTAGGTGGACGGATTTTCAGAAAAAGCTTATCTGCCCGTTGATTGACTCATCTTTTTTTCCGGACACGATTTCACGTACAGTTTTTTCGGACAGATTGTATTTCTTCGCAAGTTCACGATAATTAAAGCCGTTGAATTCATTGCAGATTTCGGTGTTGCGGAGTTCTCGGAGAACAGTTTCTGATTTGCAGATGTAAACGTGCATTCCGCCGTAGTTTACCACAAGTTTCTTGTAAGCCTCAAGACCGACAGTTTCGGCGAGTTCCCTTTGGTCGCCGGAAAGCTGTTCAAAACTGACGATTTTTTCAATATCCAGCATACTTCCTCCTGAAAAAATACAGTATAGCCGAATATTTACATCAACTATACTATATTTTGTATTTTCAATTTATTTGCTGCCTGTACTTCTTTTCTGCACTTTTTACATAACGTTTGAGTGCCTCAATAAGCTTGTTGCCGTTTTCGGCGTTGACCCACCTTAGCGGGTCGGTGTCTGATGCGGAGATTTTCAGCGTTTTCCGGACGACTCCGGCAAGTCTTGCACCAACAGACTTACTGGAAACTTTCAGGTCGTACCGCTGAATCTGGTACATCAGCCGCCACGCAAGCGACTGCTGGGCAGGTGACATCATGTCCGGAACTGCTTCCTGATTCTTGATTCTGTCGCCGGAAACATTATCACCGGTGTGCCTTATGATTTCGGCTTCAACCAGTTTTGCCTCACGTTTTGTCAGTTCTTTCACGGAAGTCTTTCCGGTCACGCTGTAGACAATCTGATGGAAAGGGTCTTCTTTGTTGCCGTGTTCGACAAGTCCGGCGTTTGCCGCCATTGCGTAGAGTTTTTTCGGATTTTCAGCCATGACTGTTCACGTAATTGAAAAACATTTGCTTGTTGTTTCTTTAAGATACTCCGAATAGAGTTCCTCATTGTCCTTTTTGAATGCCTTGCTGTCAAAGCGTTCCGACGTTGTTTCTGACCAGTGAACCGTAAAAACGTCCACCATCAGTTCAGAAGTCTTGTTCTTGTCCATGTAAGCCTTGATTTCGCCCTTGAGTTCGTCAATAGATTCTTCGGTCTGCTTCTTCTGATGTTCAAGCTCTTTGATAGCCCTGATTTTCGCAGCGAATTCTTTTTCTTTTTTCTTTGTAAGTTTCATAAAAATCCTCCGTATACAATGAACGGCAGACCGTTGATAATCTGCCGTTTTGAAAAAATAAGATTAAACAGAAAGGAAAGAAATATATTACTGTACATTTATTATACCACGTTCATAAGCATTTTTCAATGCAGAAAATCGGACGTTATGTACAATTTTCACACATTTTCTGCTGTCTGCAAATCCTCAATGTGACAGCCGAAGAATTTCGCCAGTTTCCAGTATGTAACTTTGGACACAACGCCTCTGTTGATAGCGTGGTACAGAATTTCATCTGTTATACCTGATGCTCTGCTCAGCTGCCGGATTGTTTCGATTTTTTTCTCTCTCATCAGTCTGTAGAGTTCGTCGTTATTCAGGCTTATTTTCATTGTCTGCGCCTCCTTTAAAAGAAATTGTTGACCGCTGTTTCCTCTGCACTCATTCTGCAATAAGCTCCCATATACTTGCAGTTAGCACAATTGCCCTTCTGACGGTTCTTTCTGATTGCCTCGTCCCTTTCCGTTCGGAACTGCTCCTCAGTCTTTCGGAACGAACAACAGGGATTTTTACCGTCGCACTTTTCGCCGACAAGGATTTTGCAGGTACTCAGTCTTTTGTCG
>WFLZ01000232.1 GCA_009177225.1 Clostridia bacterium
CAATTCTGCAATCTTGCCCTTCTGCCTCAGATGACCGTTGACACCGTTTTTCTCAACTGGAACACCAAACATCTTGGCAGCAGATGCGCAGTAAATATCTTCTCCGTTAGCAAATGCATTTGTTCTCCATTTTTCATCTGCAAGCCAGGCAATTACTCTCGCCTCAATAGCGGAGAAGTCGGCTACGATGAATTTCTTGCCCTCTGTAGGAATAAATGCGGTGCGTATAAGCTGTGACAATACGTCAGGCACATCTTCATTTTCTTCCTTTACAGCATCAAACTCTCCGCCCTTTATATGTCCTTTCAACTCTGCAAGGTTATGCAGGTGATTCTGAGGCAAATTCTGTAACTGGATAAGACGTCCTGCAAATCTTCCGGTTCTGTTTGCTCCGTAGAAACTGAACATTCCTCTTGCTCTGCCATCCTCGCAGGCAGCGTTAAGCATTGAATGGTACTTGCTTACAGAGGATCTGGAAAGCTGCTGATACAGCCTGAGAACC
Organism: Clostridia bacterium; assembly: GCA_009177225.1. GTDB lineage: Bacteria > Bacillota > Clostridia > Oscillospirales > Ruminococcaceae > Ruminococcus. The sequence goes on from WFLZ01000232.1 coordinate 503, forward strand.
TCCTTAATATCATTAGTAACTGTTTCCTGTATTTTCTGCACCGACTTCTTATCAAGGGATTCACACTTGATACCTTTACTCATGAGCCAATCTTTCATCTGTGTGGGCGAGTTAGGATTATCAAGACCTGTTAATTCTTTCAGCTTCGGATAAAGCTCATTTTTTATGTTTTTATCAAGCTCTACAGCCTTTGCAGCATACTCGATGTCCACAAGAATACCCCTGTCGTTTATGCGCTGGTCGATATAAAACTCATTCCAGATAAAATCGGGGACAGGAATCTCAGAGAGATAACGCTGTATTTTAAGCTCGACCTCTACATCACGCCTGTTATACTCCTTGAACTTCTTCCAGTCCTTTGGAGCATCGGATTTATCGTGGAATAGCAGATTTCCGTTTTTATCCTCATGGAGCGTGCAGAAATACTTTATAAGATTTTTTCCTACGGACATTTTCTTCTCCTTCAATCGTAACAGCTTTCCCATATCTNCAAGGGAGGACATCATGCNGNGNTATCNNCTGTNNATNATGTCGCACTGCCATGATTCAGGNTCGATATAGCTGCNTNCAGTGTNNTCAAAANCCAGTAAGTCAGGNTAGTTTCTGCGNAGATATACNGAAAGNCAGACACGNTCAAAATTNACGTTAAACGCCTTCTTGATGACTGATTTGTCNGTCAGGGCTTTCAGTACCTCGTNAGGCAGTTTCTCACCATTTGCAATATCACAGGTNTCTGTCGGACCNTTGTCNATCGAATAAGAAATGAGNANTAAATCAAAAAATTCGNANTCTGCGTANCTGTAAACGCCNCATTTNTTTATATTTTCATCAGANGCNGTCTCAATATCAATTGTTATCTGTTTCATAATAAAAACTCCTATCATATATTTATTTCGGAGCAGCCGCAGTGCAGCTGCTCATTTGCTTCAATTGGTAAAAATTTTCTTTGTATCACGGTCTACCTTGATGTTCTTCTTAAGTTTCACATCAATTACGTCGCCGACTTCAATTCTATCTATAGTATCATTCAGGAATGTGAGGGTATTCTCGTTGCACTCTTCTCTGATGTATGAGGTGAACAGTCCCTTGATGAAGTTGAGATCATCCTGGGTGAAAACCTTTTTGGCGGCTTCATATTCACGGATTCTGTTGTTGATCTTCTCGATCTGCTCTTCCAGATTACCGATCTGTGTGATAATTGACTTGATACCATCGCCGTTTTCAACAATATCCATAAGATTCTTATGCCTTTTCTCAATGTTTGCCTTTTCATCATAAAGAAGGCTTATCTGCAGGTCTATTTCTTGATTCTGTGACTCGCTGTACTCGTTGAGCCTATGTAAAAGCTCCTCGTTGTTGGCAGGTGAAAAGATACACTCCCTCAGTCCGTAAACGACCATATCATCAAGGTATTTCTCGTTTACAGTCTTAATTTTTGGGCAATCGCAGCTGAATCTGTACTGTTTGACTGGCTCGTTATTCTTGTTGGTTCTGCTGTATTGAACTTTTCCTTTAAGCGGCTTTCCGCACTTTTCGCAGAAGACCTTTCCATTCATGGGATAGAAGTTCTTGCCGTTGTGATTTCTGAGCTTATTCTTATTGTCTCTTAATCTTTCCTGAACTTTATTAAATAATTCTTCACTTACGATAGCCGGAACTGCGCCGATGACATGGTAGTAATTTTCTTTCAGCTTGTGGCTGTTACGCACACCTCTGAAATCTTTACCCGATCTCTTGTTCCAGAAATAGTTGCCGCAGAATTTTTCGTTTTCGAGAATACTTTTTATAGAGGTCTTACAAAATGAACCGCCTTTGACCGTTTTGTAACCGTTGTTATCAAGCCATTCGATGATCTTGTCATAACTCATACCAGCAGCATACATTTCAAATATTCTTTTTACCGCTGGTTCTTTAGCCGCATCTATATGGAGCTTTCTGTCTGGACCGACTGTATATCCATACGGCGGTATTCCGCCGTTATGGATCATATTTTCGGCATTTACCTTTAAGCCTTTCATAGTTTCCTGACTAAGCCTGATCGAGTACTTCTCAGCTGCAACAGATTCTTCAAGTATTTCAGCCATATGATTGGGATTCATGGAATCCAGTCCATCCGTTGATATAAACCTTATGCCCTTCAATGCAAGCTCATAAATGACATTCAGTTGGTCACGTGTTTTTCTATTTGAACGGTCAAAGTGGTGAATTAAAATAATGGTCGCTTTTGAATCCTTCTCAATATCACTTAGCATTTTGAGAAATCCGTCCCTGTTTCTCATAGATGTGCCGCTCTTAGCAATGTCTGTATAGTCGCCAACAATTTTAATATTGTTTTCTTTAGCAAATTCCTTTATTGCTTGTTCCTGTGCGTTTAAACTATTGTTACCCACCTGGTTGTGAGAGCTGATTCTGCGGTACATGAATGCATATCTCACTTCATTGTTATTGTTTTTCATTTAATCAAGTCCTTTCAAAGTTGTTTTTTGAATATATTTCATGTATGAAGGCGATCACTCGCCCTCATACTTGTTTTCATTTTCAAAATTAATGTCTGCTGACTCCGCATAAATACGGTAGAGCAGCTTTATTATACTGTCGGGAAGTTCGTTTCCCGATTTATCTGAAACAGTGTCCATGCCAGTGTAAACATGGTATCCGTTATTATAATTGCTATGCTTGAGAAAATCTCTCTTGAATTTAAAATCATTAACTTTCACGATTCATCCACTCCCTCAAAATGGGTAAGTACATATTCAAGTGTCATACAGCCGTCGTCCGATTCTGAATCGTCCTCCGGCAAAATTATTTCATAACAGTTTACAAGTGTGCCGTTGAAACGCAGTCTGTTTTTGATCGAGTTCTTCTTTCTCCTGAAAATATATCCGGAAGCATCAAGCTCCTTAATGACCAGGTCTGCATTTGAAGCTCCATGACCTTCAAGAATTTTCAGGAACAGTTCATCAATGAATGCAACGGTATTGTTTGCCTCATCTTTCTTAATGCCCTCCATGTATGGGTGCGTGGTAGCATACGCAATGAGATGCTGATAGTACTTTTCGGCTATATCAGTTCTTTCACGTACTTCATTGTGATTCTCGACCATAATTGCTGTTATACCGTTAGCATCAATATTTATGCCGAAATCGCCAAGAACCCTTGATGCCAACAGGATAAGCGCATATTCATTAACAAGCCTCTCGGTGAGATCGAAATATGCTGAATCATCAATGACGTTTCTTATGGAGTTCCTGCATTCTTCATACATTTCTACAACCTTTTCGGGTTCAGTATTTAACAGATACTCTGATAATGTTTTGCCCAGAACGCCATAATTTCTACTACAGAATTCGTGTATGCTGTCACTATGCTCACGGCTATCAGTAAATTGTAACCCGAAGCTTAACAAACGTGCATCGAGACCCTTGTTGTGCATACGGTTGTCTGTCAGAAGCTTGTTTTCAGAGGAAGTGATCGCAATCNACTTCCACATATCAGATNCTCTCAGCTCNGAATTACTGTTGCATCNGCTCTTGTCCTGTTCAAGAGTGATCATGTATAACAGATTCTCCATATTCACCCCTGATGATACAGTTGCCTCATCAAAAAGCTGAGGTATACCGAATTTCTGAGAAATATTTTTCAATATTGCATTAAGTGTGCCAAAAAATGGAATATAGACTTTCTTGTCCCTTGGGTTGGTGAACACCGATGCCATCAGAGACTGCGAGGTGCTTTTACCTGTAGTTGTCTTACCATAGAAAGATATTATAAAAGATTGAAGCGGAATGCCGCATATTATACTGAGAAACGCAAGGAAAAGCGAAGCACAGCTACAGCATAAGGCAAACATTATTGCCGTATTTGTAAGCAGCCTGTTCAGACCATCTGCGTACTCAGGCATTGTTATATCTTTCATATATTGAAGAATATGCGGTTCCTCGTCATATGCCTTGAATGTCAGTTTGTGTCCTGCATTATGAACCCCATGCTGTCCGACTGCTCTTTGACTTCCAGTTTTGCGATAATTCTGAATATAAACTTACTCAGGCTGGCGGCGTAGTCGAAGCTTATGATAAGACCATGATTTGTAAGCTTGATGATGTCTTTCGGATACAGAGTATTGTAATCGACATCAACGATCCTACCGTTTATTTTCAGCCTCACGTAGTACACGTTTTTCTTGTCTCTGTATGCGGATTCAATCTCGAACCAGCTGGAGAGCCAGATCAGACCTTTGAAATTCTTTGAATTAACAGCTAACAGCAGACATTTATCACGAACCTGGACTACAGGATAATAGGGTTCTGTCTGAGATATAGTCAATCCACTTTACAAACGAACACAAAAGTGATATAATAAAAATATGAGTAAAAGTAAAGATTTAAGAGAAACAGCAGTAGCATATCAAAAAGAAGGACATACATATGAAGAA
>WFLZ01000302.1 GCA_009177225.1 Clostridia bacterium
TTTGAGATTTTGTATTCTGTATGATTTCATCAAGGACATCAAGAGTATAGAGAAATTCTTCTGCATTAAGTTCTTTCCAGAAAGCTATAGTTTCATCAACACTTTTTGAAAGTTCTTCCGCAAGGGGTATCCAGTAATTTTCTTCAATCATCGGATATTCAAAAAATTTCTTGTCATATTCAATTTTGTCATTAATAAGCCACTTACACTTATTTTTGTCCAGCATTGAAATCACCTATCTTTCTTTGTGAGTTATCTGGGAATATTGTACCGTCTTTTCCGTCAAGAGAGCCATTTTTATCAGTGTAAATTCCAACTGTTACGCCTCTATGCTCCCCAAAAATAGTATACGAAGTAATGTTGCCATTGCCGTCTTTATTTTCAAATACAACCTGTTTTTTCTTCAGAACATCAACACCGGCTTGACGTATATCTTCCCTTGTCCAACTTTCTGGAAAACACGATTGACCTTTATCTTTTTTTTTCATACTATTTTTATGTGAAGGAACATTCCCGACCCTTACGCCATTTTCGTATGTATGTACTATGTTATATTCTATCCCTCTGCGTTCAAGTTCTTCAATATTTTCTTGTCCGTGACCGCCTTTGATGAATTTGCCTCCGCCTTTTTCAGGCTTTTTAGGATTTTTGTATGCTGTAAATTCACCAATACTGGAATGATTAATAACATTATCACTTATAATTATATCACTTTTTTCAGAATTGTCAAGACTTTTCGCCGAATTTCCGGAAGATGCCGAAGATAATCTACCACCGCCACCTCCGGAACAGAAACGTCCTTTTTCGTCGTGATTGTGATTATATCGGAGTTCGATTTCTGCACGTTCCTCACCATGAGAATCAAGCTTAGTGGTTTGACCAGTGTTAGGCGTAAAGACCTCCATAGTTTTCGGATTGAGAAGAACGTCACCAAGACCCATAGTCACGAAATTAAAGCCGAGTGGTTCATAATCTTCTTCCCGACGGATTTCGTCAACCTGTAAAATGTGATTTTTAATGGCTATCTGATAAGCTTCATAGCGTTCCCGTAGACTGCCTCGTGTAAGTTCTTTTGTGTGGAATGCAAAATAAAAGCTCTGATACTTTTCTTTTTCGAGGAGCAGAAAGGCGTCAAGAGCGGTTTCAATCTNGTTNAGAATAGCCGTTATAGCTGAAATAAATTTCTTGTTGTCGTCGTCGCTTGCACCGCCGTCAATGACAGTGTGTGGAAAGCCGAAAATCTTACATATTTCGACGCTGTTGACTTTTTTGTTCTCGTTTATCTGGAGTTCAACAGCGGTTGAAGATACCGGCTGAAAGTCAAGACCGTCATTCAGAACTGGGATTTTTTCGTTGTCATTATCGTACAACGCACGGCAACCGGTTTTTACAGTTTCAAGAGCTTCGGCGGAAAGTTTGTTTTTGGCTTTCAGGAAACCACCCTTGTTACCGCCTGTCTTGTTCATTTTGTTTTCGAGTTTCAGCGAATTATAGGCAACTGAGAGAATTTTCGGGTTATCGTCCTGAATTGGAATATTGCTGTAGCCGTTTTTTGTCTTTCTGAAAAGTCTGATAAACTGAAAGTCATAAAATTTTCTGCCGTTCACCATGATGTCGAACGCCTTGAAAATCGGGTCATTATTGGTCATTATGCTGATGTTCCTGCTGTCAACGTAATGCAGACTTTTTGTCTTTATTCCGTCGGAANTTACATAAATCCACGCACCATTTCCCAAGAAATAATCTTCTGTGACTGACTTCCACATATCAACAGTACTCAAAGTGTCGCCGGTTTCACCGTTAAGGAGTGAAAGACGATTATCGTCCGTAATTTCGGTAATTCTGCCGTTTTCCTTTTTGTAGAGTTTCACGGGAAGACGTGAAATTGTCTCAGCAATTTTGTTGATGCAAGCCGAAACCGTCGGTATCTCCATAGCCTGTGAACGTGTGACCGTCTGTTCTGAAAAAATCGTACTCNAAGCTGAAACGNCCATAAGTCCGACAGGTNCGGCACGGGTTTCTTNTTTATGCTTAAATAATTTAAAAATATTATCANCTCTCANNTAAGANTACAGCCAAAANCTTCNGTTATANAGTCAAGTTCNTTGANCTGCAAAAGAAAAACCGCATTGATAAGTGAAACGACCATATCCACTTTACCTGCGGATTTCTTTTTGTTAACATATTGATTCAGATTTGTATCATAAGTACACCGTGCATTCTGAAAATTTATCTCCAGCATAAGGTTTTCCGAGTACCTGAATTTCTGGCTTAAAATGCGTTCTTTAAGCAGTTTAGTCGGACGGTGCAGGACGCTTGAATGCTGTCTGATTTCAACGCATTCTATCGGATTTTCGGAATTTTCGAGCTTCTGAACCGTTGAAATTGCATTGTTTCGGTCAAATCCGAGCTGAACTATTCGGATACCGAATTTTTCCTCTAAACTCATAATAAAATCTTCCACAAAAAGATAGTCTATGACTTCGTCACCACATTCAAAACAAACTCCGGAGTCAATAAGCTTCTGATAGTCGACCTTTTCGGTTTCGGACTTTTCTTTTTTGCGGTCTTTCGGGATAAATCCCCACACTTTAGCATAAATAATGCCGTCTGCATATGTCACCATTGCAACGGCGGTATTGTCGGTAGTCTGTGAAAGGTCAAGTCCCAGATAGACATCACGACCATACCAAAATTCAGCGTCATATGGTGATTTGCACTGTCTAAGCTCGGTGATATCGATATATCCCTCAGTTCCAAGACCTTTGTACTGAATATTAAGGTGTTTACAGAGAAAATTTTCACGCTTATTCTTGTACAATACAGCCTTCTGTCGCTTGTTGCACAAGTCATCAAAGATATATGGGTGAGCGTAAGCAACAGGATTAGCCTGATATATAGCCAAATCTTCCGTTTTCCATGCGTCACCGGACTTGTACTGGTCGTCCGGTTCGTAAAGAAGCGCAAAAATCCGCTGATTTTCAAACAGACCGTCCAGTGACTTCTTAGCTATGTCAATTTCCTCAAGCATAGCGTTGTTGTCATTGGGATATTGAGTTGAAATGATAATGCCAAGTTTTTCGTGAAGCGTAATCTGTGAAGAACGCATAGCCTCAATGGGATAGTTGTCCATACCTCCGCACTCATCGGCAAGAAACATATTGGCAAGCTTGCCGTCCATTTTGTCGTTTGAATAAGCAAGAGGCGTGTATTCGCTTTCTGTAAGCTTACAGCGAATTTCTTTCCGTAGGGTCTTAAAAATTTTTTCGTCAGCTAGGCACGGACTTGATTTAATGATTTTCTTTATTGCAAGCTGTAACTCAGAAGAAAGTTTCAAATCGGGTGCAACACTGAAAAAACGGCTGAATTTCGGTTCTGTAAGCAGTCCGATAATAAAAATAACCGCCGAAGTGAACGTTTTGAAGTTCTTTCGGGCGATTTCTAAAATTGCGGTCTGATAGTAGCGGAGACCGTCGGAACGCCTTACCGTACAGAATACCGCATAAATAAAGAAAAGTGCGTAATCTTCCAGACCGTCAAGCATTGTCACCGACAAATCAGGATGTACCATGAGTTTCAGGAGTTTGGTGATTTTTTTCCAGCGTTTTTCATTGATATATATTTCAGGGTCTTTGCCGTTAGCTATGTCAAGCCATGCCTTTGCCTGTTTCTTGATATACTTACCGACAAAATCGTTGCTGTCCTCTGCACACCATAAAGTGTACTTATAAGCCTTGCTGTTTTCAATCATCATTCAGAAGCGACAAGAGCGGATTTTCATCTTTGCCCTGTAAACTTAGATTGGCAATTTTGGCTCTTGACTGTGGAGATAAACACAGTTCATTGCAATACCGGTGAAAAGCCTTTGTGTATCGGTCTTTGGTAGCCATAAGTGCTGTATCTTCCAGAATCTCCGGATTAGCATTTATACGGCTCTCTATGGCACGCATACGGTCTATGCATATACTACACTCCGACAGCACGTAAACGTCCATAACGGCTAAAATATCGCTGTTTTCGAGGGACTTGACAATAAATCTGAAAATTTTCTTCTGTTCAGTGCTGAGATATTCCGGCGGTCTGGGTCTGCCGATGCCTTTGAGTTTCTTTTCAACGGATAATTTTGTTTCTTTTTCAGCTTTGGTAAGATGTTTTGTCGTTACATTTGCGGACATTGCCGGACGTGCCATTGTCTCATCTCCTTTCAAATTTTTCATTTAGGGAATATTTCACTCAGATATGGGGGCAGTTAGGTGTATGTTGAAAACTTTCAGAACCGTTCACGAGGTAGGGGGGACTATATCAAGAAGCTGTTCTGCCGGAATCTTGCCTTTTTCTGCCATTTCGTGATGTACACTGCATAGAGTGATGAGATTTTCATCGGACAGTCTCAGGTCAAAATCTCTTTTCAGTGGTCTGATGTGATGCACTGAAAGTACATCCGAAGTCAGCCGTCTGACCGTTCCGCAGAGATTGTTAAGACAAGCCTGACATAGATATTTGTCACGTTTNAGAATATACTTTCGTTTCTGTTGCCAGTCATAAGAACTTCGGAATTTAATCTTCCCTCGAATTTCTTTTCTGATGATATTTTTTACAAACGGTCTGCGATTTCCTGTCACAGACATAATTTCTGTCGTGAACACCACCGCAATACTTGCAAGATTTCTTCATAGTCGTTGATATAGCAAAACGCCGTCCGGTTAAAGACAGCGTTTTCAGTAAGTAATTTTTTCAGTAATCTATGATACTATTCTATCACATCAAAGTACCAACTTCAAGCAACTTTACCCACAACTTTTTTATTGCCTTGTTAGTTTTTCTGCGAACAGTCTCTGAACTGTAATTCATAAGTTCTGCTGTCTGTTCGATAGTGTGAAACATCAGGTATCTGTGTATCAGAACAGCTTCAAGTTCGTAGTCGTGCAGTAATGCAATCGCCTCTGATATTTCTCCGAAAATATTTTCAAGTTCTTTTCTTTGGTCACTGTACTTCTGTTCCATATCCACAAGCTTCATAAACGTGCTTTCCGTGCCGTTTAAGACAGTATCAGANNTACCAGTATAATTACCCTCACCACACCTCGAAAGCCGTTCTGCGTGCGTTCTGCACTGTCTCACAAGCATATCCAACACTTTGACTTTCTTTTCAGCATAAAAAGCACGATTCAGCCAGTTCTTGACTTTGATTTCTTCCGGTGTCATTTTAGTGCCTCCAGTTTTGCGTGATTGGTTTTTATAAATCTCTCATCATGCGTCATCAGACCGACAGTCTGAAATGCTGTTACTGCTATATCGTGAGTATCATAAGATTTGTGAATTCCAGTCTTTAGCATTTCGGAAACTTTATTATTATTCAGATAGCTTTTGTAAGTCTGCACGGAATTGCTGAAATTTTCAAGATCCTTGCCGTAATCTATGAGAAGGGACTTTTTCTGGCGTTCAGCGTCTTCCTGAGACAGTCCCTCAAACTTGAAAGCATGGTATACTTTTCTGAGTTCAGCGAAGTACCTGTATTCCGGCGGCGGAAAGTCCGAGTAATCAAGAGTACCGTCATATGTAAGACGTTCAGCACGGCGGAAGTCCTCAGAATTTTTAAAGTCAAATTTGT
>WFLZ01000046.1 GCA_009177225.1 Clostridia bacterium
CAAGAAAGTTTGAAAGCTGGGTGTTTGATGAGGTACTTCCTGAAATCAGACACACCGGCGGTTACGGAAATATAAACCTTGAGGAAATTATCGCAAAAACGGTGGCTGTTGCGGTAAGCGAAACGGTAAAGGCAATAATGCCGGTACTTGAAAAGTCTGCTCCCGATATTATCGGTGATGTGTATGACCCTGAACCGCCATCCAGAAGAACCCACAGCATTATCAGCAGGCTTGATACGGAACTCCGCACGGCAGTTGATGACATGATACTTTCAAGAAGATACACCTATGAGGAAATCAAGGACTTTCTTGCTGAACAGGGTGTTGCCGTTTCAATGTCGTCAATCCAAAGATACAAGACTTCCTTATACAGAAAGGGGTGATTTTATGAAAGAAAAGAACGCCACTTCCGAGTATATAAAGGAAATTATGAAAGAGCATGGTCTTAAGATAAAAGATGNGNCTGGAAAANTCGGCTACAGTCATGCAATGCTCAGCTATATGCTCANCNACGAGAGNACCATAAAAGACACAGACATTATTCGTATTGCAAAGGTTCTTGGAGTAACACCGAATGAACTGTTCGGCATAAGTTCAGACACTGAAATGCCGGTGGAAATTACAATCAGGGCANAATCTGAANAANNTGCCGGTCTTTTAGCAGAGATAATTGAACTCAAAAACGNAAAGGGGTGATTTTATGACACTCNGGCAGAANATAAAANACCGCCGTGAAGAACTCGGCTACACGCAGACAGAACTTGCAAGGAAAACGCAGACTTCACAGCCATACATCTCACGTCTTGAAAAAGATGACTTCAATCCGTCAACGCAGATGATTATAAGCATAGCGGTTACACTTGGTGTAAGTATTGATTACCTGCTCCTTGATGACAGAAAAGCAGGCTGAAAAAACAACTCCGGCAGTCTGATAGCTGTCGGAGTTTGAAAAAAGGAGGTGTGAAAATATGGAGAACAAGAAAAAGTTTATTGAGGAACTCGGTGTAATCCTTATGATGTATTCAAGGGAAGAGATTGAAAAACTGGAATACATCAGGAAAGATTCAGAGGAACTCGTATGCATTACCTATATGAACGGCTACAAAAAGTATGTCAATATATGGGGCGATTCCTGCATTGCAATAATGAGTGATGTTTATAAGGCAATGCGTTGATTTCAAAACGTTTCTGAACCGTTGTACGTCAACAGCGGTATCCCACAGCAGGAACACACAGCAGTCACCGACCAGCGAGAGCCGGAAACGGCAGCAGACGGCACGGGACGAGAGTGGCACAAGCTGAAAGAAACTTGACAACAGAAAGAGGTGAAAAATCAGAATGAAAAAAGTCTGTAAACAATGCAGGCTGGAAAGAGTTATGCTGCCGTGGGAAGAGCTGTGTACTGCTTGTGAGGCAGAAGAAACTCTCCGGAAACAGCAGGAAACCATAAAAGAAGCAGAATCTGATGAAGATATTGATACATATTCCGACTGGTACGTGATATGTCCTTACTGTGGAAACGCACGCAGAACGGACTATTGTTATGAAGATTTCCCTGAAATTTACGAGGACGGTGACCACGGGCTTGAATGTTCGGAATGCGGAAAGCTGTTTGTTCTGCATACAGATATTTCTTACAGCTGGAAAACAAGCAGAAAACAGCAATAAAAAGTAACAGCCGAAACAGCGGACTTTATATCCGCTGTCCGCCGGGATTGGTCGCCCGGTGCTGATGATGGCAGACCATATACAGCAGGAATACACAGCAGTCACCGACCAACGAGAGCCGGCAACGGCAGCAGACGGCACGGGGCGAGAGTGGCACAAGCTGAAAGAAACTTGAAAACAGAATAGAGGTGAAAAGAATGAATTTTTTATGTAAGGCACAGACGTATCTGAACAGTGTGGCGACGACCGTCAATTCTCTTGCCGGAATTGTAATGAGCGACGAACTCAAAGATAATATCAAGGCACAGTATAAGACAGTCAGAACGCTCATTGAACTGGAACAGTCTACTTCCGAATTTATCTCGGAAGTTGGACTTGACAGCGAACTTCCGCAGTCTGTATCAATCAGCAAGCGTAAGTTTATGAACATCAATGAACGTCTCATCAAGCACTTAGAAAAAATCCAGCTTCAGGGTCACAACTTTGACGAGTTAATTAGCACCCTGAAACTGGAGAATGAGACATTGGAGAAAGAAATACTCTCTCTTTAATGTACATTCTAAGTGTATCACGAAATGTGAAAAATGTCAATACCTACGAAGAAATTTTTGCCGGAGTGTATCTGCTCCGGCAGAAAGGAGAGAAAATTGGAATACCTGACAGTAACAGAAATGGCAGAATTAAAAGGATGTTCTGTAAGCTATATCAGCAGACTTATTAAAACAAATAAAATTTCTGCTGAATCTACATTAAATCCTGAAACTAATAAAATGCATAGTCTGATACCTATATCAGCTTTACCAGAAGACCTGCAAGAAAAGTACTACTGCAAGAAACGAACTGAGGCAGGAATACTTCCCGAAAAAAACGATTCTGAAAGCAATAAAAAAACGGCTTTAAAATACCGCTCCAAAGGTATTAAAAGAGCCTTTGAGGACTTCACAGAATCAGAACGTGCGGAAATAAAACTTTGGACAGACCTTCTCACACAGTGGCAGGCAGAACGCTCGGAACG
>WFLZ01000313.1 GCA_009177225.1 Clostridia bacterium
GTCTGGATTGCCTGTGACCCTGTGCTTATATATACCGTTATTATCATGATGTGAATAATGTACCATTACAAAAGTGAACATAGTCTAATTTATGGTATTGTTTCTTGTGTAGTTGCAGGGCTTTCGTACAGGCTATTCGAGTAGATGAAAAAGCACAAATTTATCGGCACAATTGGATATATAGCACTTTTTTTTGTTTTTATGTATGCTGTTGGATTTGCACAAAAAAACGGAGAAAATTCTTATCCGCTTAGTTTCGGCATATGGTTTCTTACACCGCAAGATGTGCTTGATTACTGTCAATGGTATACAATAGAAATATTCCTGTTGTTCCAGTTATTTATGATGTCAGTAATATATTATTTCACAAGAATCCGGTACAGGATTTTTATGGGATTTCTGATTTTCATTATTCCTTTTGCCATATATGGCAAGGAATACGAAAAAATGCCGATTTATTTTATAATTCTTCTTGCTGTTTCCTACATACTGATTATGATTGATTTCAGACAGATGCAGAATACAGAAGAAACTGAAATTATAGACAAAAAAACAATCTGGAAATCTATTGCTTCTTATGCTGTTGTCTTTGCTGCGGCTGCTGCAATAATTCCGAAACCCGAAATAGAAGCAAACAGAGATTTTCTTGATACGCTTATTTCGGCTGAACAGTTTACAGACCGTCTTACCGCTATGCTCAGCGTTTTCAGAGACGATACCGACGGCGAACAGTTCCGCACAAACAGCAATACACCGCTCTATTATGTGAAAGCTAACGAACCTATGAGACTGAAAACTACGACTTTTTCCACTTATAATTATAATAACGACTCGTGGTCGGTTGAGGATTCTGACAGAAATTTTGTCAGAACGTTTGAGAGTGGAAAAGAAAGTATGAAAAACGGTCTGCTTGAGTTTTCCGAAATCGGAAGTATTACAAAAGCTGTTCTGTATACTGCCGGACTTGACAGTGAATTTGCTGAAAAATACGGTTTTGAGGGCTATTCTGAAAATGATGTTTCAATACCTGAATCAAAATGGGTTTCGATAACTTCAAATGTCCGTTCTGCACAGTTTGCACCTGTTCCGCCACTCGTGCAGAATTTCTGGTATACTTCATATCGGAACAGAATGGCTCTTATAGAATCAGGGCTTATTTATGCGGACAACAGCGGTTCACGTTCCGGACATTTTGCGTATGACGAAAAATTTGTATTCAGTTATACGCCGGATACGTTCTTTATAAATAGTACAAACAAATCGGTTACAGATAAATTTTCAGACGCTGACTATGAAACAATCCTCTCAGACGCTCTGGAAATTCTTGAAAATGAATCCGGTTATGACGAAAAAGTTCAGACATATATATATCAGCTTCAGAATGAAATTGATGATTACAAGGACAACAGGGACATTCTTCTTGATTACGGGGACAGTCAGATGATTTACGGTCTTGCTCAGGAAATTACTGCCGGCTACAGTTCAGACTACGACAAGGCTAAGGCAATTGAGGCGTATTTCCGTAATAATGACTATATTTATGACCTTGATTACCGTAAAGGTAAAGGGGATAATGCGGAGGACTTTATTTTCACCGCAAAAAGAGGCGTTTGCTATGAGTACGCAACCGCTATGGTACTTCTTGCACGGTCTGTTGGTATTCCGGCAAGATACTGCGAGGGCTACAATATGTCCCAGATTTACAATAACAGGGCGATGGATACTAATTTTATCGTGACAGGCAATGACGCTCATGGTTTTCCGGAACTATACATAAGAGGATTCGGCTGGCTGTCGTTTGAACCTACTGTAAGCAGTGACGAAATTACAGAGCAGGGTAACACTACTGCTGATTCTCTTGCAAGAGCAGGTCTTATAATTCTTCTGACTGCACTTGTGGTAATTATATGTATTTTCCTTTATCCTGTTGTTTCACACAAGCTGTTCATATTCAGGTACAGGAAAAAGTCCCCGAATGAAGTGGTTTCTGCAATTATGTGCAGAACGTGCCGTGTTTTCGGTATCAGCAGGGGATATACTTCGCAGGAAACCGCACAGCTTATATACTCCGAATGGAACGCAGATATTTACGGTATTGCGGAAATGTTCGACAGAGCGGTTTACGGTGAAGCTGTACTGAATGATATAGAAAGAGAAAAAGCTATGGAAGAATACATAGCAGCTTATGAAGCTTATAAAGAGAAAAAAAGAAAAAGGATCAAGAAAATAAAAAATCTGTATTAATAGAAAAAAGCGGTTTTTGGGGGAGTATTTTACTGATATCATGACAAAAATCCGCAGTACAGATATCAGTAGAATTTATCCCATGACGTGATTTATATAATACAGATTGAAAAATGTCTAATGGAGGTATTTATGCTGAATAAAAAAAGGAAGGGTCTTTCCGGTATTACACTTGCGGCTCTTGTTTTTATCGGGTCTTTTAACGGCTCATACAGATTTAATGAGGTGTATGCAACTGAAGATTACCATTCCTGGAGACAGACGGACGAAAGATGGGCGAATATTCCCATGGGTTATTCAAATATGGCTGCATCGGGTTGTTTCGTTACTTCAATCGCCATTCTGGCTGCACATTCGGGTTCTGTAAATCCCGAAACTTTCAATCCCGCAATTTTTGCTAATGCTATAAACGGAATAAACGGTTTCACCTACGAAGGAGCAGTGGCAAGCTGGTCAACAATTTCTGCTGTTATTCCTGATGTAAGTGTGCAGGGAGTAAATTATTTTCAGTCGTCCGACCAGAGCGGAAAGGCTGATGAAATCCGTTCAGTCATGGAAAACGGTTATTACGTTATATGCAATGTCGGCAATCACTGGGTTTTCGTGGAAAATGTTACAGGCGACGATGTTTATATGATTGACCCTGCCAAAGACGAGGTTTTGATGTTCGACACTTACAGTAATTTTAATATTACAGAATATGAAGTGCTGACCGGAAAGAATCCTCCGTCATTGTTCACTGCCGGAAGTGCTGACGGTACTGAGGCAGTAACTACTGCTTTTACCACAGAAATGACTACTGAAACTACAACAATGGAAACTACAACGACAACAACCACAAAAGAAACTACTACAGAAAATACTGATACAACAACAGAATCAACAACTGAGTCTACGACAGAAACAACCACAACGGAAACAACAACTGAAACTACTACAACCGAGACAACAACCGTTACTGAAAAAGAACCCGTTTCGCAGACAACAGATACAGGCATATCGGCTGAATTTTACTATTCGGGAGAAGAAACAACCTGTATTTATACTTCATCAGGTGAAGTTATTACGGAAATTTCTTCCGGTGAGATTGTGGAAGTCAGAAAGATTGAAAGCGGATACGGTCTTGTTACAGTAAACGGTGAGGACGGCTGGATTGACATGAGTTTTATGACGATTGCCGGAAATTTTGTGGAGGCGGCAAGAGGTGATATCAACAGGGACGGTGAAATCAATCTTTATGATATTTCTCTCCTTAATGAGTACCTTAAGAGCCTGAAATTTCTTCCTGACGGAGTTTCAATTCTCAGCAAGTCTGAAATTGAAGCTGCTGACATAAACGGCGACGGAGTTGTAGACAACGGAGATGTTATTGAATATCTCTCACTTATATGTAAATAATTAGGAGGACGCTGCCTGAATGGAATGGACAGAAGTAAATATTTATACAGCAACACCTGCAATAGAACTGCTGTGTGCAAAGCTTGAGGATATCGGAATAAAGGGTTTCGCTATACGTGATTCAGAAGATTTCAATGAGTTTCTTCAAAACAAAAACGGTCAGTGGGATTATATCGACGACGACCTTATGGGACTTGTTCATTGTGAAACCTGTATTACAGTTTATCTTCCTGACAATAATCAGGGTTCGGATATGCTTTCCGCTATACGCTCAATGCTTGCGGAAGTAAAATCTGCCGACAATGATAACGCTTACGGACGGCTTGAAGCTGAACTTTCAAGTATTCGTGAGGAGGACTGGGCTAATAACTGGAAACAGTATTTTAAGCCTATCAAGGTTGGAGAAAAACTTGTAATCAAACCGTCATGGGAGAATTACAGCAGTGACGGAGACAGAAAAATTCTTGAAATAGACCCTGCGTCCAGTTTCGGAACAGGTCAGCACCATACAACACGTCTTTGTCTTGAANTCNTTGAAAAAAGTCTTAACGACGGCGACAGAATNCTTGACATGGGCTGCGGAAGCGGTATACTTTCAATAGGTGCGATGCTTCTGGGAGCTGAAAACGCCGTTGCAGTTGATATTGACGAAAATGCTGCGGCAACTGCGGCGGAAAATGCAGCTAAAAACCACATTCCGCATGAAAAATACACAACATATTTCGGTAATATTCTCAGTAACGAAAAACTTGCGGAAACAATAGACGCAAAGTATGATATTATTACTGCCAATATTGTTGCTGATGTTCTGATAGCTATGAAAGACTATTTTGTCCGTTATATAAAGAATAATGGTGTTCTTATCGTTTCGGGAATCATTACTGAGCGTATGGACGAAGTTATTGATGCAATCGAATCTGCCGGCTTTGAAAAAATTGAAGTCAATACAAAAGAAGGCTGGGCAGCAGTAAAGTTTATAAAAAAATAAATAATAAAAGCCGGTGTGAAATTTCTGTTTTTCTGCCGGCTGAATTTTTATTACTGTTTATTACAGTTTTTGTTGACAAAAATAAAAATTTG
>WFLZ01000025.1 GCA_009177225.1 Clostridia bacterium
TGTCTTATGACTTTAGCTGTAAAACTTTAGCTGATTTACCTGCTTTCTGTGCCAATTCTAAACGCAAAAGACTTCCCTCACTTTTTCAATTTGCTAAATACGCTTAAGTGTACGCATATGGGGCCAAAGCGAGTGCAGACATTTACAGCATTGTGGAAACAGCCAAAGCAAACAGTCTTGATGTCCTCAAGTATTTTGAGCTACTTTTGACTGTTCTCCCAAGTATGGAGTTTTTGACTAACTCTGATATTCTTGAAGAACTTTTGCCTTGGAATTCAGCTGTACAGAAAAATATGCAAGATCTCATAAAATTAGTGATCCCCCAGCTGCGGTTCGGGAATCTGCTTTTTTAATGGGTGTGGCGTTTTTGGGCGGTTACTTTCGATACTGCGGTTTAACTTGATTTATTTCTTTACATCGCTAAATTTAACAACGATGTAATCGTCGATAGCCTTAACGGAGTTGTAGTATGGGTATTCTGCCATTTCTGCAAATTCCGGAAGATTGATTATTTCTTCAATTTCTTCATCGCTTGCAAAATCCACATTAAATCCTATAAAATATTTAATATACTCTTTTTTGGGGTCCATATTTATAAGCAATTTACTTGTCCTATGTCCTCTTATTTTTACATCACTAAATTCTTCCATTCCCCATATTGTGTTCCCAGCTTTACCAATCAAGGCAATTTTTGTTCCCTCTTTGAAATCCGGATTTGATTTTATCTGAGTAACTAAACCGGTATAGAAAGATTCGGCATTACGGTTAGCAAAATCAAGTTTAATATATAATTTGTTCGCTCCTACTATATTCAATGATATTATCAGTATCATAGGAATTACAGCAAGGCGTGATAATTTTATGTCTGATTTTTCTGGCAATCTGATTATACTATTATTTTCAGCCTGTTGGATTATAACAGCAAAAAGAATATATATAACAACAAAGCTATATATAGTCATAGTATTAATACCATCGATTATACTGATTATATTTATGCTTATTGGTAAAAGAATAAGACAGATAAGGAATGTTATAATGCTTCTTTTATTTTTTCTCAGAATCTTCATGCTCAGAATCAGACCAGACATTATCATGACAACGTGTATGATACGTGAAATTTTCGAAATTACAACACGAAATCTGTTTTTTAATATCTCATCTGCAAAGTATGAATATGTATGAATAATCTCTTTTATTATATATGTCAATGACCATGGCTGTCCTAACTTTTCATCTACATAGCCATTATACTGAACATCAAAATAAGTCATGAACAGAAAATTTATTGCAAAGTNAANANCGNGCGATAANAANANAAATAATATATATTTCAACACTTTTTTATAAGTATGGCTTTCATTTTCAAAACTGCATTTGATTAAATAAACAAGCAGAAGACTTGTCATAAAAAACAAGTAAGCCTGATATATGCTTAATGAAAACACAAAGCAGATTAATGCTGTTATATAATTGACCCTGCCTTTTTTAGTAATCAGCAGAGCAGCTATTGAAAACAGAAAAATTGCCAGTCCGTAACAGGCACTTGTGAACATAAATGTAAATGTTCCTGTAAGTGATGGAAATGTTATTATAAGTCCACCGAGAAGATACTGAAGTACAGGAATTTTCACTTCAAATATTTCAATTATAAGGCAGACTGATGCAGAAATAAAGATAAGTGTTGTAAGACCATTAAGCCATGGTATATTACACTGTGGAAGTATATGGCTAAGTATCTCAAGTCCCCAGNGTNCTGAGTCGAGTGTAGNANCAANNTCNAAGAAACATTGCACTNTATCATGAATANGCAGCATATTAGTAAACATATATGNATGAGTAATAAAACCAATTATAAAAGTTACAACAAAAGTTTTTGTGTGTTTTTTAATTGAGTTATATATACAGTTATAGATGGTCATAATCTTACATCCTTTCATCTAAATAGAAATAACTTATTTTGTACTTTTCTGATTAATTCCCCTAAAAATGCCTCGTGTATTAACCATTTCTGTCCATTGCCTCAACTTTAATTCTTTCTTAACTCTTACTATTTCGTTCATACCTTTCATCTCCTGTTAGACTTTTTTAGATACTTCTATTTTAGTCTATTTGGACTTGTTTGGCTAGGGTGGGATGTTTTTGGGCGGTTACGTTCATTTCAGGAAGCCATCCGAGTTCATGGTAAATCTTTGTCGGATCGATAGCATAATGCAAATCATGCACCTTACGATCCTCAACATAAGTTATAAGGCTTTCACTTTTACCAAGCTCCTTGCAGATAAGCTTCACAATATCAATATTCTTNNTCTCATTGNGACNGNCGATNNTGTNGNTNTCGNNAACTCTNCCCTTATGGANAATTAAATCTATNGCTTTGCAATGATCCTNAANGTANATNCAGTCTCGGACATTCAAACCTGTTCCATAGATAGGAAGAGGTTTATCCACCAGTGCATATGTGATCATGAGAGGTATCAACTTTTCAGAAAACTGATACGGACCGTAGTTGTTGGAACAACGTGAAATAGTCACAGGCAAACCGTAAGTACGATGATAAGCCATTACCAATAAATCTGCACTCGCCTTCGATGCACTGTACGGAGAAGATGTGTGTATCGGTGTATCCTCTGTAAAAAGCAAATCCGATTCAAGCGGCAAATCGCCATAAACTTCATCGGTGCTAACCTGATGAAAACGAACATCATCATACTTTCTGCAAGCGTCCATAAGTATAGAAGTTCCGACAATATTTGTTTGTAGAAATATCTCCGGATTTTCTATGCTTCTGTCTACATGGCTTTCTGCAGCAAAGTTTACAACAACGTCCGGTCTTTCCTCCTTGAAAAGTTTGTATACGTTTTCTCGGTCGCAAATATCAAGCTTTACAAATCTGAAGTTTGGATTCTTCATTACGGGAACAAGAGTTGAAAGATTGCCTGCATAGGTCAGCTTGTCAATAACAGATAATTCGATAGTCTGGATAACTGCGAAGCATATAGAATATGAAATTTGAACCGATAAAGCCTGCGCCGCCGGTTACAATTAAAGTAGGCATATCCTTACAACTTAACGCCGTTCATCTTTAGCAGTTCACGTGCCGTATCAACCGAATCCACGCCTGTCTTATTCTTTACAGGTGCAAACTCCTTATTTCTATCGACTTCATATGAAAAGCAATCATCCTGCAGTTTAATCATATCCAGCACAAGTGTTTCAAACTTGTAGGCATTTGGCTCTTCCGGCGTTATGATCTCACCATTTGCATCCATATACTNGATTTTTTTNANCGCACGATGTAAGGGAAGCTTAACAGATAGNGTTTTATTCAGCTTGTCCGCACGGAATAAGTAATTCAGGATAACTCCATAATTATACAAAAGAGTTCCATCCTCCTCACGACTGTGGAGCATTTCATCTGTCATTTCATAATACTCAACAATAGATGGTCTGCCGTCCTCAAGGCAGAGCACACCGACTTTTTCTTCGGGTGCAGCCTTAGCCACGACCTTGGCACCGGATACTTTACCGGAGTCGATCACAGCGCCTATAAAACATGGATCGGCAATACGCTGCAAAACATTATCCACAGCGAAAACATTCAGCCATTCAATTTTAGCTTCCTGGACTATCTTCAACATACCTGTTTTAGCCATAGAAGCATACCATCCACCATTGCCATTCGGGGCTGTTGAAATTGTACCATTACCTGAAAGCATAAACTTACCGTTTGTATCAACAGTCGGGAGCTGTTCCTGAATGAAAAACCATACATNTTCACTGCTNTATCCGAAATAATTATGCTNTTCAAAGAANTCTTGTGTTNCCTTTTGNNTATCNACGCTTGTCATGATGAAAAGCNGAATCCACNNATCNGCCTGACGTGTAACTTCAAGCAGATTATTGATCAGACATTCAAAGATATATAGTTCACGGTTTATGCCAATATTGAACATTCCCTTCGGATGATCAAAACCAAGGCGGCTTCCTTGTCCGCCTGCAAGCAAAACTGCACAAACTTTACCGTCACGAATCGCTTGTAATCCAATGCCTGTAAATTTGCAACATTGATCTTGTATCTCGGAAAGAGTTGTAGCAAACAGAGGTGCGAAAGTTCCTCGTTCCTCATTTGTTTCACCAGCACTCAAAACGGAAAAATCAAGATCATCGATCTGTTTCATCATTGCAAGCCGATCAGTTTCTGAAAGCGTTTTCATATGTGCCGCAATATGCTCCTGATGCAGCATATTCAGTATTTCTGTTGTTTTATATTTCATGAGTTTTCCTCCAATTCCATATATTCTTATATATGCGAAATGAACGGTGCACGGAGATCCATGTACCGTTCAAGTCTATCATACAATTCTCTCTTGCAGAGATCGAGTGCAGATGTAATGACTTCATCTATATCGTAATACTTGTATTCGCCGAGACGACAGGCGAAGATGAACACATTTCACGCTTATTTTAAAATCGATTCTTGGATCGTGAAATGCTTTTGAATACTGTTTTCTGTAATACGGTGAATTTCGCCATGAATCAATGATAGGAAATAATTTAGCGCTTGATTCTGAATATTATTATCAGCGACGTTCATAAATTCTTTTGGCATGAATTTTTCTTTATTTGCGATTTCCCTTGCATCTGCGATTTCAATACAAACCGTATAGGGCATATCGCAGACGCGCCGGAATACTACGCCTTTTCGCAACATGACTGCGGTAGCAGAGAATCCGTGTGATTAACTATTCGACTCACGAACTATGAATGTGAGAGACAGGACTCCGATGATGTAGCGGATAAATACANCTTTTGTTATATTTTCTCGATTTATCTTCANCTACATNTATNTCTNCATAACGATATGTCTGAACAAAACCAATACAGCCATTATAATCAGCATACATCGAAGATTCTAAGGGCTGTTTGATGACTTGGATGTCTAATTCCATTGTAATAAGTATACTATAAAAATTGAATTATGTCAATAATATTGAAATATTTTTACTCCACCGTAACTGAAATGAGACAGTACATATTGAACGCAGAAATAATAATCGCTCTTATCTTAGGTGAATTTGGCGGGAGGTAAAAACGTATGCGATATACGATCATGCTGCTCGTAATGGTCGGGCTTGCGAACGCGGATTACACCACCGGTATCATCAAGGCGTACTGCACAAGCGGTCTTTGCAGCTCTAAAATGGGCAAGGGAGGGCTTAATAAGCTCTGTGAGATTATTGTTATGACTACTTCATTGGTGTTCACATATATTAGACCTCCTCGAAAACTGGAGATTGTCAGCATCTTTGAAAATTATGCTGAAATAAATCCTGACGCACAATTGACGTTGAAAATTATTAAGCGTCTAAAAATACTAATGATGACAAGAAATGTAAATTATTTGTGAACATTTTTCAATAATCAACGTTTTTACATTGAAAAAAGAGATTTTGATGCCCTATTATGAAAGGAGGAAAAAAAGTCTACTAAAATTTTAAAAGGAGGAAAATAAAAAATGATGACAATAAGAAATGAAAGGTTTTACTGTTTCAATGAAAACAAATCGGAATCGGTAATGCAGATCGATGTCGACGCAAGAGATGAACTGCCTGAAATCAACGGAATATCGGGAAGAGTACTTCATCAGGGTTCAACTGCATTAATTATCAAAGAGGGAACGCTTGCAGTTCTCGGCAGCAACGGAAAATGGTATATAAACTGGGAGGCTATTTCATGAATTTGCACGAAATTTATTTGGCAGCACAGCTTGCTAAAAACGACAATGTCAATTTGTCGGATTATTACACAAAATCACAGACTGACGACTTAATTTCAGAAAAAGTCGATAAAGCTGACGGTATGGGACTTTCTCAGAACAGCTTTACAAATGCTGAAAAATCAAAACTTTCGGGTCTTGAAAATTATGACGATACGGAGATAAAGGAGCAGATCGACGCCATCACAGACCAGATATTTGGTCGCGGCATAAATATTTCTGCTAATTCTGACCTTAATAATTACACAAATACTGGTATTTATTATTCGACTGGTTCATCGGTTTCAGCAACGCTCGCAAATACACCTTATAAGACTGGTGAATTCAAATTGGAAGTATGCAACATATCGTCAAAGCTCAATGTCACTCAAAAGCTCTATCCAAATTCAAGCGCATTAGGTTGTTTCTTCATGCGTGCACTCCCGGGTGGCAGTGATAATTCGTTCGGTCCGTGGTTCAAATACCAGGGTGAAGCAGTAACAACCTCATAAGGCTGCCTGAAAGTATACAGTACATAATGAACGCAGAAATTCACTCTCACTGTTGACGGGTACACTGACCCCAAAATAACAATTCGCCCTCCTGTTTGTTTCAGGAGGGCATCTGTTTTATACAATTAATAGACCTGTCTTTTTCGTGCCGTGCTTTGTCAATTTTCCTTGAAATACATACACCATTTACGAAAGAATACTTTTTAGCTTACGCTTCAGCTTTTGTACAAAGGATTCATTACCATATTTCTTGATAATATAGTTTATGCCATGGTTATAATAATCCTGCCAAAACTGCTCTCTCCCAGCCCCAATTGGCGTTGGCTTCTCGAGATTAGCTTGATAGCACTCCGCTGTATCTGATTCAAACCAATCCAAGCTGCATTTAGCTTTTTCAAACAGGTTCATACCCTCATCCGTATGAATAATGAAAAGCGATGTTCCTTTTTCATCATACTTTTCTGGGCAACGTTCATCAATGTGCCAGAAATCTCCGATGGTAATATCAGTTACGCGCTCAGTAGTACAGTATGGACACTTATGGCATGATAGCCGAAGTGCCTTGCGATTGTAAAAAAGTCTTCTATAGCTTACTAACGAAAACTCATTTCCATTGCTTACTGCTATTGCAGTAGGCTTTTTCCAGCCATTCCGTTTGTCCTTGAAGGAAACATATTCAACGGGACCATATTTTTGTGCCATCAAATGAATGTATTCCCCCCAAAGCTTGGGACTTGGAGAACCGTGACAAATAATATCAACTATGACAACTCTCTCTTGTAACTTCTTTGCTTCAACATACGCTCTGAACCCGGCAGCCTGACACCCCATACCAAAAAATATCAGTTGTTTGTCCGGATTCATCTTCAGCCATTTTTCTGCTGTTCTGAAAATGTTTCCGGGAATAGACTGAATATATTTTGAACCGCGTGCTGTATCACGCTCTTCTTTGGTCGTTATCAAAGCGTACTCCTGACGATTTGCAGCATAGTTATATACAGAACAGACAATTGCGTACCCTTTCTCAATGAACACATCTGACAATGCAGTGAATGCGCCGCCTGACGAGGATCTAAGAAGCAATTCTCTGTTTTTAAGACGACCACCAAATACTTTTGTCTCAGGAAGCATCATGATTCAACACCGTCCTTTACCAAATAACCCTTTGTTTGCTGATCTGCTTTGAACGCACAAACCGAGATGCACCGATAGCACTTGATGCACTTCTCTGCATCCACGGTCGGATACAGAAAACCTTCCTCATCCGGTTCCATGAATATAGCATCAACCGGACATACTGCATAGCAGGCAGAGCAGCCACAGCAATTTTCTCTGTTTTCGTAAAGCTCCGGAAGAGGCTTCTCGTTTTTGTTTTTATCTTCATTTTTATATCGTGTCGATTTATGAGGAGCATATTTCTTCTGCATACTAATACCTCTCTTGCGGTAATGCTCAATGCTATCTTCTGATGAGCTTTTTGATATTCTGCCTGAGTCCATTCGGAAGCTTCATCCACATATTTTTTGCTTTGATTTTTGTTCCATATGTTTTCCAGAACCACCGATCCACGCCGGCATATCCACGTTCTTGAAACGTTTTTAATATCGTATCTCTCTTGCTGAAATAGAATGGAGGTCTTGTCAGCATCTTGTTACGGAACGTGATCTTTTCAGCCGAGGTGAGTTTTAATTCTAACAAACTGCCATATTTCTGTAAAAGCTGTTCGCCCTTTTCCGAATTGACCAAAAAACACGAGATTCCCTCTTCTCTATTCCATGAACCGCCATTAGATG
This sequence comes from Clostridia bacterium, assembly GCA_009177225.1. Classification (GTDB taxonomy): domain Bacteria; phylum Bacillota; class Clostridia; order Oscillospirales; family Ruminococcaceae; genus Ruminococcus. The sequence goes on from WFLZ01000025.1 coordinate 8,064, forward strand.
ACAGGAATTCAGGGTGGACCTTGTCGATTCCCCAAAAATCACCGAGTGTCAGGTCACCCGGTCTTTTTTTGCAGTTAGTATATGGACATGTATAGCAGTTCTCTCTATACGCTGCTCCCATAAGGTAAAGCTTGTAGTAGGAGGATGTACTCGGATCTATCAAGACTTCTATAGGCTCGGAAGCGTTGATGGTATCTCTTAATGAAACAAAGCCTTTTTCTCCCCAGCCCTTTCTTTTATCGCGGAAATTGATATTTGTTACTTCTCTGTGAAACCTATCCTCCAACATTTTCTGATACCCCTGCATGAGCTTTGCAGAGGGAACGCCATGACAAATGATGTCGATCGTAAACAGGTTCTCATATTCTTTTTTCTGCAGATAGCCTTTTAAGCCCGCAATCTGACAGGAAGTTCCGGAGAAAAGAACGCGCTTCCCGTCATCAAGCAGATGTTTAACCTTTTGGTACACATATCCGATCTCACTGTGAGCATATTTTGATGACTGCAAACGAAAAAGTTCATCAACACTGTCGATGATTCTGTGGAAAGGCTTTAATCCCCCCGAGGAATCCATCATTTCAGAACCGACCACGACACCGCCTTTTTTCAAAAAATCTGTCGCAATGGATGCAAATGCGCCGCCGGAGGCTGAAACAGCACGGATCTCCTTACTTGTAGAAATGCCAGCATAAGCGCTCTTTAGCTGAGAGCATGTAACCGTGTTCTGATATGCACACACCTTCATGCAAATACCGCATTTTACACATTTGTCCTCATCAATTTGAGGGTATAAAAAACCGCATTCGTCCTCTTGCATGGATATCGCACCTTTCGGACAAATATTCATGCATGCACTGCACCCGCAGCATTTTGATTTCGAGTTGAATAGTTCGATTTCCTTAGGAGCAGTGCTGTTATCAGATTGCACAATGCCTGACAAGTAGGACTCAGCAGCGGCTCTTTGTTTTTTTAAGAGAAGATCTGCACTATCCCAAGCTATTTCAGAATCAATTTTGTCTACATCGTCCAGTACTGATGCAATGCGATCCTGTAGTCCGATCCCGCCTAAAAAGTCGGTAACTCGCATTCCGCTGCCCTCAACGGCAACAGACAAAAGCTGTTTTTTGAACAACACTGAAAAGGCAGTCCCGTGAAAAGAGTTCGTGATGACATAATCGGCATGCTTTATGTAGGAAAGCCAGTCTTCGATACCTGCATCCGTGATATTGTTGACACCATCTAAGATCTTATTGCTGATAACGTACAATGCTTTCCTGGTCTTTTCGCTCAGCTTCTTTGCCATTGCCAGAGTAAGCGGCTCAGGACGCAGCATATACACAAAAATATAAGGAGCAGATATGATTCGATCGCCTGCATAATTGTTCCAGAATGAAGAATCAAACAATAATGTTGGATCAATATTCTGTATGACTTTTTTGTCAGTTAATCCTTGTATCAGATCGACTGTAGACGACTCTCTCACCGAGATTCCCTCTATTTTTTCAAGTCCCGTACGCATGAGCTTCTCAGAATCCGCATCATNTTGTAATGCACCAACACTTGCAGCATAGGAATAGCGTTTGATACGGGAAGAGCCGAACTGAAGCGTTGTAAACTCAGAAAGCATATGACCATTCGGACTCCAGATCTGATCACTGCCGGCGATCATTACATCAGCTGAATCAGCAAGAAAGGAAGCCTCTTTCAAAGAATGGCATACGAGACTCTGGATATATTTTTCGTAAAATGCATTCAGCTTACGAATTTTCTTCGCATATTTCTTGCGTGAATTCCGGATCTCCAGCTTGTCCTTGACTGTATAATGCTTATCAGGCAGATACGCCATAAGCTTTTGCAGCTTTGATTTTGAAGGTGCAAGCATTCGGAGTACATATGCATCTGTGTCAAATTGTTTCATTTTTGTCTGCAGCGCAAACGCCTGAAGAATTGCTCCATAATTATTGATGCTGGAATTTGTGATTGTATATACCTTCATTTAGATCACCTGCTCTTTAATACTTTTTTTCGCAGCTTCTCTATGATCTTCCCAACGACCTCCTTGTTCAACAGGANGAACATAGCGACTCNNAAGCATACATTTATTATATTCACATATNTATNNTTGATAAAGCAAAGCNTACACTCTATAATTAAAATCAACATGGAAAGCATGAATGCTTTCATATCATATTTGATCTTAACAATTTTTCTGACATCGCTCATTCGATAGAAGAACAAAAGCATATAGCTGATCAGCGTTGATCCGGAAGCAGCAAATAATCCAATACTTTCTATCAGGGCAAGATCTACTAGAAGATTGACCAATGCAGCCACAACAGTCGTTATACCTACGCTTCTGGTTTTTTTGAAGGCAATATAAATACCTCCAAAAAATGATGCCATGCAATGAAAAAATACAGACAAAAACAAAACTGGCATCTGGGGATAAGCCTCTGAATAATCTCCTCTGATCAGGAGTTTGAATAATAAAGGAGTACAGGCTATGATCAGACCAAGACAACCGGTATAAAAATTGTTCATGACCTTGAACATTTTTGAATAGTACTTTCCGACATCTTCATCACTTGATGCAATGCTGGCATTTTCCTGCCATGCCATGGAAAAAGTAGACTGTGCAAGCCCCAACAGATTTGGTATCTTATTGGCAACCGCATACACTGCGTTCGCAGGCAATCCCTTAAAACCAGTAACCACAAATCTGTCTGACGCACTCATCACCCACGAGGACATGTTGTTTGGTACCATGGGCCATGAATACGAAAGCATCTCCTTGATCGTCTTCCGGTTCACTAATCTCAAATCAAGAAGCTCATAAGCCTTAATTTTGAATATCAGGAATAAAAGCGAAACAAATGATGAAAGTGCAAGTGTGACCACTGCACCCAATAATTCATACTTGAGGATCTGTACCAGAATGATCGCAAAAACGACCTTGATCGCTGCACTGATAATTGCACTGATAGAATAATCCAGATTTCTTGACATTCCTCTTGTTATCTGGCGGACATTTGCGACCATTGCATCAAAGAATAAATACAAGCATATCCATATTTTAATTGCAATACTGTCTATTGGAAGGAAAAAGTACAGAACGGCAAGTGATACGATCGAGACCGGTACAGAAAAACTCACGCTGTTTGTAAAATACAGCTTTGCATATTCTTTGTCGTTCTTGTGCTCGATCAGAAATCTGAATGATGCTGCGTGAATGAGGAGGGTCGTGACCGGAAGTAACAGGCTGACCAGAATCGTGATCAGATCATATGTACCATATTGTTCTTTTGTCAGGCATGCCGTCAGGATCGGAAGAGTAATAAATGCTGCAAGCTTTGGAAAAAAAGTTCCGATTGAAAGAATAAACGTATTTTTTGCTAGTTTTACTTCTCTACCCATAACTCCTACTTTCTTGTTAAAAAACTAATTTCGTTCTTTTCTCATTGTAAATAAAGCGAAAAATTTCTGAAAAATAAATCCAACCAACAGAGACAGCAGCGCACTAATCAAAACAAGCACGATCCCAACAATAATACTGGTAATAGAATCGGCATTTTTCACCATGCTTTTCCCAAATCCTGTTGACTGAAATAATAAAATAGGAAATTTATGCCATAATAATATTATCAATGTATTTTGTCCGATAAATTCAAATGCCTTACATTTTTCAATCAGCATGGAAATGCAGAAAATGATAGCCGAACCAGCTGCTGCTCCAAGGAAAAATAATAAATAATTTCCGTAATGATTATACTGGAACGAAAGCGCCGCATCGTTCCAATTGCAGATCAAAACCGTAAAAGCGAACAAGGCTGCCACTGACAGCGCCAGGATCAATTTACTTAACTTTGTTTCGCCGCGCAGCTTCAGATAACGGTTCAACACAACTCCGATCGTATAATATGGCAGTGCATTTAGAGCGACCTCCAACTCCCACGGCAGCTTCAAATCACTCAATTCTGTATGAACGATAATAATCGCCAATGCCCATATGATGCATACGACTATATACTGCATGTAGTTTTTTGGTATACGCGCAATCAACTCCCATATGATCCTCACGCTAAATAAGCATGGTATAAACCATAACGGGCGATTCCATGCCATAAGACCGGTTCTGGAATTTGCATAGAACAATCCCTTTACGCAATTCAACAGATTCAAGGTGTCACCCGTGATCAAATGTCCTAATACTTGATAGATCACAATGCTTACAATCCCTGCAAAGAGATAAGGTATCACAAGACCATACAGCAGACCCGCCGCAAATTTTTTACGATCTGTTGCTTGTTTCCAGACCAGACCAGACAATATGAAAAACACAGGTACATGAAACAAATGTACATAATCACTCACGATGCTTTTATCATACACATGTGCATACAAGATGATCAGAATACTGAAGCATCTTGCAATGTCTATCCAACTGATTCGTGATTTATAATTTTTTAGACATAGACCATAAAACATCGAAAACACCTTCCAAGTTATGAAAGAACTACTGATTATTGAGTGGTATTACGAGTATATCGTTTAAAAAACCAAATTTTCTGATTTTGTTCAAGCGCCGCCTGCACCCGAATATTATACCGCAAACCACAAAAAAATATGGCTGCACATTATCATATAAGCAGTTGCCCGTGAAGCTGTACAGTACATAGAATATCATGAAAGCTGCCGAAAAATAAAGGGGAAGCAGTAACCGTGCATCTTTGTNTTTCTGACACTTGCGAATCATATAAAANACATTGTAAAACAAATATATNATTATTCCCATGTAAATCAGAAATCCTACGATCCCTACCTCTGCCAATAACTGGATATACACATTGTGTGCATTTATATATTCGCCTTGAGTACCTTGTCCATTGTAAAAGTAGATACTATAANCATATCGGAACGACATNCAACCATTTCCAAACAAGGGTTTATTCTTGAACATCTGCAATGCATGCTCCCACAAGGAAAATCTATTCGTCAAATGGCTGTCGTCGTCCATATCCTGAAATCTGNNGATAGTTTCATTCAATAATGGAATTTTTGTTGATAAAAACAGGATCACAGGAATAGAAATTCCTCCCAGCAGTGCCAATATAAAGGTTCTAGATTTCATTTTTTTAGGATTACTGAAATAATATACACAAAGAATCGCAATTAAACCAAACAGCAAATGCGCTCTCTTCGATGTTAATATGACTGCAATAAATGAGATAGCAAAGCAAGCGATCGCCAATCGCATCTGACGTTTATTCAGTTTTTCTTTTCCCATCATGAGTACGGCAAACAGAGCCATATACGTTATTGCCAAAACAATACCGTTGCCCGAGTAATGGCTGGAAAGCGCGGCTTTATACCCCAGGCTTCCACTTCTCGTTCCGCTCGGCCAGAATCCCCAAATCCTATACATATATTTATATAGAGAAGGCAATAAAAAAAACAAATACGTTGCAGCAACGTGTACAGAGCCAAACGCAATCACACATTTAACACACTTCGTCAAATCATTACAGGAATTACATATAAGATATGCGATAAGCAAAAAAAGAAAAAATTTGACTGTTGTCATATAACTTCCGTTCTTAATACCTACATTGTTATTTAAAAACATTGCCGATATTAACACAGCAGTAACGGCAGCTTTATTGGATATTCTCATGACCTGATGCGAACCGAATAAAATCAAAAAAATTACTCCCAGCCACAAGATTAATCTGAAACTCGGACCAAGTCTTGCTTCTATCAAGTCAACAAACATACAATAAAAAAAGAACAGGGCAATGCCTAAATTTTTTATCGTTTCTCTATTGATCGATACACTTTTTTTTATTATCATTTTACACCCACAAAAACATGAAGCCAAAATCATATCACCCTTATGTTTTCTTTGCACTCATACATTTCTATGATCTCTGCAATTTTAAGCGAAACATCTTTGCTGATATACATATCACTTTTCTTTTTGTCAATAGAATTAACAAAAGATGCCAACTCATTTCTGATACCCTCTCCATCCAACTGATAGAAGTATCTTTTATTCTCAGCAGGATTTTCATACCTTATCTCAAAATAATCAGTTTTCCACCAAGGTGCGGGAACATAAACATATCCGTTTGTTCCGGATACGATCAATTCTCCTTCTGACTTAATACCATTACCGACCTTCATTGATGCAACTGCATTTTTATATCCGAAAGCAGCTTTAGCAAATACATCAAATTTTTCCGATTGATCTAAATAGTGAGCTGTCAATTCGCAAGTAGAATAATCTGTTCCCAATATTTGGAAGATCGGCAGCATAGCAGTCGGACCCCAGTCCGTGATACTGCTCCAAAGGTTTCCCATACCTTTTTTCTCAAGCTCTGAATAATTCTTTAAGCTGGTACAAACAGCATCCACAGATATAACATTACCGATCCTTCCACTCTTGATCATAAGAAGAAGTCTATGATAAGCCATTGAATATGCANTTTTTNATGCTTCTNTCAAATTCACTTGATTCTCGAATGCTATCCTGAATAATTCNTCNCNCTGTTTTCGATTAGTGNATAANNGNGACTNACATAGTACATGCTTNCCGGCTGAAAGCGCTTTTTTTACCAATTCATAGTGTTGTGAGGGATGTGCATGAACATAAATCGCATCGGAATTGTTCAACAGTTCCTCATACGAAGAATATATATTATCAATTTTGCTCTCAAATAGGAATGGACTTTTCGTGTAGAGCCCAGATAATTTTAGTCCGTTCACAAACTTGCTCTCGTTGATGAACTTATACAAAAAAGGCGAATCTCCAACTAATCCAAGCGTAATTGCTTGGATTTGTCCTCTTATCTCAGAGCTTGATATGCCCTGAGTACGTGGAAGATAAACAACATCGCAGTATTCCTTAAGATAATCAAAATATCCGANCNAGTCCGAGCNAACTGTAAAAATATCGACATNATACTTGATGATANCATCTANTTTNTGTCNTTCGTATTCCTCTGCGATCACTTCATCAGCGATTCCGGTCTGTCTGACCGCTTCCATTCTTTGACTCAACGACTGCTGAACATTGACCTTTCCCCGTGACTTATCAAAATCGTCTCCTGTCACTCCAACGATCAGATAATCCCCCAATTCTTTTGCTCTTTGTAATAATTTGATATGTCCATAATGCAACAGATCATATGTCCCGTAAGTAATAACCTTGACCATATCAGCACCTCCTTTGGTTTCAAATCAAAGCAGAATGTTTTTAAATTCACTTAATATTCTCAAAGCTTAAATATTTTGTTTCCTGATGGACAAAAAAAAGTTCTTAGTACGTTCTCTTTCAAGATCAATTGCTATATTGACTCTGTTCCAATCAATGTGAAAGCATTCAACAACATCTGGATCGTTTGTCAAATCACTGATACCGCATTTTTTGATCAGCTGAGCGCTCCGAATATTGTATCCTCGCTTATTATTCAACATAACTATAAATTTCTTCTGATAGATAACAGAGAATGCAGTTCCATGAAATGAATTCGTTACAACATATTCCGCATCGTGGAACATGGAGATTACTTCATCCACTGCAGCATTTCCCTTGTAGCCTGTAAAGAGATGCTTCAGACTCTTGCAAACGATTTTTAATTCCAGTCCATTCTCTACTGCGATTTTTTTTGCTTTATCATATACCGACTTTTGGTAAGGCACCATATAGACCAGAACAAATTTCTTTTTTGTGTTTTCCTTCTTTCTGATTTTGTCCCATTCAGACTTCTTTAATAATAATGTCGGATCGAGATGAACCTCACATTGCTTTTCAACCAATCCGTCAATGATATCCTTTCCCTTCTCCTCGCGGACAGAAATACGGGAAAAACTATTAAGCAATTTCTGATAATCTAATCTCCACTCATCAGGAAGCTGCGGCACGCCAAAGCTGGCTGCATATGAGATCTTCTTATGAGCGTTGTCATGGAAATCCTGAAGATAAGTATTCTCTCCGCCCGTCCACTGTTTGTTCCATATCTGATCGCTACCAGAAACTATGAACTCATATCTGTCTGCAATACCGACAAGATCATTTCGATCAGCAATCGATTCAGATAACGACATATTCTCATGACAAAAGCGATTGATCTTATTAATACGGGAATGCGCAGACAAATAATGGATCATTCCTTTGACCGCTCCCTCGTCGCTTATATATGATTTCCTTGCATCCTGCTTCTTAACGCCGACACACTTATAATCTACGACCTCAACCTGATCATCACCGTATAAGCTTTTCAAGTACCTTTGTAAGGCATATGCTTGTAGCGCTGCACCGTAATTATTNGNGTTATGAAATGTTAAGATCCNAANTAATTNTTTNATTGCNTNANCGNATNCTCATAAAGTANTTCCATATTATGTGCAGAAGAAATCANATCAAATCCAGATTTTTTAATANTATCTGAATAATCTTTTCTAAAATCGGGTACATTAAGAATTTCATCCGTCCACATATCCAAAGATTTTTCCAGCGAAAGTTTTACAACATTTCCAGTGATATTGACCTCCTCAGGAACAGCATCAGATGTCAAACACTTCAAGCCCGCAGCCTGCGCCTCTATATTAACGATACCAAACCCCTCGAAAATTGACGGCAGTACAAATACATCCATAGCTTGGTACAGCTTGTTCACATCTTTTCGCGAACCAAGGAAAATAACAGAATCTTCAACGCCATTCTTCTTCACTTTTTCCCGAATAACTGGCATTAAGTCGCCTTCTCCGATGAGAAGCAGTACAGCCTCGCTCTTTTTTCTCTTCACGCTGCAAATGAGATCTATCAGAAAATCATGGTTTTTTTGATAGGAAAATCTTCCGACGTGTCCAATGACAAACTTATCTTCTATTCTCAATTCTTTTCTTATGCTGAGCCTTGTGTCTGCATCATACCGAAATGCATCTGTACTGATGCCATTATTGATAACAATAGTTTGTTTTACATTTTCTTTAGGAAACATATACTCCGCAGCTGATTTTGAACAAGCAAGAAGACGATTCGCACTTTTAGCTAAGTATCTTTTAAGCGGAGCTGACAGCNTTTNTTTATTAGCTGAACNTCCTCCGTATATNNTGANAATGTNCAANAATNNTNGCATCANTNTANTTTNTGCATGTTGNAGCTACNACGCAATTGAACAGCAATANGCCTGAATTGATATNGANCANATCATANTNATGACTGGATAGGAAGGTCTTCAATCTTCTGTAAAGCTTTATCTTCCCTGTAAGTGAACTGGCGTTGATCTCAAACTGAAATATGCTTCCGCCGTAACCCTCGATCTCACTCCTTACGCTCTCGTAAGTAGAAATATTTGGTGTCAGAAAATCGAATTGTACCTTATCACGATCGATATTCCTATAGAGATTCAAACAAAAAACTGATACGCCTCCAAAATCTCTCGAGCCTGCATTAATATGTAATACTTTGATCATCTTGTGCCTTTCTGATTCTATTTTACTGATGGGCAGCCGCAGTTTTTTCGGTATGATCAATGAGAACGGAAGAACCGAATAGCTTATTGATCAATGTCCAAAAGAGCATTTGTAAACTGCTCCATATATTTCTTTTCTCCAATAGATACGCGCAGACAGTCCCCAAATTCACCTACATTAGAATATGTCTTTATTAGGATCTTCTTCTCTTCCTTCATTCTGTCAACAATCGTCTGGGCATTTGTCTTTGGCTTGATAAAGATAAAGTTTCCAGCCTCACCCTTATATGAATAGTCATGCTCATCGAGCCATGCTGTCAGGTAATTGCGCCCCTCCACGAAGTTGCTAACCAGAGAATCCAGAACCCCCGGCGTAGTGATCGCAGCCTCCGCAAACTTCATTGCAAACGCATTTGTATTATGAGGAGTACACATCTTCTGTACCATTTTTATTCCGTCTGCCCATCCAACAACATATCCAAGACGGCAGCCAGCCATTGAGAACAGTTTAGAGAAAGTTCTCGTCACAAAAACATGCTCATTTCCCAGAGCATACTTGATAAATGTTTTAGGGTAAAAGTAATGATATGCCTCATCAACAAGTACATTTATCTCCTTTTCCTTCGCAATACTCAAGAGCTTTTCAAATTCTTCATCCGTGTACACATTGCCCATTGGGTTGTTAGGATTAAGCAGAATCAAAAGCTGAGTTTCCTTTGTCATTTCTGCAATGATGTTGTCAACATCCATATGAAGATCTTCGTTGTATGGGATACCCACAAAGTCACGTCCATACATTTCTGAGTAAACCTGAAACATAAAGTACGATGGAACGACTCCGACAATGCGCCCATTCGGAGATGTAAACGCTTGAATAATGTACCGGATCCCTTCTGCCGATCCATTCACCAAGCACAGATTTTTGATATCAGCTCCAAGGTAGTCTGCCAGAACCTCTGTAAAATGAAGTGTCTCAGGATATTGAGCAACAAACTGAGGCGTTACTTCTGCTAATACCGTCTTAATGAACTCCTCTGGCAAGCCGCCGGGATTCTCATTCAAATCAAGCCGCAGATAGTCCTTCCGCTCATTCTGATCAAAAATACGATAGAGATTTTCTACCTTCGGATCTAAATAATACATTTTCTCTTATCTCCTTGTTAAAGATCAATTTCAATATATATTCATTATCATTTCTGTACAAATTCAAATGATTCACTGTCCATAAAATGCTTGTTTCTAGAGTCCTCTGAGGGGAGCTTCATATAGTCGCCGTACAGGTGTCTGAGAAACCTGTCATGATCTGCAGGTCCATTGAACTCTGTATCCGCAAATTGATATTTTTTTCCACGCCCGTAAATTTTCTTTGGAATAATATCCTTAAACTTATATGCGCTCATGAAGTTCATGTAAACATCTGATTTTTCCTCTGGATACGATTTCAGTGCTTTGTCCAACTTTTTCCACATTTTTCCCCATGAGATCCACTTTTGGATCGGAGTGTGTGTAGCAATGAATACTATAATTTTTTCATACCATGGACGCTCCACTTTCACATCTACGATCTCATCAAATACCGAAAGCTGCATCCACATTTTTCTGTTCAAGAGATAAATTTTCCTTAATTTTGCTGCCAATTTATTATTAGGCATTCCATCCAGCGGGAAAATATCTATCCAAGCGTTTGTGACTTGAGTGTTCACAGTATTAGTCCTGCGGAATTTGACCTTAGTATTTTCAACTCTGGCAAAATACCGATGAACATTTTTATCATAATAAAAATGCTTTACGAGATACGGTTCAGGCAGTTCTTTCGGAAGATACTTCAGCAGCTTTTCATAATCTGCCCGAGGCATTCTCATATCCATATCGTCGTCCCACGGTATAAAGCCCTTATGTCTGACTGCGCCAAGAAAAGTTCCGGCACTCATAAAATACGTCAAATTATGCCTATCGCATATTTTGACGATCTCTTTGTACATATCCAATTCTATTTTTTGCAGTTGTTTTAATATTGATTCATTCCCCACTTTGGGCTCTCCTCATCTTTTTAGTATATTTAACGATCACTCTTTTATTTTACTATGCTCGACCGTTCGAAGGTCAGTACTTGAAACACCTTCTGTATGGGGAAGAAACACAAGGTCAACACCATGCTTCGCCATATCGCACCCGGTCTGTTCCCATCTCGAATCGCCTTTCCAGTCATTGCCGATAAAGATCGCATTGAAATGAAACTTATTCAGTGCATCTTCTTTATCCAGTGTGTATACGATAACGCACTCATCTACCGCTTTAATATTCCGAACGATCTCAGCTCTGTCATTTTCGTTAATGACAGGGATCTTATTTTTATACTGTTTAACCAGATCATCTGAATTCACACCAACAATCAAATAATCGCAATATTCTTTGGCTTTGTTGAGCAAGTTAAGATGTCCAATATGGAACATATCATACACACCTTGGGTATAACCAACTTTATACTTCTTCAATCTATTGCCCTCCAAATTATTTAACAAGCTCCGCTTTATGAGCATTCTTATCCTTATCCTCCGGAGGAGTCATGTAATTTCCATAAAGCAATGTTAAATACTCATCATACTTTTCCGGACCGATCAGTTCTATATCTTCAAAACGATATGCTGTTGGCTTTCCATACACATCTTTTTTGAACATCTCTGTAAACTTAAAAGTGTTCTGTCCCATAAAATTTATGACCCAGTCGGAGCGTTCAATTGGATACTTTCTCAGCAATCTATCAACGTGATCCAGTCGTTTTTTGATATTTCCTTTTTTATGTGGAAGCAGAAGTAAGGTTCTTATGACTGCTCTTTCGAGCCAAGGTCGCCCCGGTCTGTCAATGTTAACCTTTTCAATGCAAGCCAAATGATAACTGAGTCTGCCGAACGAAAGTCTGATTTTATGCCACACTCTCGGAATGGAATCATTGGGCATACCGTCTAACGGAAATATATCTATCCACACATCTTCGTATCGAACCTCGGCGCTTCCCATTCTTTTGATTTGATGGCGATTATCAACGATTCGGGCAAAATAATAATGATGGTTTGAATCATCATTGTATGTTCTTAACTCCATATGCTCAGGTAGATACTTTTCGACCTCATTTACAAATCTGTCGTAATCTTTTCTCATCATTCCAAGATCGATATCATCATCCCAAGGAATAAATCCTTTGTGCCTTATTGCACCAAGCATCGTTCCGCCTTGCATCCAACAGGTTATATTTAATTTATCAGCAATCGTTAAAACCGGTTTTACAATTTCCATGATATATTTCTGTGTTTGGTTCAACTCGCTAACACACGCTTTCATTTGTACAAACAGTCTCCTTTCAGTCCACTGCCGACTTCGATCTATCTATTCGATAGTCCGTTCCAACAACCGCAATTTTTAAACTCGTAAATTTTTTCACCCAAAGCGAACAATTCATTTAATTAATCTCTAAAATACACTATACATAAATTAACAAACGAGTCATCCAACCCATTCCGTGCCAAAAAGGTATTATAAAGAAATTATGGCAGAACCATGTCTGCCCTTCAACGTACGTTTCTGGCAGTATTTATCTCATTTTTCCTCATTTATATGCTAAACCCTCACCAAACTGCTATAACTCTCCCAGCGGTCCAGCCATTCAATTAGCTTGACAGAATACACACTTTTTATTTTGCACCCTTTCGCATGATAACAGCCCCAACCGTCTTAAACATCAGCTTAAGATCCAGTCCGATACTGCGAGTCTTTATGTACCTCACATCGCCCTCGACCCACTTATCGAACTCCATATCGCTACGANCNTCAGTCTGNCAAATACAAGAAAGTCCACCNTTGACAAGAAGCCTGTCCATCTGCTCTGGTGTATACAAGATCACCTCACGCGGAAGCGGAGGACGCGGACCAATGATGCTCATGTCGCCCTTTAGCGTATTCAGAAACTGCGGTAGCTCGTCCAAAGAAGAACGACGCAAAAAAGCACCTATCCGAGTAATGCGAGGATCATTATCACTTTTAAATGCAAGTCCATCTGTCTGATTTTCTTTCTGAACTTCTGCAAAACGCTTCTCAGCATCCATGCACATCGTGCGCAGCTTATACATCTTGAACGGCTTTCCATTCTTTGTCAGACGAACTTGCGAAAAGAAAGGATTCCCTTTGTCATCAATGTAGATAATCAGTGCAATCACACCGATTGGGATCGCAAGCACTGTCAGTGCACAGGCAGATGCAACAATATCAAACAGTCGCTTTATAAACTCATAGAACTTGCTTCCTGCCGGCTTGACCTTGCTGTATTTTAAAGTTTCCGAAACGCCCTCTTGCAAAAGGCGCAGTGCNNGGNNATNNAATTCCAATANCGGANATNCCNNTNCACCAACTTTAGAACGATTTTCNGAANNNGNAGTATTTGGTTCTTTCTCCCGTTTGAGCGATTCAAGCAAATCATACGTTACATCGTTTTCTGAAAGACGCTTGTTTTTCAGATTTGTTTCAGCAACAGGCATGTTACTACCTCCTCACACGTCCTTATATTACTCTTACTTTTCCTGTTTGACATATGTCTCAAAATAGCATTTCTGACAGATCTGCCTATCAGCATCAATATAATGCTATCTATCCTTAACAAGCATACCAATCAGCACATCTGTCTATTGATTACACAATACACATCTCTCATATTTCGACTGTTTTTCTCTGAATTTCATCATTTCAACCATCGTTACATCATTATTCAAGCTTTTTTCCTTACATACTCTTCACAACTCGTAAAGCCAAATTTCTGTTTTATTCCTATCTTCAATTCAACTCCAATAAACAACAGCTTTTCCATCTTCATATACAATAGAATTAACTGCTGCGTCGAAAGTCATATCTGAGCAGAAAATCTTATGTCCATGTAATGTTCCACAATTAGACTTAGTCCGTCTGTAAAGCCGTTCGACTTCATTGATATTCTCACCGGCTGTTGTGATCCAGTTTTTCACAAATGCAACTGTGACCCACTTCTGCTCGTCACCATGCATTATAGGTGATGAAAGCTATATCTTGTTCTTGAACGATTTGATACTGCCTTTGCTTTCAAACATTTCACTTTTCTCCTATCCACCAAAATATCAACAATTATTACAGCAAGCTCATATTATCATCTAAAAATTTCATATTAGATAATCATATCAACCGACTGCGATAAATAATAATGTCCAAATAAGTCTGCACTTTAAGTTAGTTTTTCTGTCGTGTTTTCCGTATAAATCATAATTTTATATGCTAAAACTCAACCAAACCGTCATAGCTCTCCCAGCAGTCCAGCCATTAAATTAGCTGACCAGAACATGCACTTTTCATTTCGCACCCTTTCGCATGATAACAGCCCCAACCGTCTTAAACATTAGCTTAAGATTCAGTTCAACACTGCGAATCTTTATGTATCTCACATCACCCTCAACCCACTTATCGAACTCCATATCGCTACGACCTTCAGTCTGGCAAATGCAAAAAATTCTCCCTTGACAAGAAGCCTGTCCATCTGCCTGATTTTCTTTCTGAACTTCGGCAAAACGTTTCTTAGCATCCATGCACATCGTGCGCAACTTATACATCTTGAACGGCTTTCCGTTCTTCGTCAGACGAACCTGTGAAAAGAAAGGATTTCCTCTGTCATCAATATAGATAATCAGTGCGATAACACCGATTGGAATCGCAAG
>WFLZ01000093.1 GCA_009177225.1 Clostridia bacterium
TTTCTTTATATTTTTTTGTAATAGAATATATTGCCGATTCACTTACATTTAACACACGGCTGATTTCTTTTACTGTAATTCCTGCTTCTCTGTCTGCTATTATGATTTTTCTTACCTCTATTGGTATCATTACTATCACCCTTTCTATCCTCTATTATACCATTCTTTTTCTTATTGGAATTTGTCTATAGTGGATTTGCTGTAGAGCGCAGTATCAGTACATTGAACACTTATAATTATAATGGCTGATTTCTTGAAACTAATAATTTCACAAAACCCTGTTGTTTTGAATATGCTAAACTCAAAAAAGGCTTTGCGTGTATCAAAACAGAAATCCGACAAAAGCAAGGAGAAAAGTCAAAAACAGAATAAAAACTTAAACAGCAAAATCCAAATGCTGCTGAAAAGAAAATAAGAGCATTTGGATTTTATTATATTATAATATCATCAGAATTGTTTTCAGCATAGCTTCTGCAAAAAGTCTGTGTCCTTTTTCGTTTAAATGTTCTTCATCATCAACGCTCGGTTCGCAAACTTCTGATGCATCAAGAAAATATACTTTTTCAATTTCAGAAGTTTTCCTATATGAACCGGCAATATTTTTAGAAACTTCTACGGAAAAATCTGAAAATTCAGAATCAAAATTCTCTATATTATTTCCAAGATGTATAGGAGAAACAAGAAGAATTTTACTTTCTTTTGCAACAGAGCGAACCTGATTTATCAGTCTTGCAACACCTTTGGCTATAATCTCCGCAGTAGCACCGTATATCGTTTTGCAGTCGTTTGTGCCAAGCATTATTATTGTGAGGTCTATAGGATAGTGTGTTTCAAGAATTGCCGGAAGTATTTTTACGCCACATCGCCCGTCACGGAGAGGGTCGTCAAACATTGTAGTTCTGCCACATAACCCCTCTTCGATAACATGATAATCCTGAAAACCAAGTTTCTGTGCAAGTATACCTGTCCAGCGTACTTCAAAAGGGTATCTCCCGTTTGTATTCGGAATAAGCCCATATGTATTGGAATCACCAAAGCATAAAATATTTTTCATGTTCTCTCCTTATGATTACTGATATTTTTTGTCAAATTTTAAAGCAACAGCGTCACCAATCCACTGGATAAGCTGAACAATCACAACAAGCATAATAACACACACAAGCATAATATCGGTCTGGTATCTCTGATAGCCGTATCTATAAGCAAGGTCGCCAAGTCCTCCGCCACCGACAAGTCCAGCCATTGCAGAAAATCCAAGCACTGAAATTGCTGTAACCGTAATATTTCTGATAATTGACGGCAGAGCTTCGGGAATAAGTATGCTGAAAATAATTCTTGATTTTGATGCACCTGATGAAAAAGCAGCCTCAATAATTCCGTTGTTTACATCTGAAAGTGAAGCTTCTGCAAGTCTCGCAAAAAAGGCAATAGAAGCAACCGAAAGCGGTACAACAACAGCTTCCGGACCTATTTTCGTTCCGACTATAATTTTTGACAAAGGCAGAAACAGAATCATCAATATCAGAAATGGCACAGAACGTATAATATTCAGCACTAATCCGGTTATCTTTCTTACTATTTCATTCTTGTAAAAATGAGATGATGATGTCGTATAAAGAAGTATTCCTAATAATCCGCCGATAACAACCGCTGTAATCAGTGATACTGCGACCATAAAGCCCGTCTGTAATAAAGCCTCCAGTATATCTTCACGCAGTGAAAGTATATTTTCAAACATTATAAATCACCTCCGCTGAAAATGTTTTTTCTTTTAATGCCGAAACCACAAGTTTAATATTCTTATCTTCTCCGATAATATTCACATAAAGAATGCCAAGCGGTTTAGAGTCGATATATTCAATTTTTCCGTGAATTATATTATATCTGATATTATATTCCTTTGCTGTATCGGACAGTATGGATTCAACTGCATTGTCTCCAAGATATGTAAGTTTCAGAACAGGTCCTTTTATAATATCTGTTATTTCAGCTGGAATATCAAAATTATTGGTATGTTNAATAAGCTGTTTTGTAAAATCATTCTGCGGATTTGTAAAAACAGAATATACGTCTCCGCTTTCAACANCTTTTCCATCAGACATAACAANNACCTTGTTGCATATTNATTTTACAACGTCAAGTTCGTGCGTGATAATCACTATTGTTACGCCGAAATCATTGTTGACTTTTTTAAGAAGCTCAAGAACGGAACTTGTCGTTTCGGCATCAAGTGCAGAAGTCGGCTCGTCGCATAATAAGATTTTTGTATTATTTGCCAACGCCCTTGCAATTGAAACACGCTGTTTCTGTCCGCCTGAAAGTTTTGACGGATAAGTATCTGCCTTGTCACTGAGCTTTACAAATTTAAGAAGTTCTGAAATACGGCTTTGTATCTTATTCTTTTTCCAGCCTGCAACTTTCAGAACAAACTCGATATTCTGATATACGGTTTTATTTTCTGCANGANTGAAATTCTGAAAAATCATANCAANGTTNTGCCTTAANAGCCTCANCTNCGTACTTTTCAGATTATTTACAGCTTTACTNTNTANAATAACATTTCCGTCTGAANCTTTCTGTAACTGGTTTATAGTACGGAGCAGGGTGCTTTTTCCTGCACCACTTCCGCCTACAATTCCGAATATATCTCCGTCATTTATCTGAAAAGATACATTTCTCACTGCCTCCACTGTTTTTCTGTTTTGTTTAAATGTAACACTTACATTCTGAAAATTTATCATTTATATCACCCTTAATTATTATAGTCAGCAGGTTTTGCAAATGCTGTATACTGCTTTGAACTGTCTTCAATGACATTTNTNAATTNCATCAGAGTGAACAATAGATACAATATCCTTTGCGAACTGCTCATCGGCATCATCGCTCCTTACTGCAATGACATTATAATATCCCTCACTGAGTTTCTCATTGTAAACTGCCTCGTCAAGTTTCAGACCTGCTCCGATTGCATAGTTACCGTTAATAACAGCTAAATCCACACTATCGAGAACGCTCGGCAGAATTTCCGCACTTACTTCCGTGAATTTAAGATTTTTCGGATTTTCAACAATATCATCTACAGTTGCCAGTGATGCATCAATTTCAGGATTTAAAGTTATCAGCCCTGTCTGTTCAAGCACTCTTAACGCTCTTGCATAGTTTGTATCATCATTAGGAACGGCGACTTTTCCACCGTCTAAGACATCATCAATTGAATCATGTTTATCCGAAAAAATTCCCATTGAAGCTGTCGGAATTTCTGAAATATATTCAAGTTCCAGAGAATGTTCCTCACAGAATTTTTTCAGGTATGTGGAATGCTGAAACATATTCACATCAATTTCATTGTCTGCAAGCGACATATTCGGCTGAACGTAATCGGAAAATTCCGTCATCTCGATTTTATATCCTTTTTCCTCAAGAGCGGGCTTTATCGCCTCATTGAACATATCTCCGTAAGGTCCTGCACACACGCCGACTCTTATAAGATTTTCGTCGGTTTTATCTGGTTTTCCACAGCCGCTAAGCAGTACCGCACCGATTAATGCTGTGCAAGCGATTGCAATTGTTTTCTTGAAAAATGTTGTTTTCATATTCATCATTCCTATCTGTTTAATATGATTATATTATATCACGGATTTTCCNATNTGTCCAATACCTNAAATCAATNATGTATGATAGATATAANNTATATATTTATGAATATGACTGTATNTNCGTTTATATTATATACTGGTCTGTCCAAAGTTCATTCTGCCACTCCAGCATATCTGCTAAAGTAATTCCCTCCAGCACGTCATTTATTGCTTTGTAGAGTTTCTGCCATAAACGATGACTTACACAAGTTTCTTTATTCTCACAGACAGTACAATTTTCACCCACACAGTTCGCCGGAGACATATTTCCCTCGACAGTTTTAAGAATATATCCGGCTGTATATTCTTTTGGAGGATATTTCAACATATAACCTCCATGTGAACCCTTAAAACTTTTTACCAATGACGCTTTCTGCAAAACGGAAACAATCTGTTCCAGATATTTTTCAGAAATATTCTGTCTCCTTGCAATATCCTTGAGCTTCACAGGCTCGCCGTTATCATAAGCTGCAAGGTCAAGCATAAGTTTTATAGCATTTTGTCCTCTTGTTGATATTTTCATAAAATACCTCCTATAATCTGAGTGTTTATAAAAACAGACAACCAAAGGTNNTTTATAAAACCTCCGGTTGTTCTGTCAGTTTTTATTTTANAATTAATTATTGCTGANAANATGAGTAGAAAGGTATCTGTNGCCTGAATCGGGGTGAAGTACGACAATATTCTTTCCTGCATTTTCGGGACGTTCTGCAAGGATTTTAGCTGCCTTTAATGCTGCACCGGACGAAATTCCTACCAGAATGCCCTCACTTACTGAAAAAGCTCTGCCCTCTGCAAATGCGTCATCATTCTCAATAGCAATTACTTCGTCATATACATCTGTATTCAAAACTTTCGGAACAAAACCTGCACCGATGCCCTGAATTTTATGTGCGCCTGCTGTACCCTTGNAAAGTACAGGAGATGCCGCAGGTTCAACAGCAACTACCNTGATATCGNGGTTCTGTTCTTTGANATATTCACCCANACCGGTAATCGTACCGCCTGTACCTACACCGGCAACGAAAATATCAACTTTTCCGTCGGTCTGTTCCCATATCTCAACACCAGTAGTTGCCTNGTGTACAGCAGGATTTGCAGGGTTGACAAACTGTCCGAGAATAACAGAATTTTCAATTTCTTTTGTGAGTTCCTCTGCCTTAGCGATAGCACCTTTCATTCCCTTTGCACCTTCTGTGAGAACGAGTTCCGCACCATAAGCCTTGAGGAGATTTCTTCTTTCTATACTCATTGTGTCGGGAAGTGTGAGTATTGCACGATAGCCCTTAGCAGCTGCAACAGCCGCAAGTCCGATACCTGTGTTTCCACTGGTCGGCTCAATAATAGTTGCACCTTCTTTTAGAATACCTTTCTGTTCAGCGTCTTCAATCATTGCAAGGGCGATTCTGTCTTTAACAGAACCGGCAGGATTCAGATATTCAAGCTTTGCAAGAACTGTGGCATTTTTAATACCTGATTTTTTTGCATAGCCATTCAGTTTCAGTATTGGTGTACCGCCGATAAGCTCCAATGCACTTTCTTTGATTTTACTCATGAATAATTACCTCCATACGTTTTGTTTTAATTCATACTAAACAGGTATATTTACTATATTTAAATTATAACAGAATTTTTCTTATTTGTCAACACAATAAGGTATACAATTATCCTATAGTTTGTGATAATCAAAAGCTATCAAACATACAGGTTGAAAGATAGCGTTCACCTGTATCAGGAAACAGCACAACAATATTTTTCCTTGTATTTTCCGGACGTTTTGCAAGCTGAATTGCTGTCCATGCCGCTGCTCCGGAGGAGATTCCGGCTAAAATGCCTTCACTTGCTGCAAGAAGTTTTGCAGTTTCAAAAGCCTCATTGTTATCAACTGTAATAATTTCATCATAAATATCTGTATTCAGCGTGTTCGGGATAAATCCTGCTCCTATGCCCTGAATCTGATGAGAGCCTGACCTTCCGGCTGACAAAACAGGGGAGTCTTTCGGTTCAACAGCAACAACCTTAATATCAGGATTTTTCGATTTTAAATATGTTCCCACTCCGCTGATAGTACCGCCTGTTCCGACACCTGCCACAAAAATATCAACTGTTCCGTCTGTGTCGTTCCAGATTTCAGCACCTGTTGTTTTAAAATGTACATCGGGATTAATCGGATTGGTAAACTGTGACGGAATATAGCTGTTGTGTATCTTTGTGGCGAGTTCCTGTGCCTTTATGATAGCACCTTTCATTCCCATTGCACCGTCTGTCAGAACAAGTTCCGCCCCATAAGCCTGCATAAGTTTACAGCGTTCAAGGCTCATTGTTTCGGGCATTGTTATTATAAGCCGGTATCCTCTTGATGCTGCAACTGCAGCCAGTCCGATACCTGTATTTCCGCTTGTCGGTTCAATAATAACACTGTCTGATTTCAGAAAGCCTTTTTCTTCCGCATCATCTATCATAGCTTTTGCAATTCTGTCTTTCACACTTCCCGACGGATTGAAATACTCCAGTTTTCCTGAAACAACGGCTTTCAGATTCAGAGATTTTTCAATGCCTGAAAGTTCCACAAGAGGTGTATTTCCGATTAAATCCGTAACGTGTTTATATATTTTCATAGGTTCACTCCCTTAAATATTTATTGCGTCCATTGCTGTGATGTATTCAAGAGTCGGTACAAAAATATGTTTATGTTTTGTACCCTCAAATACTTTTTTCCCCGATTTAAACGCCATAAGCTGTGTCATGGGATATTTTTTCCAGTTATCATCATCAAGCGGTTTTGTTGAAAAAACAATGCTGTCATTTTCAGATTTATAATACAGAGTATCTCTCATATTCTGATGCACATATAACAATTCTCCGTCATATATCATCAGATTCAGCTTATTGCGTTTTGAAAGGGAAATTATTAAATTATCTACAACATCAAATCTTTGCTGTGCGGTTTCCGGTTTTTTTTCGTTAATTTTATCAAGCAACGCAAGGGAAATGCGTTCAGAATCCGTATCTCCTGTCTGCGTGTTCAGATATTTCATTAACTGCGTACCAGAATAAATTGTGCCATTATGAATGAGCGTCCAGCAACGCCCCGTATAGTCTGTCTGATTGTAAGGGTGGCAGTTTTCAATTTTAATTGAACCGACTGTGGCTAAACGGATATGTGCAAGAAAATTTGTCTGTGAGGGAGTGTCCGCAATAATTCCGGAAATCGTCTGACTTGTTGCAGAAGATACCGCCTCCCTGTAAATTTTTCTTTCGCCTTGTTTTTCGTACATCATTCCCCAGCCGTGCGGGTGCTGTATGCCGTGGCTGAAAAATTCTTTCAGATATTTACGTATATCAGTTTTATGAGCAGAAGTAAATCCGAATAGTTCACACATATACTTCACTCCTTGCTTTTATTTTTTCACATATCCTCTGATTGTTCAATTTATTACGCTGATATGCAATGACATTCTGAGTTTCCGGAATATCTGAGAAAAAATCCTCCATTTTATCAAGAAAATTATTTGCTGTTTCCGTTATCGGAATATCATTTATCATCACATCTGAAATATCATACAAAGCTGCTGACTGGTGATTTTCAATTGCTTTCGCCTGCAATTCAAATGTAAAATCAAAGTCTTCAAGATGCAGAAGATAAATCAAAAACAAATGTGCAAACTCTAAATCTTTTTGTGCAACACCCAGTTTTTCCAACGGATTCAGGTCAAACATACGCAGTTCAATATGGTCTGCTCCGCCACTGAGCAATGCTTCCAAAGAATTTTCACCTCTCGGCTTTAAACGTACAGGCAGATAAAGTTCACCGACAGAGAATAAAACGCCTTTTTCTATGTAATCTTTAATACTGTGTATATATGCTGATAAATCAGTATAATCCAACTGCGGAATGAACTGATTCCAGTAACCTCTGTGGCTGTTCCGCATGGAAGAAAATCCACTGAACACTGTACCGTCTGCACCGTTCTTATTGAATGACAAATCATACATAGGACTTGCCGATGTCAGCAATACAATCAGCCAGCTGTAACGGCTCACCTGTTTTAATAATCTGAAATAAGATTTATTTTTGAAATCCTCATAAGTCTGATTTTTATTTTTATGTAAACTTTTCAGATAATCTTCTGAAAACGAAAAATTAAAATGAATCCCTGAATACAGCATCATTCGTTTTCCGTAACGGCGTGCAAGTTTTATTCTATAGTCATGTTTTGCTGACATAATTCCGCAATATTTTGCAATCAAAATTTCTTTCTCATTGTCAATATGCGGCGGATTGCTGTACAGCCATAATGTTTCACCCTGTTTGTCAAGAACCGACCTTGCTTTTGAGTCCAGAGTTTCAAGGGCAGTCATAACTTCAACAATACTGTTGCAGACAGGTGTAATGATTTCAAGCTGATTTTCACAGAAATCACGTGATAAATTTTCATCGTCAAACGGGTGGAGTGTCTGTGCAAGACGACCGTTTTTATCAATGCGGAGTGTTTCACGTTCCAAGCCGAATTTTCCGTCAAATATGTTTTTTTTCATTGGTAATCACCTCTATGATTTTTTGGTTGCAAATCCTGAAACTTTATGTTATAATTAGCATAAAAAAACAACAGGAGGTCTTATGTTAGATATATTTTCCAAGCTTATTAAGGACATTGAAAATAGTAAACTCAATGTACATGGTATTGAAATTTTTCATAATTCCGATATTATTTTCCGTCATATGTGGCATGATGACATTCGTTATCCGATTTATTCCGCAACAAAATCCTTTACCGCAACTGCTGTTGGAATTGCAGAAGACGAGGGCAGAATTTCTGTTGATGCACCGCTGAGCGAGTATCTGGAAAAGAAATATTTACAGAATATGCCTGAAAATTTAAGACAGGATTTCTGCAAACTAACTGTCAGAAGATTTCTCACCATGTCGGTAAGCGGTTATCCGTTCCGTCCGAGCGGAGATGACTGGCTTGAAACAATACTCCAGATAAATGCGGATTATTCCAGAACATCGTTTTCTTATACAAATGTTTCTGCATATCTGGTGGGAATTGCCTGTGAAAACGCAGTCGGTGGAAATCTGACAGAATACCTGAACTCAAGACTTTTCGAGCCTTTGGAAATCAGGAATCCGCAATGTCAGTATGATTTTCAGGGACGTTTTTACGGTGCAACAGGAATGTATCTCACTGTCCACGAACTAAGTAATCTGGGACAGCTTTACTTGCAGAATGGAATATTTAATAATAAGCGTATCTTATCTGAAAAATGGGCAAATGAAGCCACAAAACTGCAAATTGACAATCTTGACAGCGGTTACGGATATTTCTTCTGGAGGAACGGTAACTACTTCAATATCAGCGGAAAATGGGGACAGAAATGCCTGATATATCCTCAGAAAAACCTAATAATAACATATCTCGGAGATATGCCCGAACACTCCGGAAAAATGCAGTCAGTCGCTGAAAGCTTTGCAGAAAGTTACTAAAGACAAAATGCACCTGATTGTTATATTTTCGTCAGGTGCAGTCTGTTTTTTAAACTGATTATATGCTGTAATCAAGAGTGCGCTCATCAATAATACGTTTAGATTTATGCTCAGAGCGTGTATTCAGTCCGCCATCTTCATGGACAATAACGCTGTAAGGCTTAACTCCGATTCTTGCTTTAAGTGCATTTGATGCCTTTTCTGCAATTACTTCATCAGCATCTGTATTATCAGAGTTTTTTTCAATTTCAACGGAATATTTGCAGGTGAAGTCCTTTTCAAAAATTCTTATCAGATATTCGCCCGTCACACCGTCAAGTTCACGGATAACAGCTTCAATGNCACTCGGGAATACATTAACNGCCGAAACAATAAACANANCGTCCTTNCTGCCGAGAATATGNATTCTTCCGTGAGTTCTTCCGCATGAGCATGGTGTTTTGTCGATACGTCCTATGTCGCCTGTCTTGAAACGGATAAGAGGTCTTGCGTGCTTGCGGAGAGTTGTAAACACAAGTTCGCCGACTTCTCCGTCGGGAAGCACTTCGCCCGTGTGAATATCAACCGTTTCAACAAGAATATGATTTTCAGCAATATGTAATCCGTCGTGATATTCGCACTGTGCGGCACAAGCTCCGAAAATATCGGAAAGTCCGTAGAAATCGTAAACTTCTGCCCCCCACAGTTCTTCAATAGCTTTTCGGGTAGCGTCAATTGAACCGCCAAGCTCTCCGGCAACTATGATTTTCTTAATCGACAAATCTTTTTTAGGGTCGATACCTGCCTTCTTTGCCTTTTCACCGAGCTGCCATGCATACGAAGGACTTGTCCAGATGATTGTCGGCTGATATGTTTTCAGGATAAACAGAAGTCTTTCACTCGGAAGAGTTCCGCCCCATATACACAATGCACCGAGATTCTGCGCACCGATTACGTCCGGACCACCGACATAAAGTGAAAAGTTGAGTGCGTGGACGTATCTGTCCTTTGGTCTCATTCCTATCTGCCAGAACCAACGGCTTTCCGTATCCTGAAATTCGTCGAAATCCTGTTTTGTAAATGGACTCATTGTTGGTACACCTGTTGAGCCGGACGAAGTGGAAACAAAAACAACGTCTTCTTCCGGAACGGCTGCGAGTTCACCTAAAAACGAACCAACACCCTGTGTATCACGCTGTGTGGTCTTGTTAATAAACGGGAATTTCTGAATATCTGAAAGAGTCTGAATATCCTCCGGCTTCACACCTGCCTCGTCAAATGAACGTTTATAGTATGGTGCGTTTTCATAGGCAAATTTTACAATTTCCTTTAAATCTTCAAGCTGTTTCTGCTCCAGTTCCTCACGGGGCATTGTTTCGAGAGCCTCATTCCAGTATTTATCTTCAGGGTTCTTTTTAACCACATTACTCATTATCATTACCTCCATATTTATTCAATTCAGCATCTCTGCTGTTCTGAATTTATTATATCACTACTTTTCCTATTTGTCTACTATGTTTTATTGATAACGAGTTATAGAAAAATACTATAACAAAGCTACTCTAAAAAAGACTTTATTTTTTCTATATATGTCATTGCAATATCGCTGATAATCATATCTTTTCTTGTAATATAGCCGATTTCCATTTTATCGGTAGCGTCCTTTATCGGAACTGCGGTATATTCCGAACCGTTAAGTTCACCGCAGATAATTCCGGAACAGAATGTATAACCGTTCAGTCCTTTCATAAGATTCAGCATTGTGCATCTGTCGGAAGCTTTAATCACTCTTGAAAAATCTGCCGTATCAATAATTTCTTCCGCAAAATAAAAGGTACTTTTATCTCCCTGTTCAAAAGTCAGACAGGGATATTCTTTCAGTTCGTCAATGCTGACGGAGTTTTTTTCTGCAAGAGGGTGATTTTTCCAGAGATATGCAAATATGTCACAGTCAATAAGGTGATAAAATTCAAGATGATTCGATTCAAGAAGTTTTGTAATGACGTTCCGGTTAAAATTACTCAGATAAATAATTCCTATCTCACTTTTCAAGGAATGCACATCATTGATTACGTTTGAAGTTTTAGTTTCCCTGATTGCAAATTCATATTCATGGGTATTGAACTCTTTCACCATTTCCACAAACGCTTGAACCGCAAAGGAATAATGTTGAGTTGATACACCGAATTTGCGTTTCAGACCTCCGTCTGTATATTTTTCAAGTAAATTTTCGTAATGCTGATAAACCAGACGTGCGTAAGAAATAAACTCCGAACCGTCGGCAGTAAGCGTAATTCCTCTTGCACCACGGTTGAAAATTGTGNTACCTATTTCTTTTTCAAGCTCTTTGATTGCAGATGTNAGNGACGGCTGGGCAATATNTANCTGCTCTGCCGCCTTATTCATTGAGCCGATGTCACTGATAACAATTGCATAGTTCAGCTGCTGTAATGTCATAATATCACTTCCTTGGTTTTATCTTCTTTCTGATTTCTGATAACCTGTTCAGTGCCTCGTTGAGTGTTTCATTTTTCTTTGCAAAATGGAATCTGATGTATCTGTTTTCGTTTTCCTTGAAAAAGCTTGACCCCGGAACTGCACCCACGCCGACTTCTTTTGCAAGAACTTCACAAAATTCCAAATCACTTTCATAGCCAAACTCAGAAATATCAAGCAGAATATAATATGCACCCTCCGGAACGGTATGAGGTAGCTTTATGTCGTCAAGACCTTTTAGAAAAAGACTGCGTTTTTCAGTATATTTTTCCTGCAAATCTTTGTAATAATCATCGCCGAAATTCAGCCCTGTTACTGCCGCTTCCTGCAACGGAGCAGCCGCACCAACCGTAAGAAAATCATGCACTTTTTTTACTGTATCAATAATATGTGGCGGTGCAATTACATATCCTAAACGCCAGCCTGTTATTGAATATGTCTTTGAAAGTGAACTGCACTGAATAGTCCGCTCCCACATATCTGGCAGAGTCGCAATATATGTATGGACGTTTGGTTTATATAAAATGTGTTCATAAACTTCATCGGTAATCACGAAAGCATCATATTTTTTCGCAAGGTCAGCTATAAATTCAAGTTCCTTGCGTGTAAAGACTTTTCCGCACGGATTTGACGGATTGCAGACAATAATTGCTTTCGGCTTCTGCTTGAAAGCCGATTCAAGTACATCTGCATCGAAATTAAATTCAGGAGGAACAAGCGGTACATAAATCGGCTCTGCTCCCGAAAGAATCGTATCAGCACCATAATTTTCATAAAACGGTGAAAATACAATTACTTTGTCTCCCGGATTGATGACACTCATCATTGCCGCCATCATTGCTTCCGTACTTCCGCACGTTACTACAATTTCGTTGTTCGGGTCAACTGCCCTGCCTGAAAAATGTTCATATTTCCTTGCCAGTGCCTCACGGAAATTCTGCGCACCCCATGTAATAGAATACTGGTGGAAATCCTCCTGTGTAACCTCAGCAAGTCTGTTCAGTATTTCTTTCGGCGGTTCAAAATCAGGAAATCCCTGTGAAAGATTCACTGCTCCGTACTGATTGGATATTCTTGTCATTCTTCTGATTACAGAATCTGTAAATCCTGCTGTTCTGTCTGATAAAATCGGCATGATTAAGTCCATTCCTTTCTGATTTTCTCCCACTTCTTATCACGGGAGTTTATAATAATTTCAATGTCATCATCTGTCAGATGTTTAAATCTGTCCTGCTTTCTGATGTAATCTGAAATACTCGTAAATTCTTTCGGATTGTGTGTGATATGAAATTCTCCGTTTTCGTATTCCGCAAGATACCAGAGACCACAGTCAACAATTTCTTTTGCAATTTCCACGGTATCACTGACGGGAATCCCCCAGCCTGTCGGACAAGGTGCAATAACGTGGATATATTTTGTACCCTTGATTTCAGATGCTTTTTCGACTTTGTTCAGAAAATCCGTCATATAACCGACTGTTGCCGTTGCCGCATACGGAATATCGTGAGCTGACACAATTTCAAACATATTTTTCTTCGGACGTATATTCCCTCTGATATTTTCGCCGGAAGGAGTAGTTGTAGTCTTTGCTCCGAATGGTGTCAGTCCGCTTTTCTGAATGCCTGTATTCATATATGCTTCATTGTCATAGCAGATATAGATAATATTGTCATTTCTGTCTATCGCACCTGAAAGTGCCTGAATACCAATATCTGCTGTTCCTCCGTCACCTGCAAATCCAACAACTGTAAAATCTGTTATTCCACGTCTGCGGAAACCTGCCTCAATTCCGGTAAGCATAGATGCTGTTCCTGCAAATGTAGAAATAATTGCATTATTGGAAAAACACATCTGAGGAAAATTAAATCCCACTGCTGACATACAGCCTGCCGGAAGTACAGCAACCGCATTTTTTCCAAGTACTTTCAGGGCATTTCTGACGGCAAGACTTCCGCCACAGCCTGCACAGGCTTTATGTCCGTAAAAAAATTCGTCTTTACATAGTGTTTTTGCTGTAACTGCCATTATTCGTCCACCTCAATTCCGATAAAATTCACTTTTTTCGTTCCTTTTTCAATTTCAAAGTAAATATNCTCAATATCAGATGNAGAANTATTTNTTNCNCCAAGNCCGCCTATGAAATTATATGACGGTATATTCACTTTTCCGGTATGAAGTGCTGAATTTACATTGGTGAAAACCGCACCTTCATTTCCGAAAGATATATCTTTTTCAAGTACGGCGACAGCTCTGGCGTTTTTCACAGTTCCGGCGATTTCCTCTGTCGGAAACGGACGCATATATCTGATACGCAATACACCGGCTTTAATGCCATTTTTACGAAGTTTGTCGGCAGTTTCTCTGCAAAGTCCGGTGATACTTCCGAGCGTTATAATGATA
Source organism: Clostridia bacterium (assembly GCA_009177225.1). GTDB lineage: Bacteria > Bacillota > Clostridia > Oscillospirales > Ruminococcaceae > Ruminococcus. Next base: position 13,999 of record WFLZ01000093.1, read on the forward strand.
TAATCCGCATTTTCCGTTTTGTATGTATCAATAAGTCCTGTGTATTTTCTGTCGAAAATTTCCACAAATTTTTCTTCTGCCTGTTCGATTACAGAAACGGCATTTTTCATGCCGATATGTTCTTTATACTTGAAAATATAGTTATGTTCAGGACCTGCCGAAAACGCCATATTTTTTGAATTATCAAGGTCAAGCCTGTTATCTGTTTTGTATTTCGGAAGAAAAATATCCGCCTGTTCCTGCGTGGGAATGTCAACTTCTTCATACGTGTGAGTTAAAATAAATCCGTCCAGATTTACCATAAAAGGCGTGGAAACTTTTTCATTTTCCGCTATGTAATAACTCATTAAAGCTAAATCGAGCGATTCCTGTGCATTCTCTGCATAAGCCTGAATCCAACCGCTGTCAAGCTGTGAAAGACTGTCTCTCTGATCGCCGTAAATATTCCATGGCAAAGCAGTTGAACGGTTTGCATTCATCATGATGATTGGAAATCTTCCGCCTGATGCGTAATACAGACACTCAGCCATATATAAAAGTCCCTGAGATGAAGTCGCCGTAAAAGCACGTACTCCTGTGGCGGACGCTCCTATTGCACATGAAAGTGCGGAATGCTCCGATTCCACATGAATAAATTCGCTGTCAAGACTTTTATCCTCAACCATTTCTGATAATCTTTCAACAACAACAGTCTGTGGTGTTATCGGATATGCGGATATTACTTCCGGTCTTGCAAGACGTATTCCCTCCGCAAAGGCTTCATCTCCTGATAAAAATTTCCTTGCCATTATTTTTCCGCCTCCATTTCAACAGCACTAATTCTGCATATTTTTGAACAGATTCCGCAGCCCTTGCAGAATTTATAATCAACGACTGCTTTTTTATTTTCTATGGAAATTACTCCGTCAGGACAATGAAGATAACACTGCATACAGCCTGTGCATTTTTCGTGATTCACAACCGGACGAATACTTCTCCAGCCACTGTTTTCTGTAACAAGATAACCTGCTTCAAAAGCAGTATTTTCAGGTATATCATCAAATCCGAAGTGTGTTTTTTCTCTTAAATACGGTTTCATTTCAAAACCTCCCTAACGGCTCTCTTTACAGCATTGATATTCTTTTCATGAAGTTTTTCGGGCATATAATTCTCAATGGCGAATATGATATTTTCTGTACTTACAATTCCTGAAATTGCAGATAATACGCCAATCATGATAGTATTGACAACAGGTAAACTCAATTCTTTTGCAATGCTGTCAGCATCAAAAGAAATTATATCATCTTCTGAAATTGTTCCGGAGTTAATGATGATTTTTCCGTTCTTTTTCAGTTTGAAATTCAAATCACTGCTGTACAGTGTTTCGTCCAGAATTACTATGTAATCTGCCTTTTCTGTTTCACTTCTGTCAAGTACCGGTTTACCGCTCATTTTCGTAAACGCCCTGACAGGTGCGCCACGTCTTTCCGGTCCGAACGACGGAAAGGCAATGGCATATTTTCCAGTTGATGTATATGCAGCTCCGAGCAGTTTTGCAGATGTAAACGCACCCTGTCCGCCACGTCCAAGCCATAATATTTCAGTCATAGCCTAATCCTCCTAATCATACTAAAATAGTATGTTTTAATAATATCATATATTTTCTGAAATGTCAAGTATATTTAAGTAATAGGCGGCTATAGAAAAAAGCTATAACTATTCTTCAGTTCAATAAAAAAAGTGGAAGTTGACCATCTTGAAAGCACTGTGCTGAAAATTTCTTTGGTCTGTCAAAGCCCGAAAGTAGCAACTATTGTTGTATCATTTACATATACACCATATCCTTATAAACGGTCTCTTTATAGCAAAATTTAATCAAAATAATTAATAAAATAATAAAAGAAAAATTAAATATGCTTTTTGAAAAAGAAAAAGAGTATGGGGGATACCTTGCACATAAGCGTGAGGTATCGCCTTTTTGCTTATCCTATATCAAATTAAGGCTGTTTGACAATTGTCTTGAGTTCAAAAAAGAATAGTAACAAAAACAGAATTGCAGGATAGTAAACCTTGCAAAAGAAATTGAATAATGTCAAAAAAAGAAAAGAGTATCATTCTCCCTTAGTCCATGTCGGAGATGATACTCTTTTTTATTTATCGGTATAAGGTCACTTCAGATTTGCCCTTTTTTAACTGTCACAAAGTTTGCGGATATTACAGGAATTTCATTGTCAATTTCAAAGCCTTTGAGAATATTCGGCAGAAAATCGTCACGGGAAACACCGCCGTATTCGTCCATGAGATTGTAAATATCCTCAAACATTTCGGTGTGGATAAATTCAGACATGGGGTCAGACCACACAGCAATAATATCAGGAGCATTTCCGGAAATAATATAAAGTTTAAGCTGTCCGAACGCCTTTGAACATTCTTCGTCATCGTTATCAACAATTTTACTGTAGTCTTTAATCTGAAATCTGTAATTATTTTGAGATAAATTAAATTCATATTCCGTCGGAAATCTGTTAAGTTCTCCGACTGTACCTATTGTTACGACCGTTCTGCCCGATGATTCTTCTGAAACAGCAGGTACATCAGTTTTGGTTTTTCTGTCTGAGCAGGCGGTGAAAGATAAAATTAATGAAACAGTCAGTAATAAAGATATGATTTTTTTCATAACAAAAAACCTCTTTGAAATATTTATATATAAGTGATTTAAGGAGGCGAAAAAGACGAAATAATTTTTATTTTTGTAGGAATAAACAATTTCGTATAGTCAGATTTGTGTATTGTGCAACGAAACAAAATCATTATTTCAATATGC
>WFLZ01000177.1 GCA_009177225.1 Clostridia bacterium
AGATAGTTAATCTTTTGAAGTCCATGATCCACATGAAGTTTTATGTANTTTGGNATNANNTCATCNTTNTTNGTNATTCCATANGCCTGACAAATCANNGCNATNAAGAANTCNCGATANTGTCCGTCAAANANTATNTGATCNTTNTATTCTTTNCCTTGNGAATCATANGNNGANAATTCNTGNNGNGTNAATCTNTTACCAGTNGANAANGAATAGCCTAATGCGATACGNGCTATCACATTTTCTTTAGTTCCGCCAGGAAGCTTTCTTGTTAATTGGGTAACAACATTCTGGTTTTCACCNGAAGTTCTTATATTAATTTNCATTTTCTCTATTTTTATATTCTTCGAACAGGTTTTCANGTTTTACTTCCACAAAATGTGACCCTCCCTTTTCATTGCTAATCAAGTAGGATTTACTTACAATAGGTTCTATATAACGATATTCTTCTTCTGTANGCTCCTTTTTAAGTAGAGGAAAAAGTATAACCTGTTTAGAAACATTTGGATAGAACTTTGTCAGCACGTTCTTGGTGTGCAGAGGATCAAATTTTTGCATAGGGCTGTCTATGAATACCGGGAATTCGATTTCCGTTTCATCGACCAAAGCACTTAAAAGTGCTGATGCAAACATTTGGCGTTCTCCCATTGAAAGAATGCTGTTGTCTATTTTTTTATCATCATAGTCATACAAGCTAATATCAACATCATCTCCATTACCATTGATGTCTACAATAACTTTCTGTACTAGATTAGTCTTATGCAGATAAGATTGGAGCTTAGTCTCTAATTTTTTAGCTAAAGCTTTTTTCTTTTCATCTTTAAAGCGAATGAGGAACTTTTGAATCTTATGAATCAAACGTGTAGCTTCATTATCTACAGCTCTGTTTTGATCTGCTACATCAATTTTCTTCGAAAGAATCTCTTTCTGCTTCTTATGAGCAATTACCTGTTCATTAAGGGCTTCAATTTCTTTTCGTTTTTCTCCGATTTCCTCACCAATTGAATCAATTTCTCGATCAAGCTTTTCTTTTCGCGCACGCAGCTTTTGAACGTAGTCGCTTTCTGCTTTTTTCTCTGCTTCTCGTATTCTTTTTTCTATAGAAAATAGCTCTGCCTTGAGTTTAGAATACTTATTAAACAGAAGTTCAAACGAAGACTTACTATCCTTAACCTTTACGATTAAACGAGTGAAGTCTTCAATCTGTCCCTGACTAAAATCATGGAGAATACTGAAATTCTCAAATTTACTATCATCAAAGCCATTATAAAAATGCTTCTTGATTAGTTGCTTTATTTGAGTTTCATAGAACTCTCGTGTTTTGTAGTCAATCCGAAAAGTAATATTCTTCTTGGCATCTTCAATATCGCCAAGTATTATATCAGTTTTATCGTTAATTCCTTCAAGTTGAAGTATATTTTGTTTATATGCTTTTTCAGACTCTAATTGAGATAAGAGTTCAGCCATAATACCACCCGATAATCCAAATGGAATTAGGCTATAAAAGTCCTTCAAACCGTCTTCGGTCTCTCTTAGTGCTGTATTAAGATCGATTTTACGATTGTTCAGTCTATCTAACTCATCGATTGACATTAAGTCACCTTCTCGAATAAGTTGAGATTGTAACTCGACTGATTCATGACGCTTAATCACACGATCATCTTCCAAGTTGTCAATTTCATCAATCAAATTCTGTATATTTTCTTCTTTTATTTTTATGGCACTGATTAGCCCATCAAACTCAAGTTTCTCTTGAGGTTTAGCTGATGCCTTTCTATAATCATCTTGAATCCTAATCAGCTCAGATTTTAAATCTTCGTACTTTTGTATCCCTAGGACCTGAGAATATGCAAGACTTAGATCCTTTCGCTGTTCAGGAGTATTAATTTGCGCAAAGGATACGATTTTTTCAGCATCAAAGAAGAAGAACTTAGCGATCTCTATTGGAAGAATATAATCTCGAATGAAAATTTCCTCTTCTTTGGCAATTTCTTCTTTCGATCCAGTGAACAAATCGTTCTTTCGACCATCAATTAGAATCTCTAATTCATCGTCATAGTTAGTGGCACTATCGTATGACCTAACTATAGTAATTTCAGTGCAAGGTGTATCAGGAATTTCTACGTCAGTAAAAGTGACTGCCACAGAAAACTTAGTTTCTCCATTTTTCTGAGCTTCAAAATTAAGGCTATTTCCGATGTATTTGCTATACCCGCCTTTCTCGTCAATCTCCTTGCGATATAGTTCATCTACCTTTCCCATGTTCTTGCCATATAGACACCACACAAGTGACATAAGAAAAGTAGTTTTACCGAAACCATTGTTACCGCTNACGATAATCAGNTTTCGGTCTCCATNNGGGGAAAGATCAATTTTATTCTTTCCTTTATANATTCGGAAGTTATTAAGTTCGATTTCTCGTATGGTCATGGTTTCTTTTTCGTTTTAACAAATTCTTCTAAACGAGATTCAATCTCAGTCTTAAGTCCGCGACGTCGTTGCATGAGCGACTTACTTTTTTGGAGCATCAGAAGTTGTTCGATTAATTCGCCTTCTTCAATATTTTCTTTGCAAATCTCTCGCATTAAATCTGCTTCCAACTTATTTTTCAATTTGCCATCTTCCATAGCTAATGTGGAATTATAGATTTTATTATATATTTCTGATACCTGATGTCCGAAATTGAAATCTCTATACCAATTTACTTGAATAGCAATCAATTCTTGATCGGTAATAAGTTTTATTTGGGGATTATGCTGTTGTAATTCATGTTGTACATTTAATAGACCTTCCAACATTTGAGCACGGTATGTAAACGTATAAGGTCCCATATCATTAACAGCTTTTTTACCATCGCGCCGCAGCGGAAATCTATTTTCGATAACGTTACGTTCTTGATCAAGCTTAAGCCTAAAATCGTAGAGGGGTTGCATCCATTCTCGACCATTTTTGATTAATGACCGCATAGACTTGTCGTCTTTGATAACTGTACAAGTCCAACAGCCAAAACGGCTCTGACCACAAGATCCATGACTTTTATCTGTGACAACGGTAGGACATTCATAATCATCAGCACTTGCATCAAGATATATATTAAATAATATCTTGTTATCGAATCCCCACGGTGATGGGATAGCATTGATTATATACCAAACTTCTTCCAGCTGCAATTCTTTTATAGGAGCATATACAAATGTATTGGCCAAAAGGGTATGCTTAGTAAGACGTTTGCCATGTATTTCATGTTTCTTGATTGAACGTGCTCGGGTTGCACTTTCTGCTTTTCTCGTACCAATTAATATTATTGCTTCACCACATTCGTCCACCTGTTCGGTGATAAAACGTGCAGTTGGCTTAATCTTCATTTTTTCGGTACACCATCTAAATGCAGTATTAGGTACGGGGTAACCTTTTCCTATGACGTTAACCCAAAAAGAATCCTCAAGTCTTGGAGTAGTTTTTCTTACAAAAATAGGTAAATCTTCCTCTCTTGCTTTGATTTCAATTTGCTCTAGTACATCATCAACATAAGTAGCAATGATTGGATTCTCAACCATTGTATCATTACAGACCACATATATTGGGCGTCGTAATTGGAATGGAACTGGTTGTTCTTTTAATTTTAGCAAGGCAATCCAGACCAGCATAAGTAATACTGTAGAATCCTTACCGCCACTAAATCCAATTATCCAGGGACGATTTGATTCATCAGCATACGCATACTGATCTAAAATTTCATCTATTATATATTCTATACGTTGATTCTTCATAATTAATGATTTATCAACTTTTAGATACGTTTGATAAACATTGCTTATTCACTAAATCCGCTAATTCTACTTCTAAAAGATTTGCTATTTTAACTAAAGTTTCAAGGTCTGGCTGAGAAGAATTAGTACACCACTTCGAAACGGTTGATGGATTAACATTAAGTTGCTCACATAACCATTTATTAGTCCTTTTCTTTTCAGCTAAAACTACTTTTAGGCGATTTATATCTGTTTCCATTAAATTCAAATCTATTGTTTGACTGCAAATTTAGTGAAAATTTTTCACATAGCAATAAAAAGAGGTATGTTTTTAGCATAGAAATCGCCCCGACAAGAGGNNGATTTCTTGTCGGGGCGANGGGTTNAGTGGGGATTAGTANAGGCGGANGCAGGTTACGTCGGCTGATTTGACGGCGTTGGGGANNTCNTCNNTNTCCTTTGAGAAGGCGATGGCGAGGTGTTGGATTTGGTGCGTTCTGCCGAGTTTCATCAGGAATCTGATGAAGTTNCCGAGNTGCTCGATGAGGTNNTCATTGCCTTTGTCGGTGGTGACGTAGCAAAGTAGGAGCACATTATCTGGGAGATTTAGCATTCTTCCCGTTCTCGTCAGTGCAGCGATTGCGGTTGAGAAGGTAGGGTCTTTGGATTCGAGACTGACGCCATTGGTGTACTCTTTGTAGGTAATGGCGGAGGGTATTGTTCCGTAATTATCGGTGAGATACGTCTCTACTTCGGAGAGTGCGTTTTTCAGTCGTTGGTCTGAAACAAGTGGAGCTTGAGGTGAGGATTCTGAATGTTTCTTTTCGTGGTGGGTCTTGCATCCGAAGAGTGCTTTCACACGGGAGAGGAGTTGGTTGAGATTCTGAGATACGTTCATTTCTTTGAGTTTTTGGTTTGAGAATTGAGTT
>WFLZ01000109.1 GCA_009177225.1 Clostridia bacterium
TGTCCTTGAGAAAGGAAAAATTTATGGCTACAATCAGAAAACGTGGAAAATCCTATCAAATCAGGGTTTCCTGCGGTTACGATGTAAACGGAAATCAGGTTGAGCGTTCTATGACGTGGAAGCCTGACCCGAAAATGACAGAAAAGCAGATTGAAAAGGAACTGCAAAGACAGGCTGTTTTATTTGAGGAATCTTGCATGAACGGTCATGTAAATTCGGCGGTGAAGTTTCAGGAATTTACAGAACAGTGGTTCAAAGAATACGCTGAAATCAAGCTGAAAGCCCAGACAATCCGCAATTACCGCTACTTTTCAGACCGTGTTTACAAGGCTGTCGGACATATGAGAATGGACAAAATCACAACTCGCACGATACAGAAATTCATAACTCAGCTGACGAAAACTCCAAAAATCGACCAGCACGGCGATACTGTTGAGTACCTCTCGCCTAAAACTATCAAAAATTACATTTCGTTTATTTCTTCGGTGTTCGATTTTGCCGTGAAACAGCAGATTATCAGTTCCAATCCATGCAGAAACGTATCACTTCCGACTGTCGTTCCGAAAGAAAGAAACGTTTACACAATGGACGAAATTCAGCAGATTCTTGACTGGTTTGAGGAGGAAAAAGAGGAACATTTCTCGTTTGTGATATTCTTTACGCTTGCGATTTTTACAGGTTTAAGACGTGGAGAATTACTCGGTTTGGAATGGAAAGATTTTGACTTTGAAAACTGCCTTATGGACGTTCGCCGTAATTCGCTCTGGACGAAAGAAAAAGGAATTTACACCGATACTCCGAAAACTAAGGGCAGTATCCGTATGCTAAAAATTCCCCGTGAACTTGCTAATCAGCTCCTTGAATACAAAAAATTTCAGGACAATTACAAAATTTCTCTCGGTGACAAATGGATTGAGTGCGACAGGCTGTTCACCAAAGCTGACGGTTCACCTATGAGTGTACGAGCTCCACGCAGATTTCTTGAAAACTTCTGTAAAAAGCATAGTATCCGTTACTGCAATATTCACTCATTCCGCCACTTCAATGCCTCGGTACTTATCAGCAACGGTGTGGACGTTAAGACAGTTCAGGCTTGCCTCGGTCATAACGATGCGAACACAACTCTGAATATTTACAGTCATTCTTTTCAGGAGGCTCAGGCAAGGGCAATGACAAGTGTTGCAGACTGCATTTATCAGAAACGTGACAAAAATTCTGAATAACGGACAAACAACGGACAGAATAATGTCTCCGACTTTTCGGAGATAAGAAAAAACGCTATATATCGTGATTTTCACAACATACAGCGTTCTATGAATTGCCAAAGAACGCTTATTTTGATACAATTTCATCTGCGTTTTCTTTTGCATTTAACGTTTTCTTTTGGTCATAAAAAGTGATTAACCTACGATCCTTTCCCACTGTCTGCGCATCTTTATAGGATTCTATGTTTCCGATTACTTCAACACAAAATCGCCTCCACAAACTCCATGGCTAAAGTCAAGAACGAACGCTATTGCTTCACTTGTTCTTGCCTATGCTTAATTGAATCAGGATGTTTTCAGGATTAGATAGTCGCTTTGTTCGCACTTTGACAACGTATTTTCAAAAACTTCTTGACATTTACAACACAAAACGAATAATATGCAGATTAGTATAATCCCAATTATGTTAAAGAAGGCTTATATGAATTTTATCGAAAGAAGCTCTGAAATATCCACGCTGAAAAAGGAATATAACTGCGGGCTTACACCACTGTTTTTCAACGATGCGCACGCTGAACAGTCGCTGGATTTCGAGAACGCTGTTCAGTAACAAGCGAAGTTTGCGTATGAGAATANATGCAATGACATTTTTACANCGCATTGCAAANCTTGAAAACTCTCATTTGTTACATCAAGAANATACTNATACTAATGGTGCAACGTGCCTAACGTCACACAAATTGACGTTATGGCTGTAGACAACAAGAACAAGGTCGTCTTTGTTATCGGCGAGTGTCAATTCCATGTCTAGCCTGTTGACGCTGACATTTATTTCTATCTCAGAAAAAGGTCGAGGATTAATTAGAGCTTCAAAAGACATTCTAAGGCTATCATTTTGTCTATGGAGTGTNTTCNTAGNGTGGGTTTATTGATAGGTTGCTTNAAGTCAATGTAAAAAATGATGATCTAATCTTGTTTGATGAAATAAATATAGTCTAAAACTGCTCAATAGAAAATTACATCGCCGATGCATAACAGCTCTGGTGCTGTTTTTTTATACATATAACACCGTATACATCCGTTTTTCCCCCGCAATAATTTGACTTTTCCCGAAAAATATAGTATAATTAAAATATCAAATAACTACCATTATATACAGAACTTTTGTCCAACGTAGAATTTACATACTGAATACGAAAGGAAAACAAAAATGCACATACTTATTATAGAAGACGACCAGAAGCAGTGCGAGATCCTGAAGTTTCATCTTGAAAAGGAAGGCTTTTTGACAGATATCTGCATCGATGGTGAAGATGCGGAATTTTATTACTCTCAGAACGCTTACGACTTAATTCTCCTTGATAGAATGCTGCCNAATGTTGACGGATTGACCATCCTGAAAANAATACGCTCNACAGGAAGTTNGGTTCCTATTATAATGATAACGGCTCTCGGTGAGCTCAACGACCGTATCACCGGTCTTGACTACGGTGCTGACGACTATATCGTCAAACCATACGAGTTTCAGGAATTGATGGCACACATCAGGTGCCGGCTGAGAAGAAGTTCACCCTTTGAAAGTCTTGATGTCATCAGCTACGAGGACGTAACCTACAAATCCGAAGAGAATACTCTTACAGGTCCGAAAGGTTGCACCACGCTTTCCTCTAAAGAAGGCCAGCTTCTCTCGCTGTTTCTGCGCAATCCGGAAATAACTCTTCAGCGGAACATAATCCTTTCAAGAATATGGGGCACTGAATACGAGATTGAAACGGGCAATCTTGATAATTACATCTTCTTCATAAGAAGACGGCTGAAAAATTCAGGCAGCCGACTAATTCTTAAAAATATCCGTGGTGTAGGCTTTCGTCTTACCAAGGAGGTATAATAATGCTGAAAAAGATNCGTNTAAGAATAGCACTGCTAATTTCCGNGTCGTGCGTTNTGATCCTTACGGTCATGTCTCTGATCCTGCTGTATTCAANCTACAAACAGATATACTCCAATGCAATGTCTGATTTTACGGATAAGATCATTCAACTGCGTTACGATATTTCCGATCCGCCGATACTGAGCATTGAAAAACTACGGGATTATCAGAACAACAATGATCTCTTGATCGTTGTTTATGAAAATCAGAATGTCAGCGACTTTTCACGACAGACTAGCAGTCAGGATACCATGGATTTTTCAGATACGCTTATGCATAAATACTACAGCACCGCAAAGGACAATCTGAGCTCCGGGCATATCAACCATTCCGAGTTCGACGTAAAAAGAAAAATCAACAATTATTTCTGTAGTATCATTATTTTTTCGGGAAATCAAAGTGAGACCGAAATGGTTGTTATTTCTCCCTTAAAAAAAGAAAATCTTTTCTTCAAAAGTCAGATAAAGAACTTCTTGCTGCTTACGGCATTGGCGTTTGTTGTCATGTTCCTCTTTGCACTTATTCTGGCTCAGCAGCTGCTGAAGCCAGTCAAGCGATCCCATGAACAGCAGACCCGGTTCATCGCTTCTGCTTCTCATGAAATAAGAAATCCCGTAAACACTATAATCTCTGCCCTGGACGCTGCCGAAAAAGGCANCGCNGAAGAACAGAAATATTTCTGCAATATCGCAAAAAAAGAAGGAAAACGTCTTTCCCTCCTTACAGAAGAATTGCTGACTCTTGCCAGTTCAAATAACGGTTCCCTTGTTTATAATATATCTGATTGTGAGCTTGACAGTATTATTATTGATTGCTATGAAGCTTTTTTTGCTCCGGCAAAGAAAAAAAACATAAACTTCACTATTGAACTTTCTCAAAAAATGGTTCCAAAAGTAAAAGCAGATCCGGAACGCATAAAACAGGTAATAAACATCTTGCTGAGTAATGCCGTTTCTTTTACGAAAGAAAGCGGCAGCATTATGTTATCTTATTTCTTTGACAGCGAATGGCATAAAATCATTGTTTCGGACAATGGTCCCGGAATCACCGATGAAGAAAAAAATCATATATTTGAGGCTTTCTATCGTGCCGATTATTCACGCAGTGGCACATCTCATTTTGGTCTTGGTCTTTCTATTGCAAAAGACATAGTCGCTCATCATAATGGTTTTATTAAAGTCGAAGACAATAAACCATGCGGAACAATTTTCGTGGTCACACTTCCTGTATTCACTGAAAATGAACCGAAAAGGTCAGTCATATAAGATAAGATCAGCTACATTTGACAAGCCGAAATCAGAGAAGAATTNTTTCATATCTTCCCTTATGNCCGAGTAGTTCATATTATCTGCCTCCAAAATATCNTCATCTATTTCGCAGAGANNAGTATAAAANTCCATTCCNNTCANANGATCATCAAGANTTCGTTCCTTAGTGTATTTATGAAGATTTGTAATAGACTCTCTTATTCTGCCTTCATCCATTGTCTGCAGCAAAGAATTAAGTTTTTCCAGATTATCTCTGCTGTTTATTATAAGTGATGCACGAGTCGGAGTGTCAATATTAAATACAAGTTTCATTGCAGCCGCAACACATTCTTTTATCTGTCTCATTATATAATCTTCTTCAAACATATACATACACCTCTTTTATATTAATGTAAATCACAGAATATCGTAAATCAACGATCATATTTTCTGATTCCTATGAGAGTTATTTTGGCTCCTTCTTTTTCAATTATCAGGTTATTATTATCTCTGCTGATCTTTTCTGTGCAGTCATTTTCATTTTCAATTGTATATTTTTTCCATGTCCAGAAAAAGTTTTCAAATTCCACCTTTGGCTTTCCANACGGGAAAGAAACATAGTAATCATAAGCCCTTAAAAATGAACTTATTTTATTTAAATGCCATTTCAAATCAAGTATCCCGTTATTAGGTTTATCCTTTTTTAAATGCAATGATATATCAGGTATTTTTTTCTGCAAAGCAGCTTTTAGACTGTTGCACATTATGTCTTCAACGACCTCTTCAAACGCCTCATAAGCCACTTCATTCAAATTGTATAAAAGGTTGTATGAAGTGGTTTTGTTATCAATAGGAACTTTTTTCTGAATAATTATTTCGCCCGCATCAATCTCAGGCGTCATTAAATGCCACGTTATTCCTGAGTACTTATCCTGCTCAAATATCGTCCATGCTTCTGAATACATTCCCGGATGATACGGAAGTAGCGAATGATGCAGATTTATAGCTTTTATATTGTTCTTGTTCAGTATTCTGTCAGGTATTATAACAGGATTATAGACACTTAACAACAAAGTTGTGTTTTCTTCATTTTCAATAGAAGAAAACATTTTTTCTTTTTCTGTAAAAATATAATTTATACCGTTCTTTTTTGAATTAAACTGCAAAAATCTTGAAGGTGCATCGTTCACATCATACAATACAACGTCTGTACAATATGACGTTTTTATTTTATCCGCACACTGAAAGGCTGTTTTGCCAAGTCCTATTATTATTACCTTATTATAAAACATATTCATTTTCTTTTTTCATAAGCGCTTCCCGATCAACCTTATCATGTGAATTGAGTGGTATTATATCCAGACGTATAAATTTATCCGGTATCATATATACGGAGATTTTTCTTTTCAGAAATTCGTATAATTCCTCATTGCAATTATTATCAGAATGATAATAAAGATACATTTTATTCTGTTCTTTATTATATATACAACAGCACAAAGATACAAGTCCTGAATTATAAACGACATCTTCTATTTCAGTTAATTCAATCCTGTAGCCGTTACGTTTTATTTGAAGATCTCGTCTGCCTACAAAAACATAATCGCCATCATCATTTATATAACCTATATCACCTGTACGATAGATTATTTCCGGGTATGATCCGTTCAAGGGATTCTGTATAAAAGCTTCTGATGTTTTTTGTATATTATTATAATAACACATTGCCAGACATTTTCCACTTATATATATCTCACCGTCGATGTTTTTTTGGGTTATAATATGCTGGTTTTCATCTAAAAGACAAACACGAGTATCCGGTAAAGCTTTGCCTATTGGAAGCGGTGCATTTTCACTTAACGTATCTACTTCATAACAAAGTGCATTACCTGTCATTTCTGTAGGACCATATAAATTCACGAAAAGAGTATCCGGAAGATTATCTTTCCAGTACCTTAGAGTTGTATGTGGTATTGTCTCTCCGGAAAACATAACTTTTTTCAAGTAATGCGGTTTTTCTTTCTTCATTATCTTTATTTTTGCAAGAAAAGACAATGCTGATGCAGACCATATCAGTACCGAAATTTTATTCTGATCTAGCGCAGATATAAGTCTACCCGGAAAAATAAAGAAACTATTTGGTATTATAAAAACTGATGCACCAAGATATAACGAAATAAAAACAGATTTATTTGAAACGTCGAAATCAAATGATGCCTGACATCCGAATACGTCTTCTTCGGAAAAATCAAATCTTTTCGTAAATATCCTTACCATGCCGAGAATGTTCTGATGCGATTTAAGAACACCTTTGGGTTTGCCCGTAGTTCCGGATGTAAGAAAGCAGCTCAACGGATCGGTATCAATAATATCATTCCTTATTCTTTCAATTGCATCAGAATCTATAACGATTTCATCTTTATTATCAAAAGTTAGAAAACATATATCATTACGGTTTGCAATAGTCCTTACATCATCTTTATTACACAAAATCACATTGTTATCTGCCATTTCCATAGCAGCAACAATTCTTTCATCAGGCTGACTGATATCCATAGGTATATAGATATTTCCACTGTATATAACTCCGAAAAGAAGAATAATAGACTCTACATCACGTCTTGTAAGAACGATTATAGGTTTATTCCTTATTTTTTTGCTGATAATAAATGAAGCAACCGCTTTTGATCTTGCTGCAAGTTCAGCATATGTTATTTTTTTCTCATAATCTATAAATGCAATTCTATCAACATAAGATCTTGCTGAATACTCAAGCAGATCCATAACATTTTTCATTTCTGTAAACATATTTTTATAACACTCTTACCTTTTCGCCATCTGACAATTCTTTTAATGAATAAAGAACGATCTCTTCATTATCATCAATATAGAACTGTGAAACGCCATAGTATTTACTGTTGGAATCCATAATTGAAACGTTCTGTCTTTTTACGATATATTCTTTTCCCAGAAAACCGTCAACTTTGCTTACAATGTAGATATACCCCTCTGTTTCAGAACCTTTTTCCAAGTTAACAGCTGAACGTTCCAGACAAATATAAGGTTCGGGAGAATAGACTGTATAATGGAGATTTCCAATTATTCCGTCTGCAAGATCGTTTTCTTCAAGGAAAATATCTATTTTTACGCCATCATTTTCTTTAGAGATTTTCTGTATCTTGGCACCATTGATTTTTTTATATCCAATTGTCAATGACACATCATTATCAGTAGTCAGATATTTACCGTCATTTTCGCTGACATAAGCAGAAAAAGTAAATCCTTCAGAAGCATCACTGAAAATGAAAGCAGCACCGGATGTGGTAAAATCTCCGGGTTTTACAAAAACGTCAGAAACAGTTCCGTCACACGGACTTTCGATTAATCCGTTCTTTTCCCTAATAGCCTTCATTACATTTATATTATTCTGCAATTCTGTTAATTCCGAATTAAGTATCGGATTCTCGCTTACAAGAACTGCCGCTTCATTTGATGTAAGTGAACCAACAGAGAGATTTATATCTGTAATAACTCCTGCATTTTCACTGTAAACGACTCCACAGTTAGCTGACAATCTCTCATACTTAGTGATATTTGCCTCTTCCAAAGCTATTTTCTCATCAAGCATATCAACTGAACCCATATCTTCACTTTCAGCGTATTGATTTCGCAAAATATAATTTACATTTATTTCGCTTTGAAGATTATTAATGTATTCATCCAGAAATTCAGGATCGACTGCCATGAGCTTTTGTCCGACATTCACGTTATCACCGTTTCTAACATATATATCAACGACACGCATTCCTTCCGGTATAAACTGCGGTTTTTTTCCAAGTCCCTCATAAGCTTCTCTTGAATTTGATATCTGAAATCTCAAATCGTTTTCTCCCTTTTTAATCATCTCATCAAGATAAGCGTTATCCAGACTAAGAATTATATCTCCTTTCTTAACGGCACTTCCACTCTTGACTTTTACGTCATTTATTCTTAATCCTTCCTGAAAAATTACAGGAATACTTTTTTCTGATTTTATAGTACCGTCAACATCTACAACATGAGAAATCCTCTGAATCACCAAATCACCAGTGGATACTCTCGGAAGCTTTTGGGTGTATGCAATTCTGGAAACAAAGGTGAGTAGAATCATCAAAATAATAAATATTTCAAGTAGCTTAAATGTTCTTGTTTTAAATAAATCTTTCATTATTACTCCTTTAATGCGGAAGATATTATTCCCTGATCAAGGTAATCCTGGCCAATTATAAATACAAATGCAGACGGTATCAACGTTATGGCTGCCGCCGTAAGCAAAAGTTCTGAATTTTCCAATCCAATCGACGGTAAATACAGCGAAAGAGGAAAAAGCTTTTTATCCTTAAGGAAAGCAAGCGGCTGTTCAACCATATTCCATAAATCTAAAAATGTAATAACTATGCACGCTATAATTCCATTTTTACCAAGCGGGATACCGATATACCATAAAACTTCAAATTCATTTGCACCGTCTATTCTTGCCGAATCTGATATATCACGCGGAATTTCTGAGAATTTACGATAAATAAGAAATACTGAAAACGTTGAAAAAATTACCGGTAAAATAATTGACATACGAGTATTCAGAAGTCCGAGCTTATCCAATACCAGATACTGCGAAAGCATGGTTACCTGAAATGGAATCAGCATAAATAATACATAACTGTTGAAGAGCAGTCTCTTTCCCTTGAATCTGAACTGTGCAAATGTCCATGCTGCTGGTATAGCAACAATTATCTGAAATATAATTGTTGTAAGAACTATATAAATTGAATTCCAAAAAACTTTATAAAAATCAGGCGTATATATAAGCAGTTCTTTAAAATTATCAAGGGTCGGGTACTTTGAGATATAATCTATCGAAACAAATTCCTGCGTATTGTTATAAATCGGATCCAGCGTTCCCTTTAATTCAAGGCTATCCTGAAAAGGAAGTATAAGAACAAGTACAACGGGGTAAATTATTACGCAGCATATTACTGCCAGAAGAAAGTAAATGAAACATGAGCTGATTTTTTTCATAGATATTATCTTTTTCATTTTATACCTCCTTGCTGTCCAAAAGGCGCTGGAGTAACGATATTGCACCAAATATTACAAGGAATTACATAACATAGGCAGGAGCCATTTTATCAATATCAAGATTAATAAACCAGTTATTGAATATATGCTGGAGAAGATATATGCTCTTGTGAGGATATGAACCTGCAACAAGGTATGCTTCACGGAATACCTTGAACGAATTAAGAAATGAAATAATTGTTATTGTATATAATGTAGGCTTAAGAGAAGGTATCATTATTTTCCTTAATATTTGCCATTCATTTGCACCATCAATCTTTGCGGCTTCAATTACGGATTCAGATACTCCCATGATTCCGACTTCCCAAATAAGAACTGTGTAGCCTAAGTTTTTCCATATATAGCTTCCAACAAGAAGCGCAAAAGAAGCAGACGAATTGAGGAATGATACTTTATCAAAATCCAGACTTGTAAGAATCCTGTTTACATACCCCATATCACAAAACAGTATCTTCCATATCATTACAAGTACAGCGGTAGGAACTGCCATTGGAAAAAGAAGTATGGATTTTATCAAAATTACGTGCCTTAACTTTGAAAGCACATACGCAATGATAAACGAAACAACTATAAGCAGCGGAATACAGATCAGTGTGAATAATACTGTGTTTTTTACTGCAAGTGCAAAAGCTTCATTCTTAAATATCCCCTTATAATTTTCAATCCCCCTGAACTTGTTTGAACCAGCTGAGCAGAATGACCTTAGAAATGAATCGCCGAATGGAATAAAAATAAATATCATTACTCCGAGAATACTTGGCAAAAGAAAAAAGAAATGTGCTCTTTTATTTATGTATATTCTTAATTTTTTCATTTATATATTACTCTTTCATTTTTAAATTAAGTTGTCTCTCAACCTCGTCTGATGCCTCTGAAACTGTCAATTCGCCTTTCATACATTTTATTGCATTTGTTTCAATTATTTCTCTTACAGCATAATCAAGCTTTAAAGGTTCTTTTAGTGTTTCGATGTATTTATTGAATATGCTCATTTCATTGTCACTCAAACATTGTACATTTATACTGTCAACGTACTCAGAATTATTATTTGCAACTTTCTGCCATGAGTCGGTTGTTTTTTTACTGCTTGCCCACAACAATGCGTCCTTATTTACAGGGAATCCCTCGCCGCAGCTCATATTTTGATTATCTTTATCAAGCACTGATGCAATGAAATCAACTGCTTCTTTCTTATTATTGCTCTTGGCAGCTATTCCAAGTGTACAATTTGAGATGAACAAACCGTCATTATCAGGTATGCCGTATTTATAATCTATTCCAAAATTATTAAAAGTGGTTTCCAGCGAAGTGACATAATTCAAATCTTTATCAAAAGTATTTATGGTCCCAAGAGCCATTGTATTTTCATTTGCAAGATTATTGGCAAATGCCGATGCAAAACTGTATTCGCCCGGATTTATAGCAAAATACATATCAATTACACATTCTTCAGCCATACTTTCACATTGTAAATATCTTTTACAATCATTATATAATCTCTCTATCTTTTGCTTATCAACTTTATTTTCCTTTATAAGAGAATTTCCCTCACACTCTAATCCGAGACGAACTATTCCATTCATATTAACCGGAGTTGATATATAGAAATAGTTATTGTTTTTTTCTCTGCATTTTTCCATACAATCTACATAATCAGTAAAGTTGTTTATGTCTTTAAGTGCATTTTTTTCTGCCGATACAGCAGGTATTCTGAAACGTGTTGTAACACAGTATAGACCATCATCGGATTCATTCCACTTTGCTACATTATCAAGCAGATTTTCTTCCTTATTCCAGTTTTTTTCACTTTCAGAAATATCTAAAAGCATATTTTTTTCTATAAGATTTTCTATATCAAGACCTTCGAGCATAATAATATCAGGTGCCTTGTCTGAAAGCATCAGAACAGCAAATTCTTTAAGTGCATCTTCATACGACATACCATTTCTGTGACCTACTTTATATTCAACTCTCACATCATGATTTGAGGAAGCAAAGTTATTTATCATCTGTTTAAGTTCATTACTGTTATCAAGGCTATAAACGATCAGAGTGCTTTTTATTTCATTTGTATAATCAGAATTATAAACATACTTAAATACTTCACCGTTATCAAATCCTGCAATTATAGAACCGTCTTCACAGTATTGTAAAGAAGTGAAGTGCTTCAATTTGTTTCCTATTGCACAAGTAGAACCATCTATAAGCTGTTCTATATGATTTTCGTTCATTACATACCTATAAACTCCCATAGAACAACCCACAAAAATAGAATTACCGTCGCCGGCACAAATTTTATACGGAAAATTTCTGATGCTATCATCTGTATTTTCGGTTCTGAAAATTTCTTCCAGAACATCAGGCGTTTCAACAGATGTTCCTTTCTTGAAATCATATATATGCATACCGTTTACATCTACATAATAAACGCAATCCCTTACAACATCAAATGCACTAAGTAAATAACTTACGTCGTCTATGTTCTTCACATCGCCGTATTCAGTATCAACTTCGGCAAACTGACTGTCAATTATAACAAACAATCTTCCATCATCAGAAAAATCTGCTGCCTGTAAATAGCGATTACCACCAACAGCAACTTCAACTTCTTTATTGTCTTTTATAATCACATATTTGTAACTGTAATCATTCTCATCTACTCTTCTTACAAAACAAGCTGTATCATTTATTGCTAAAATTTCACCATCATTATTCTTTTTCGATTGTATGCTGTCAGATGTAAGAGGAACAAGAAGCCATCTGTCACGATCATAAACAGATATTCCCCCGTTTAAATTATACAGATCTGAAACCGTTTTCACATCGTTGTCAAGTTCAACTGCTTCTTCAACATATCCGCCTTTTACGATATCCTTATTAAAATTCCCACTGCTGCATCCTCCACTTAACATTGATACGAGCAGTGCGGAAGCAAGAATAAAAGATTTATGTTTTCTATCCATATCATCATTCTCCATTCCTCATTGTATTAATTGCTGANACGTATANTTCTTCCNTATAATTTATTGTATCACAGTTCTTNCTATTTTCTTNCTANAAATAAAAAACAATTTTCTGTTTTAAGAACCTGCCCCATATCTGTGGGACGCACGGATATGGGCAGGCTCTTACATTCAGACAGCAGTCAAAAAATCATGATATGCTTCGTGCATTTCATTCTCGGCATTGATTATTCTGTCAACTATAGGAACATACTTTGAATCCGCATTGCTTTTTCCTTTAAGGAAATCCTTATATAGATTATCATTTAATAATCCCCAGTATTTAAATGATTCTCCCAGAGATTTTATAAGCTTGCCAGCCTTTGCACTTTCATCGCCGTAAACATCTCTTAGATACTTTATCTGAAGATTTCTTCTTCCCTTTATATGCCAAATTCTCCAACGGAAATACATAATAAGATCTCTGTCATGTGAAGGAGCTTCTTCACAAAATCTCATATCACCTGATTCAAAAAGCTCTGAAAGTTTCTTCAATGCTTCTATTCCGTAAAATGTTGTGATATTATTTTTCAATGTAGTTTTTTTATTGTAATTATCATAAGAAAAATTGAATACTGCTTCACATTCATCTATAGTCTTCTTAATGATATTCTGTTCAAAAATCGGTGTTAAGACCTTACAGTATCCTTTTGAAAATTCATCAAAATCATTTTTTCTTATTATCCCAATCTCATTGTTTTCTTCGTATGAAATAAAATTCTCCCCATTAATGACAGCAGGATTATCAATGAAATAAAAATTATCTTCATCTTCCGAAATAATCGCAAAGAAATGTTCGGATTTTTGCTCATTCAACTTGTACTCCGGATCATATAATTCTTCAAAAGGCAGCCTTTCAACTATCGGAGAAATTATTGCTGGCTTTTTCATCTGCAATAATCTTGAGATTCTTTCAGAAGCCGTACCTTCTTCATGATTATTTTCATCCATGATATGGAATAAAATCATATATCTTTTCCAAACATTTTCCTTTGTTCCAAGATAACTCATTTTGTTATTTTCGGTTTGAAGAAGAAATGTAGTCTCATTAAGAAACGCCTTATAAAAATCAGGATCATTGAATTTATTTACACCAATAACATATGTGATCTGAGCCATGCAGTCTCCGAGTGAATCAACTACGCTGTCAGATTTTCCATATTTATCCTTAAAATAATTATATTTCAGCCATTCTTCAGGCATATCGCACCTCACAAAAAAATTTAGAATTTGTCCAACTAAGATTCATGTGCGGATTTTCAAGCATGATTTTCCTGAGAACAAGGAAAAAAGCTGAAGGAATACTGACGTATTGCGATTTTTTTGACGTAGTTATCAGGAAAATNTGCTGAAAAGCCATGTATTATATTCTNTGTGGACAAGTTCTACCATTCAAANCATNCTGCATCTANTTTCTGTACNGACGGCNCTGAACCGTTCCAGTACCAAAAATACGGATCACATTCCGGAAGACCATTCTGTTCTGCTTTTACAGATACAACACAGTACTCTCCATACTTATCCATAGCATAGATTGTAACTCCGCCTCTGAAATCAGTTTGAATATATCTAAGGTCATTCAACGCTTCACAGCAAGCATCTCTTAAACTCATTTTCATTTTAAGATATGTAAGAACAGAATGAGCTGTGTTTGAACATATAGTAAGCTCACCCATTCCTGTGCAGGCAGCAGCACCGTATCTGTTATCAGCATATATACCCGAACCTATCGCAGGTGAATCACCAAGTCTGCCCGGATACTTAAAGCTCCATCCACTTGTACTTGAGCCTGCACTGATATTTCCGTTATTATCAATTGCAAGAAATACTGTCGTTCCTTTTGCAGTTTTATTGCAGGCTGTAAGCTGTGAAGGTCTTATAAGAGAGATATTAGGCCAGTTCTTTTTTTCATCTTCTGTCAGATGACTGTCAAGCCATGTCTTCCAATCGGCTATTGAACTTTCAGTAAGATTATCGCTCTTTTCCGCATTACATTCATGTGCAAATCTTTCAGCACCCTCACCGACAAGAAAAACATGAGGCAGTTCATTCATTAATTTTCTTGCAACAGATATAGGATGTGCATATCCTGATATTGCACCAACAGCACCTGCACGCATATTTGAACCATCAATTATTCCTGCATCAAGCTGTACTTTTCCAAGCATATTTGGATGTCCGCCGAATCCCACCCATTTCACATCAGGATCAGACTCTACAAGTCTTATTCCTTGCTCTATCGCATCTAAAGAAGAACCTCCCTCGTTCAAAGTCTTTACAGTTGATTCATGTCCTGCAACTGCTACTGAATTTGTAAGTAAAAAAGCCATTATTTTCTCCTATTCCGCTTTTAAAATAGCTTGTTCAATTTTATCTGCTCGTTTATAATACTCTCTTGCAATTTCATTTTCACCGTCTTTTTTCATTGATTCCGCTTTTCTCTTCAAGAAAGATAGCATAAGTATTTTTTTATCAGCAGGTCTTATCTCACCTTTATCGCAGGCAAGTTCCAATGCTTTCCGAAATCCCTTTACATCAACTATACTTTTTTTCAGATTGAATATATGGTTGCCGCCCATAAGATTACGTGACCTTGAACCATCTTTATTTTGTGGGATCCTGTATTTTGTACTTAATGAATCAAGATACATATATTCCCAACCGCTTGCCGAATATACAAGCCACGCATAATAATCTTCTGAAACTCGTTCTTTCGGGAAAGGATATTTTAATGCGACCTCCGTTCTTACAGATGTTGAAGACGTGAGATTTATATAACCTGTCTCAATGGCAATTTTTCGCCATACGCCTTTTCCCTGCGGAGGGTCAATCCTCAACTGCTCCTGTATTTCATGTATAGACGGCAGAACATTTTTTTCCTCAATATCCCTGCCATTTTCATCTATAACATCAAATGAACTGTAAACAACACCTACCGATGAATGTTTCATAAATGCCTTACGAGTTTTTTCAAGTCTTTCGGGTGCAGCAATATCATCGGAATCCAAATACAGAACAAACGAACAACCAAGCATAGATGCTCTCAGTATTCCAATATTTCTTGCATTGCCCGGACCTTTATTCTTTCTCAGAAAGACGATTTCCATTTTATCTTTATATTTTCTCAATAATTTTTTCAGATATTTCCTTACTTTAGAAGATGGAGAAGCATCATCGACAATAATAACCTTCCAGTCGTTATCAGTCTGATTTTCCACACTTTTCAGAGCGTTTTCAAGCCAGAACAATTCATTGCTGCTTCCCGTGCTGTAATGAGGAATAATAAATGCAGCTGTTTCTGACACACTGTTACACGGTATATTCCAAGGAATTATAAATCCCTTATCAGTAAGACTGTTCAGTATTTCTGTAAGATCATCAAAATCAATTTCCACTCTTTTACATAGTGAAACAGTCGTTTCACCTGATACGATTTTTTTCATTACATACATTTCTTCGTTTGTAAGTACACAGCTATTCAATTCAAAATCCATATTCCATCTTGAATCGTATGAAATCAACTTGCCGTCTTCACATATCCAGTCAAATCCTTTGGAAATAATACTTTCAGCGAACCATACTGCATCCTCTGACATTTTTTCTGCACATTCCGATGCGATAATATCATAAAATTCGTGGTCAAGTTCAGGATGAAGGTGCTCCCAGCTGACATGGCGGTTATTACCATATTTGCTATGTATTTTATCTGATATGACTTTTAGCCTGTCATCAACCACATAATCATTCTTATCCCGATTACATTCCTTAAAATTCATATATGTTTCTTCTATTAAATCATCAATATTCGTTGCAAATTTCTTGCGTGAATAATTATTTTCAGCATTTAGTCTTGCACTCAGTGCTATTTTATTTCTGACAGCATCATCCGTCATCAGTAATTCTATTCTATCTTTCAACTGTTCAAAATTTATTCTTGCACCAAAGCTGCTGTGAACAGTTTCTATTTGAAAGCCTGTTGATTCATCTTTTATTGTGTCTTTAAGACCTCCCCATGCTGTTCCGACCACAGGCAGTCCACACGCCTGCATTTCGACAGGAGTATATCCGAAATTTTCACTTATAAGTGTTGTTGCATTTATACCAATATCCGCAAGACTTAGTAATTCCGCATATTTTTTCTTATCATTCTGAGTTTCAAATAATATAACTGCGGATGAAAGTCCGAATTTTTCGACCTCAGACATAAATATCTTTTTAATATCCGCTACCTTATCTTCATTAAATTCTGGTATATAAAAATCGTCAAATGAACCTACAAACATAAACAAAAGATTATTGTGTTTTTTTCTGAGATCCCTCAAAGCACTCAAAAGAATCATTGGATTTTTCTGATGATTGATCCTTCCTGCATAAACGGCAATAAAAGCATCTTCCCGAATATTGTACTTTTTCCTGAGTAAACACTTATCTGATGCAGGCTTGAATATGTCCGTATCAACACCAAAGGGAATCATAACGCTGCTCAGTGACTGTTCCTTTACAAGCATATCAAAAATATCCATACAGCTTGTGCAGTTTAATATGACTTTATCATAAGCTCTGAAACTATTATGATTATCCGCAAGCCATGCTCCGCCCTTCTGAAGTGAACCAAGACCATAAAAAAACGCAGGAAAATCCTTATATGTTCTGTCAATAGTATAATAAGGCGATAAAAGACACAGAATATCTATTTTATCTGCGAATCTCTTATATCTTTCATCGTTTTCGACAAAATAAGAACTCACTTCTAAAATCACTGTATTATATCTTTCAGAGATAATATCAACGGTCTCTCTCCACAATTTATTTACGCTGACATAGGGTGGATCGCCTCTTTTATCAAGAATTACACCAACAGTAATTTTCTTATTATTGCTTCCCATTTCTTAAGCTCCTAATCATATACAAAATCTATTAAAAAACAGTATCAAATTATCTGAAAAAAACTGAGAGCAAATATATTATTTGCTCTCAATTATTTAAGTGAAAACTTTCAAGTCGGATCAAGTTTATTACTTAGTTAGTTGCTTAGATTTTTATTACAGTGATTAATCACTTGTACCAAGAATAGTTATTATCTCTGTCGTCGTTCCATGAAACACCGGAATAAGACATACTCTGTCTGTCCCAACCGTAAATAATGTTACAATTGCAATTGACATGTGTCTTGCAACCCCAACCATGGCAGCCATACATTTCAATTGAATTAGTAGTAGTGTTAACCTTGTTCAATTTTCTCATGATTAATTCCTCCTTATCATTTTAATAATATATATTTCAATTTCGTCCGACTTCCGAAAATGAAAGCACTATTTGCTATTTGAATAACTGTTGATAATCTTACAAAATCCGTTTAAATTATAAAACTCGGCATTATCAAAATCATTCTCAGAGAATTTTATATCAAACAATTTTTCAATATAAAGAACAAAATAAACCAGCTCTCTTGGATCAAGATGAATCTCAACTGAAAACAATGAAATATCATCACTTTCAATTGAATCTACATTAATGTCAAACTGTTCTTTAAGAATGTTCTTTACTTTTTTCTTGATATGTTCCATTAATTTATTCTCCTTAATCTTCTTATTGTTTAACAGCAGCACTGTCATAACTCAGCTTATTAATCAAATTATCCACAAGAATATCATCATTGCCAGGTTTCATAACATTCATTATACAACATCCGGCATCAGCATACTCGCTGCTTATAACATTATTTACCTTTTCTCTGCTTACAAAAGAAGATTCAACTGATACTTCATAAAGATTACTGTTTTCAAGGTAAAGATTAGAAATATGTATTGTATCAGGTCTTACGCCATATCTGTATCTACACATATTTGACAGTTCATGCAGAAGATCACTGCATTTTTCTCTGTAAATCGTCGTAAAGATGAAATAATCCGGAACGATACCTTGAAAAATAATATAAGGAAGTACACCAAATCTGTTTGTCTCAAAAGAATTATAAGGCTGAGCTGCTCCGGGTATACCTATTATGATAATATCAGGCTGCTGCGTATAAGCAATCTCCTTAACATACCTGCTGAAAAAATGCGGCTTCTCAGTCTCATCTATTTCACCGCAGAACATAAAATCAGGTATATAATCAACGCCAAAGAAATAAGAATAAAAACTTGATCCTATCATTGAAACTTTATATCCATTTTTTCTAAGGCTGCGCAAAAGCTTAAGCTGTATCGAAAACTTATCAGTGGATTCCCATTCTCCTGAAATAGCAACAACAGGAACATCGCATTCAGAAACTTCTTTAAATGATCTGAAAAATTCAGTATTATTTATAAACGCATATTTCTTATTTGTGTCACCAAATCTAAATATATTATCTTTAATGTGTGAAAAATCTTTAGTGTTAACAAATTCTACATCTGCATTCTTGCATATGTCTTCTAATTCAGCTAAATGAGCATCAGCAAACTCTGCGCAGCAGAAAACCTTATTAACAGACGGAATATAATTTACTATTTCCTTTATAATGCCTTTTTCTACAATCGGTTCAAGTGAAATATCAGGAATAATAAGAATATCATTCTCTTTGCAGAATTCCTTCGGCGACTTTTTTATTTTTTCAGATCCGTCAACCGTTTCAATATCCCTTCCGACATTGCCCCAACTTCTTGGCGAGGCTGCTTCACTGAAATCATATTCATCAGCAAGCAAATNNTTAAAANCAGAAAAAACCATACATTCTNCNATNAACNNATAAATTGCNATTCTCATTATAATATCACCTCTCGATCAAGAATACTCTTTAATTCATCATAAAATACTTTTGTGTATAACATCCCCATAGCATCTCTTTTTGCATTCTTACACGCAACACTTTTAATGTCAGCTGATAATTCATCGTCAATATTACAGTCTTTCTGGCAAACATTACATAATGTGAACGCAAAACAGTTTTTACATTTTTCTGCTGTAAGCGAACCAATATTAAGTAATTTTTTTACATTATGAATATCAAAGCCNTNATAGATNTTTCCANGAATNAATNNNTTTGAAGTTTCANTTGCCTTTTNGCAGATATGAATCANANCGTTTACATCAATANANANTTTGCTTCCTGGTANACATGNTCNCGCAGGACAATCAACCTCAAGCATCTTATCTCTTGGTTGCATATATCTATCAGCCATTTCCTTTTCAACAAGCTTACTGTCTATTATACTCTTATTCACCTTTTCTCTCGGATACCTCTTTATCAAAGACATAAGCGCACGAAATGAAGCAATACTGCTATCAATAACAAACCGATCATCATAAGCATGCTTATCAACATTGTTCTCATCTGCCACAACTGTACGACGAAGACGAACTACGCGATATATCTCATCGGAATTTTCGAGATCAAAATAGTCATTTCCCGGAAAACGCGGATCCATAACCGAATTGACCGAAACTTTTTTCATGAAATAATCCTTATGATTTTTATAAACAGTTCTTAAATTNTTCTNAATTGANTNGAACGTNCCTTTTCNGGTTGCAGCAAATTTTCTGTTTCTGTCGTGTGCCTTCTTAGTTCCGTCAATACTTATAAGAAGCTCAAAATTATGTTCTTCAAGGAATGATATGATTTCGTCTGTAAGAAGTGAACCGTTTGTTGTAATTGTATAATTGACTCTCTTGCCAATGAAAAGATCATCTGCATATTCAACAAGCTTCCTCAGAAGATCAAATTCAAGAAGAGGTTCACCGCCATAAAAACCAATAGTTACCGAGTCTCTTTTTAAAGAGTGATCTGCAAGAAAATCTATTGCTTTAATTGCAACCTCTTCACTCATTCTCTTAGAACTGTGAGTACGATTCGTATAGAATTCTGATGTTGTATAAGGACAGTAAGAACATCTGAAGTTACAGTTTTGTGTGACCTGCAATACGATTCTGTCGCACTTATTTTCAAGATATTCCTCAATACTATCTGTCAACGGATTTTTAACCAGTCTAACTTTGTTGCTTGAAAGCAGTCCTTTTCTTTTAAGAAATTCTATCTGCTCAGCAACTTCATTTGACGGAATTGCATGNTTGTNNTCAGCTTTNAGAAAGNTGTATACTTCATCACTGATATTTACAATACTGTTTTNNTTTACATNATAGNAATACTTGCCGAACGGGGTTTTTAAAAGTTGTATATAAGGTTTATTGTTCATTACTCTTTTCCTTCTTCAAATTGTTTTAAAATATTATTGAATGTAGTTATGCTATTCATATCTGAAAAATTTATAAATTTCGTATCATTATTCACAGAATCGAACTCATCCCTGCTATAATCGGAAACTATTATATCATAGCTGTGAAATTCATCAAGCAGGTTTGTGTTTGTATAACCGAGAATAATTATATCACTCTTATAAAATTTTTCAATAAATAACAGCTGATCTACAAGTTTTTCTCCTTCGATTTTACTGTCGCTACAAAACGCATTATATCTGTCTTGTACAAACAATTTTTTCAAATCCTTTATTAGTTTATTCTGTACCGAAACATCTTTAAGACGAACAAGAATAACCGGTGTTTCAAGCATATCCTCTGTTCCATTTTTAATTATTTCAGGTGCTGAGTAAACACAAAATTCTTTGGACCTGTCTTTCAACTTATCTATTACCTCATAAACATTCAATTCCGTATTTTCTTTTAATATATCAATTGCAGCTGCTGTAACAGAAGGTGTGGCATAGCTGTTTGAGAGTCCACAATACTCAAGAACACCACCACGCCTAAGAAGGTGTCTGGAAGATGCAAGAAAATTTATTTTTTCAGGAGATCTTTCAAGATAATATATTTCATTATCTCTTAACCCTTCCGCACACTTAACTCCTATAACACCGTCAAGACAGGCCGGGCAAGTATATTCATTCTTATTTGAAAGCGATGCAACAACTACTGTATTATTCTTCAATAAAAGATCAATTTCATTTTTTATGCTTTTAAAATCCTTAAAAGTGCGGCTGCCGATACTAAGATGTATAAGCTTTACGTTATTCTTCCGACAATATTCAAGAGCCTTTACAAAACTACCGACATTTCCTGTATATTCGGAATTAATTACGTTTATATTAATCCACTCAACATCACTTATATCAGTATATTTTTTTATAATGTTTATACATATTGATGAATGATTGTGTTCTGTTGTAAAATTCTCATTTTCATGAATTTGTAAATTCTCATCAAAAGTCACGCTTTTTTCATTTTCAAACAGATAATCAGCAGCTCCGTCATCAATAATAGCAGCTTTAAGTCTAATCATTGATACCACCCCTATTACTGATATTTATTTGCCTGCAATTCAAACATATGTGCATATTTTTTTCTATTTATTATAAGCTGCTCATGTGTTCCCTCTTCAGCAACAACACCATTATCAATAACAATTATATTGTCACATTTCTTTACATTCGATAATCTGTGCGAAACAAGTATACCTCCACTGTGCTCGAACAATTTATCAAAGTTTGCAAATAATTCATCCTCAGATTCCGCATCAATTGCAGATGACGGTTCATCTAATATGTACATTAAAGATTTTCTGAAAAATGTTCTTGAAATAGCTATCTTCTGCCACTGACCTCCTGATAATTCAGTACCCTCTTCATATTGTCTTGTAAGATAGGAATCATAGCCATTGTCAAATTCTCTGACAAATTCATCTGCTCCACTCTGAACGGAAGCTGAAATTATTTTTTCATCATTATCTTTGTTTTCAAGATCTGATAAATAAATATCTTCTCGGACTGTAAAAGCATAATTGTTGTAATTCTGAAACATAGGACTAAATAATCTTCTTACGCTTTCAATGGAATATTCTTTTACATCTTTTCCGTTAAGCAAAATTTGCCCTTCTGTTGGTTCGTAAAATCTCAATATCAGTTTTATTATCGAAGTTTTTCCGCATCCATTAACGCCAACAAGTGCATACGTCTCATCACTTCTGATCTTAAAATTGACACCTTTCAACACATAATCACTTTCATCATTGTATTTGAAAAAAACGTTTCTGAATTCCAGCTCAAACTTTGTATCTTTAAAATCGACATCTGATTTACCTTCATTTTCTGCATTCATCTCCATAAACTGAATATAATTCTTAAGACGTATCTTACTATCAAAAATTAGACCGTAAGCCACGATAACAGACAATACAAGTGAACCAAGTTGACTTATAAGTCCGTTTACATAACTATACTTCTGTATATTCATGTTTCCATTAAGTACACTTATANCAANTATNANCATGAAAGCAACAATTANTATCTGTNGAAGACAGTCAAACAGCATTGCAAGTACAGTATATTTNCTTACGAGTTTTCTTTTCTNTTTGAACATTTCATTCCANATACTATAGAACTTATGTTTCAGTNCCGAAAAAAGTCCGAACATTTTTACATCCTGTGCATTATTTCGATCAACTGAAATATTGGTGACATAAAACATTTGTCTGTCATATTTCATGTTATTTCTCTGAAAATCATATTCGCACTTCAGCTGCTTATTTTTTATAAGCATCGTAGGAACTGACGTTATAAGAACTATCAGTGGTGCAAACCATTTCCATACCGCAACATTTACAAACGCTATAACAAACTGAGCAAACGATTTTATAAAATCAAAAACAACAAATACCAAGTTTGATATCATGCTGCTGTTATAATTCACATCATTAAGTGTATCAAAAAAATCAGGCGAATCAAAATATTTCATCTCAAGATAAGAGGCTTTTTTCATAATATCACATTTTAACTTGGAATCAATCTGCTCTGTATACATTTTTTTGATATAAAATGTAAGTGACTGCATCGAATTTGAGATAATATTAATAATAAAGGTTAAAACGATAAGCACAGCAAATCCGCTTATTTTCTTCTTTATATCAGCATTGATAATAAGAGAGTCTGCAACATATCCTAATGTTTTACTTCCGATATAAAGACTTGCAAAAGGAATAACAATAAGACAACAGTTTATCAGCAGATTAACGATAAGGTAAAACTTTGAGGCATTATAACATAATTTAAAGCTAAAAATAATTATACTTATAAGTGTTTTGAAATCTTCAATGATTCTCTTCATTATTTTTTCATAGTCTCATTCTTAAAGAACCTGTATTTTCCTGTATTGGCTTCAGGACAAATGAGATCCGTCCACTCAAATTCCCAATTGCTGTCTTTAAGCTGATTCTTCTTTATGTTTTCAAGGAAACTTTCTTCAACAGCTGCTTTCCAGCCATTATACTTTGGATTGATAACCATGATCATTTTAAATTCATTGATACCAGTTTGGATAGCCTGATATTGCTTGATTACATTCTGCATGCTCTCGTTGGTATATTCCATAGCTCCGGCAATAACATAGCTGTTGAGTTTCCCGCCGTTTTCCATAGTGATGAACTCGCTTACACGACCTGTTTTTACGTCAAGGATCAGTTCATTGTTTTCTCTTGTAAGAATGCCACGGTCTCCTGTTTCATAGCGGATAAATGGCATAGCATGGTTGTTGAGAGAGGTAACGTATATATCGCCCTCTTCATCGAAGACCTGCTTGCCATCTTTAAGTACCTCGACATATACGTTGTCTGTGAGAACATGGAGTCTACCGTCCTCAAGTTCGATGGCAATGGCGTTAGTCTCATTGCAGCCGTACATGTTGATGGACTTAATTCCGAAAACTTTCTCTATTTCTCTTCTATATGACTCGAAAAGATGCTCACCACTCAGTTCTAGGTACTTTAGACTCGGGATAACTGGCAGCTGTTCTTTCTTAACGACCTCAGCCATCATGTAGGCAATACTCGGCTGAAGCATCATCCATTCAGGCTTAAAATCAAGCAGCATTTTATAGCAGTCTACCATCTTTTCGTAAGTGAGATTGAGCTTTGAAAATCCGAGATAATTTTTATCCTGTGTTATTTCCTGTATATCAACGATACTGTTGGCTTTGTACATTACGGAATAAAACGCACAAAAATTCATATCAGGTAAGACCTTGTATTTTCTGTTGCGGACAAGCCATAAGGGAAGCATGGAACGGATCTCGTCCTTGGGATCCCAGTAAATCTTGAGATACTTGCCGGTGGAACCAGAAGTTCTCTTTATATCAAGATTAGCCGACTTCGGGAATCTTGTATATTCCTCAGAAATAATATTTTCACGGTTTTTTTGGATCATATTTTTAGAAACTATAGGAAACTTCTGGAAATCATCGTCTGATGAAATCTTTGAAACATCAATNCCAGCTTCATCGTATATATTTCTGTAGAAATCAGANTGAGTGTAAGCGAAATTCAGGATATCAGNGAGCTTTTTATTCATTTGCAAGCTCCTTCTCCTGAACTTTTTTCACGATAGTATCAAGCAGAGTTCCATAACGTCCGATCTTTTCGTAAACAAGTTCTTCGACATCAAAATCAATTTTAAATGTCTCTTCAACATCGGCAATCATCCTTATGGTCAAAAGTGAATCAAAGCCTAAATCCTCCACAAAATCAGCGTCTGGAGAAATCTTATCAGCAATAGCCGAAGTGATAGAGGTTTCTCGCACAATCCTTTCAAAGTGCTTACTAATTTCAGTTATCTGCATAGTAATTTCCTTTCATTTATTGAAAATATATATTTTTCTTACCTATAAAACATTGGTTNTCAATATAATGTTAAAATGTATAAGNATGTATAATTATTTTGTGACAGNTTTATAAAGTAATAATAAATATTATATATCATCCCTTGGATGTTATCAACATTTTTAATTTAAANAAATGGGNTAAAAGCGCTTTATTANCTNAAAAANTTTATNTNNTGTNTTNATNANTTACAGCANTANGANTAAGGTTATTAAGTGAAATTGTTGAATTATCGTCGGTAAGTGCCTCAATATCAAATGTATTTTATCGTTGCATTCAGACAAATTTTCATTTACAAGATGTAGTATCAGAAGCATTAACTTCAGAAATACTTGTATATGCAGTGGATTCATTAAGATTAGACTGATACTCTATGCATAGATTGCTCATTTTATTTTTAGGTAATTTCTATCATATATTAATACGTAACGGAACAAATGAAAAACTAAGTAATATGCAGGGAACAAAAAGCTGAAACAGTATTCCAGGAAATAATGTAGTCGCAATATTAGCAAGTATCATAGAAGATTGAATAATTCATATACATATCTGCATTTGTTTCGGAAATAATCCCGGCACTGATCAGCTTCCCTGCATTTTTTGATAAATGTTCTATCATTAGAACTTACGCAGTTTTTCTACTGCTTTAGGCATTGCATTACTTAGTAATTTTCTTTGATAAAGCCTTTACAGCTTCTGGAACCTTAGGCTCATATGCTCCCCACATTGAAGCAGCACCGCATGACTTAACTGCCATAGCCTTTGCAATTTTAGCAACAGTATCAGCAACAATCTTTTTTGCTTTCATGGAATCCCCTCCTTTGTAAAAACATTTCAATAATGATTAACATCAATACTGATCCCAATGTAAATATAAGAACTCTCCCATAATATTGGTTGAACTGAAAGGTTATTACCGAAACGACAGATAATAACAAATACAGAATAATAGATATTTTTTTACTTTTTTTATATTCAGAACGAGAGAGTTCTTTATGGGCATTATAAACAGGTGTTAAAGAAATAACAACAATTACACCAAGTAATAAAATTATACAGCCTACTCTAAATTCAAGACAAATCAATCTACTTAAAAACAAAACCAAGATATATGTCGAAACAAGTACAGTATTGCATTTAAGATAGCTTCCAGCATGATAACCGCCGGTAAATTGACGTAATAAAATAAAAGTACTCAAAAATATCAATCCTGAAATCAGACTTTTTGTAACTAAACCAACAATAGCTATTAACACAATATTCAATAATGATGAAATTGTAATTTCTATGCCATATTGGTAAATATCAATATCTTTTTCAGAAATACTCTTTTGATTTAATAAAATGTTGGTTATCAATTTTGAGAGTTTGACTATCATTTCTTTTCAGCTCCTAATATCATTATACCAAAATATGCCAGACTGTCAATGATAATGTGATGTTTGGCACTTTTTTGTGAAGTTTTGCAAAAAATAACTGTTCTACGGTTTACAACCATAAAACAGTTCTTAAAAATCATCATATATTCTGTAACATAACACTACAGCAAAACAAATCGCCCTCGGTATAAAAATCAGCACTTCCTTGATATTTCTTTGCAATTTTTCGTATTGTCTTTACTCCAAAACCATGATTGGCTTTATTATCTTTACTTGTACTTAATCCTTCGTCTATCAAGTCATCTTGGTAAGAATTTCTGACAGTAATTAATATCATTGAATTTCTCTCTGTAATAGATACCTCAACATATTTTGTCTTTTCGCAAGGGATTTTTAGCGCTGCTTCAATAGCGTTATCCATCATATTTCCAATTAAATGGCATAAATCTATTTCCTCAATTTTTTCAGCATGAATTTGTTTGACAGAGCTGCAAAGAGTTTTGATTCCCTGACTTTTAGCAAAGCTTAATTTTGTGTTCAGAATTGCATTGATAATAGAATGATTAGTATCAACAGCAGAACTTATTTTATTTATCTGCTCGCAAATCTGTGGTAAATATTCTGCCAACTCATCAAATTTATTTTCAACAACAAATCGTTGAATANCNTGATAACTTTGCTTCATGNCATGACGAATTNTTCGAATTTCTTCATGCTGACCTTTTATATTTTCGGCATATTGTTTTTTATAATTTAAGTCTATCATTTGCAGTTCATATTCAACTTTTGCAGAATTAGCCTTGCTCAGCCTGATAACCATAAAATAGCATACAATGTTAATAATTATAATTCCCAAATTTGAAAGAAGCAACCATTTATGATGCTGTTCAGCAACATTGTAGTTTAACTGAATAAAATGATTTAACATAATTACAACAAAAGAGATTGAGAATACTATAACAATAAGCCCGTATTCCCCGGACTGCCGCTTTACATCTGTTTTCTTAAATAGTTTCAATGTTACTCTATAAACATATGTTACAAGGAGCTGAGCAATTAAAATCAACATAAAGCGCTCAAATGTATGCTTTGAATAGATANNGGATNGTTNTGAACTNGATATNTTACTGATGANATTAGATANAANCGAATTAATTGANAAAACNCANNTANANCCGGATATAACAACNANNAANGTCTTAATCTTACCTTTCTGCAAAATCAGAATCGAGTAAATTAAAGTAAACAACATATATATTAGACCTAAAATGCCCTCATAAAATGTAAAGTAATTAAGTATTAGAACAATACATGTATGTATAATGGCTCCAGCAGAATAAACTATTTTACTTCTCTGAGATTTAAAATTATAATCAAGGAAAGTAAAAATATAGTAATACAAATTGAAGCCTTCATATATGCTTACCAAAATTTCAAATAAGTCCCATATGTTATCTTTCATCATGTACTCCTTAAAAACTCTGCATATTTGCGTTTTAATTCATTCTTATGACTTCTGCTTAATAAGGCTATCATCTTAGATTCCATTGTAATTTCTTCATTGGTGTAATCAATTTGTAAAATATGACGCATATTTATCAGCCATCTGTTATGAACTCTTATAAAATCAAAAGGTCTTAATTTTTCTTCATAATCGCTGATTTTATTTCTTACAACAAATTTTGTTCCGCTGCAGCAATATATTTCCAGATAATTCCCATCGCTTTTAATTGCTACTATGTTGCATATTTCCATTTTCCTTTCTTCTGATGAAGAAAGCTTGAATATAATTGTATTATTTTGTTTGAGATGGTGAATTAAATTTTTAATAATATACTTCATGCGACCTTCAAAGATATCATTACAATCTTTCTTAACAAAGTTAAATGGCTGAAAATCAAATGACTCATAAACGCTCTCTTCATTTGAAGTAATAAAAATTATGCGTGTCTGACAATTAGAATCTCTGATTTGCCTTGCTGCTTGAAATCCTGAGAATTCAGGAATCATTATGTCTAAAAAAACAATATCAAAGTTATTTATGTTCTGTTCTTTAACAAATTGCAATGCTGAAACAAACAGAAAGTATTCACACTCTATACCATTAGAAACAAACTCCCTTTCTACTATCTTTTTTATATATTTCAACGTATTTATTTCATCATCCACAACAGCTACCCTAAGCATCCAACGGAACCCCTCTCCATTTTACGTCATACTGCAAGCGTTACAAAACAGCCAAGCTGTATAAACAAAAACCGATATGGTATAATTAAAATGAGAGTTGAAATAAGCTCTCCATTTTCGTAAAATTCGGTCTTTTACGAAATATGTGTTCAATTAAATATATTTAATTGTACCACACAAGAAGCAGAAAGTCAATAGAATTTGAAGAATTTTATAGGCGAGGAGTTAATTGAATGGAAAATTTCAACATATATAAGCGTAGAGATGGACGTTGGGAAGGACGTATAACAAAAGGCAAAAACAGCAATGGAACACGCAAGTTTCAATATTTTTTCGGAAGAACAAAAGAAGAAACTCAAAAGAAAATGGCGGAAATTCGAAGAAAATCCCAAAACAATTGTTGCTTTATCAGTATTACCCAGCTTTTCAATGAATGGATGAAAAGTATCAAACATCAAGTCAAGGAATCAACTGCCGCCAACTATTTTCTTAAGGCACAAAAGCATATCTTGCCTGCTTTCGGCAAAACAGCGGTAGATTCTTTGAGTGCATCAGATGTATACTCGTTTATTGAGTTAAAACAGCAATCAGGGCTGTCTAATCGCTATATCTCAGATATTATAATTGTCATGAAATCGTTGTTCAAGTACGCTGTACGAACTTATCATATATTTAATCCGATGACTGAGATTAAGCTGCCACGCAAAAAAACTCCTGAAATCAAGCTGCTTGACGGCATTGAGCAAGATAGACTGCAAAAATATATCCATGATAATCAAAATCAGGTAACGCTTGGAGCAGCGTTATCAATGACTACAGGTATTAGAATTGGAGAATTGTGTGCTCTGCAATGGGAAGATGTTGACCTCGAAAAACGTATTTTGACCGTCAGAAAAACTATCCAGCGANTTCAGANTCAAAATGAAAAAAGAAAAACANAATTGGTAATTACAGAACCTAAGAGCGAATCTTCAAAAAGAATAATTCCAATTCCCGATTGTATAGTGGATTTGCTTTCAAAATTCAAAGGAAAAGCAAAGGAATTCGTTGTTTCGCGTCGAGAAAAGCCTGTTGAGCNAAGNACAATGCAGTACCGCTTCTCAAAAATTCTCAAAAAAGCCAATTTACCGTCAGTTCATTTCCATGCACTTCGACACATTTTTGCTTCAAACTGCATAAAACTCGGATTTGATGTCAAGTCATTATCTGAACTTTTAGGACATAGCTCCGTTGAAATCACCTTAAATCGTTACGTTCACTCATCTTTGGAACAGAAAAAAGAGTATATGAAAAGGCTAAATATGAAATTTTGAAAAATAAAGCTTGAAATTTTAATAATTTTATGGTATAATATTTCGTAAAAGACCGAATTTTACGAAATTTTCTATTAAATTGAATTTGAAGTTTATTCTATATTACTCATATTTTGAGTAATAGTCAATATAATTATATACCAGATATATCGAGGTGATTTTGTTGAAATTGAACTTAAGACTGCGTGAACTAAGAGCCTGTTCAGTATCTCAGCGTGTGCGGATTTTCGAGCATAATTTTGCTGAAAACAAGGAAAAATCCGCAGAAATACTGACGTATTGCAAGGATTTTTGACGTAGGATTCAGCAAAATTTGCCGAAAAGACGTGCGCGGGGAGATACTGAACAGGTTCTAAGGGAAGATAACAGCATGAGTCAAGCTGAAATGGCGAAATTACTGGGATATTCGCAGCAGACCTACTCCCGATATGAATCACATACTACGGAAATTCCGCTGGAATTACTAATTTTTCTTGCTAATTACTATGATACAAGCGTGGATTATCTGCTGGGGATTACAAACCATAATGAACCCTATCCAAGAAAAAACGTAAAATGACCGTCAATAAAAAATCCCACTGACAGAGATTTCTCCATCAGTGGGATTGCTGTTTATTTTTCGTTTAAATTATTCACTGAATTTCCTTCAGTTCCTGTTCCAGTATATCAGTCAATACCGAATAATCTAAATATTGAATACCGTATTCACCCTTATGAATTCTGTCTGCAAGCTTGCTGTGATAATATAGACTCATTGCTTGTTCAAAGTTAATCTTTCTTCGCTCGGATAAACAGAAAACAATATCCTCCTCAAGATGCTCCCTGTAACAGTTTTCAAGTGCTTTATCCGTCATATAATCACCTCATAACAACCAGTCTGTCTGAGCATGGCATCAATTGCTTTTTGTGAAGTAAAAGCAATCTGATCATAGGTTTCATAAACCCGAATCTCTCTGATTGCCCGTTCCTTATCCCAAATACCACGCTTATACATATCCACAACACGGAACACCTTATCATTGGCCACCTTGCCTTTGATGACATCAAACTCCTTATAAATATCCGCACCGTCACGGCATCTGCACACAAAATCAATCCATAAATCCA
>WFLZ01000106.1 GCA_009177225.1 Clostridia bacterium
TAACCGTTCGGAGGTTACTAATTGGAATATCGAGCCTTTGGGTCTGAAACAATACCGCCGCCGATGGTATATGATTTGCCGCACTCATGAAGGAAGCAAATTCCTGACCTTTTCGCTCGATCGGATAAAGAGTCTCGATCTGACGGATGTGGAGTTTGATTCGAAAGGGAGTGAAGATATAAATGATATGTTCGCTGAAGTCTTAGGAGTAAACTTAGACGATGATTATGATGCAGAAGAGATTATTGTGAGGGTCTATGGAAAGCAACGCCAATATTTCGAAAGTGTCCCCCTCCATGCTTCGCAAAAGCGAATAGAATGCACTAAGGCCTATTCCGACTATCAATTCCATCTTCGTCCGGAATACGAATTCCAGCATGAAATCCTCCGACTTGGAGATGACGCAGAAGTGCTATCCCCCGACTGGCTCCGCGACGAGATGCGCGAATACGCCCAAGCCATGCTCCAACGCTACTCCAACCACTAACTTATATTTTATCACTGTTGAAATTTGCACCATTGGAGGATAAACGCTATTTTTGCAATTGAAAAAACTCAATCGGATATGCAAGACCTCATTATCTATAATACCCCCGACTGCCGCAGTTCAGTAGCCCTGTACGCCAAGGATGGCAACCTCTGGCTAAACCAAAGCCAGATAGTCGAACTTTTTGCCACCTCCAAGCCAAATATAAGTCTTCATATAAATAATATATTGAAAGAAAATGAATTGTAACGAGATTCAGTTGTTAAGTATTACTTAACAAGTGCCTACAACTATCTCATCACACCCTCATAGACATTTTAAATTATGCCCGACAATAAAATAAACGAGAGATTACTAAGGATTAGGATTATTGATCAGTTGTTTTCATCTCAGCCTGGAAAGACATTCCTTCCAGAAGAGATTATTGATTGTGTAAATTCTCACAGCTCGAAGTGGGCATATAATAGGTATAAGCTTGCTCGTGATCTTAAGTTTTTGGAGATAGATAGAAATGTCCAGTTGAAAAAGGAAACTTGTCATTCATCTGTGAGGATTGGAAGAAAGGTAACGAAATATGGTTATAACCGATCCGATGCTTCAATTTTTAATGATACCCTTTCTGATGATGATAAACTTCTGATAAAAGATATTATAGAAGTTTTTCAATTAAAGGGAATTGATAGTCTAGCGCAATTGGTAAAGTTTGAAATACACTATGGTAATGACGTGTCTAAAAATTATTCACCGATAATTAGTTTTACTAAAAATCCGGATGAAAAAAAGAAAGTCTCAAAAAAGTTGAATAGTCTCCTTAAGACCATACGTGACAAGAGCGACGAAAAATGTATAAAGATAAAGATGAAAGATAGGTTTGATGCGTCAAAAATTACAGATCATATAGTTCATCCTTGGTATTTGAGAGAATACAATCGAAGATGGTATCTTTTTGGACTTGAGGTCACTCCTCATGGAGAAGAGATTCAACATTATGCGCTTGACCGAATATTAAAGATAACAAAGGTTGCAAAAATGCCCTATAAGAAGCCAAATATAAGCATAGAAGAAATATTGGCTGACGTGATAGGCATCAACTTTAAGAAAGATGATGTTGCAGAGGACATCATCTTTTGGGTTTCAAATAACTCCTCCGACTTCGTCCTTTCAAAACGGATGCATCATACCATGAAGCCAGTAGATATTGAGGAGGTTCGAAAGCTTGTGCCCATTATGTTTTTAGAGAAACTTCCCAAAAAAGAAGGTGTATTTATAAAAATGAGGTGCATTATTAATTACGAATTAAGAAGAGAGATGATTTCATTTGGAAAAGAGTTAATTGTCCTGTGGCCAAATAAATTAAGAACGCAAGTAAAGGGCATAGTGAAGAATATGTGGGCCAACTATTTTTGATAGTTTTGGGCGTTTGACGCGCAAAATTTACAACTTCTTTCTATTAGATTGTGTTCTATTAGTAAAACCCACAAAAACTTGATATATGAAACTGCTCATTAAAATCCTTCTCGTAGTGATACCAGCAATTTTCGAAGTAATAAGACTTGTAAAAAGTGGCAAATAACCGATTCCCCATTTCTATTATAACTTTATTAAACTCCCCAGCATGGAAGAATTAGTTGAGATACTTGAAGGAGCTCTTGAAATCCTCAAGACCCTATTACAGGAAGACTAACAAGTAAAGGAAAAGACAAGTTACATCGTAATCTTTCACCGGAAAAGATGCGGTCAGGGCATCCACCAATGCCTTGGAAAAGTTCCGGGACTTAAACTGATGCGTAGATGCAGAAGTACGTTAAGATCGCAGTTGTGTTGATTCCTGCGATAGTGCAAGCGATAAAGATCGCGAAGAAAGGTTGAGGTCATCGCGTATGCCAGCGTGACGATTCTGAGAACAACAAGAACACCTTCGTTCGGATGAGAAATGGAAAGGTGCATNAGGGGCAACCCTAATGGTCCGAACAATCTAAAGCAACGAGCTATGTTGTATCCAAGCCCATCTCCCTTGGAGATTCTTGTGAAAATTGCGATTAAGATNCTCNTAAAGAAATAAGAAATCGCAGCTCCATCTATAAAAGACACCTGTACCGGTTGGAAGCTAAAAGGTGCGTCTCCTGCCAGAGGAGAGTTGTCCGGGAATACTAACTCTAAAATTGATTATTAACCCAAAAAGAACTGACATGAAAACTACACTCTTCAATGACACCAAATGGTGTATGGAAAAACTTACTGGCAAGAAGAAAATTTCCTGTGCCGATTACTCCTATTTTATGAATAATGGCCTCATTGAAAAAGCCTTCTATGGTCTTTGCAGCTTCCTTGGAAACTCCTATAAAGGACCCAAGTAGATTGCGCCTTATATTATCATGAGTAGATTACACTAAACCCATTTACATTAATGTTTCATAAAAAAGAACAGCCATGAGCAAAAAATTCATTTATCAAGACAGCAAATCAGGAGACGAACTTATAGACCTTATAAGAAGATTAGGAGGCACCGTGTTTGTGGATCCGTGTCCACCTAATCCTTTTGTTGAGCGTCTGGGTGGTATACTGACAAAAATATTTAAGTAAGTACGGGCTCTTCCTCTCTCTTCTTACTTTATTGCTTCACCTAAAAATCCTCCCCAATGGAAAGATTCGGTTTTAAGAACTTCAAAAAATTCAAGGATTTCCCAATGATAGATTTGGCTCCCATTACATTGATAGTGGGACCCAATAATTCCGGCAAGTCCTCCTTCATCAAAGCCCTGACATTCCTGTACTCGAATTTGGCAAATCAGCCGAAGACGAGTAAACTATATCCCCCGTTTATGAAGGAGGTGTCATTTTACCAACCATCAGTTGCGAACTATGGGTGGGGAGATTTCACTACATCTCTATATCGTGGTAGTGAGAATAATAGTATTTCTTTCGAGTGGGAAATACGAGGCGTTAGGTTCTCGTTTTCATTTGGAGCTACTCCAAGTGAAATACAACTGTCCTCCTCTCTTAAAGCCACTCTTCCTATCAGTAAGTTTTGCGTGGAGTCTGCTAAATTGGGGTTTGCTATAACAAACGTCCTTAGAAGTAACACTTGGGANACAANNGTNCAGATNAAANTAGATGCCTTNATNGATTGGCTNACTCTTTCGATTAAATGGTTGAAAGGCCGAGTNGAGAGAGTTCCATATAAAGTCTTGAANAAAATNCCCATTCTGAGAGATCTTGAATCNTGGGACAGAAGTATAAATCGACATTTTAACGATCGTNTAGATAGGCAATATGCTCTATATAAAGAGGCACTNGGNGTTGCAAGTAATGATCAAGATAAGACGATAGAATTCGANTACTCGTCCCCNGCGAATGATCCTATTTCCAAGGCNTTGCATGATTATTGTGACTATTGTATCAACNTAATATCTGGACATCGTTTAGGTAAGGCTCTCATTGCACCTGATTTTGAGTATATCGAAGCCCATGATGCTCCACATACACATGCGATTCGAGCAAATGATAAAAATAGTTTCTTGGCAAGGACTATCACGGAATTCTACTCTCAAGTACCGCATATTCCAGAAAATAATAATTTATATGCTTGGGTTAATGGATGGATGAAGAAGTTTGGAATTGGCGATTTTTTTGAAATAAATACTCAATTTGGTGGGGAAATTCTTACTGTGGGTATTGGCAAGAATTCTGAGTTGACCAATTATACATTTGGAAATATCCCCGTGCCATCATTAGCCTCCTTGGGTACGGGTGCAATCCAATTATTTGTATTATTGATTAAGATTGCTACTGTACTTAAAAGAATAGGGGAGGATGGATTTGTGACGATTATAGTAGAGGAACCCGAACAAAATTTACATCCCGCTCTTCAAAGTAAATTGG
Source organism: Clostridia bacterium (assembly GCA_009177225.1). GTDB lineage: Bacteria > Bacillota > Clostridia > Oscillospirales > Ruminococcaceae > Ruminococcus. Next base: position 4,370 of record WFLZ01000106.1, read on the forward strand.
CAGACTTGTTTAACGATGTGTATGCGTTGACAGAAGGGAGAGTAAGATTTCTAATTGAAACGCATTCTGAATATCTCATTCGACGCACCCAGGTTATTGTTGCGGAGTTGGCAAAAGATAAACACATTGCTGACATTGAAGATCTGGAAGAACAGAATCCGTTCAAGGTTTACTACTTCCCAGAAGAGGGGAATCCTTATGATATGATATATCGTCCAGATGGCCGATTTTATGAAGAATTCGNAANTGGTTTTTTTAACGTANCCTCNAATTTGNCTATTANCNTATTTTNAAAATGAGAGTTTATTTTGATCGAGCAAATCTCCTATCTTTTTTTGCATGCAAGGAAAAGGATATAGATTTTTTTGAAGATTGCTTGAGGATGTTGAGATCACAATGTGACATGATTTTCAATTTCCCTAAAAGTCTTCTGTTGCAAGATAAGGATTTACAAGAAGCTTTTACGCAATTTAATGATGGATGTAAGGGTCACTCGTTTCACCACAAATTTTTTGAAAGCCCTTTCCCTTCTCGCCCGTTAAATCCTAATGTGCACAAACAGATGGTAAGCCGAGAAGATTTAACGGCAATCTATTTAATAGATGATGAAAAAAGTGACATGGTAAAGCATAAAGGCTGTATTTTGATTGGTAACAAAGGGGAAGAAATTGAAATCCTTTCTAAGTTATATTTTGAACATTTTCAGTTTACTAAAGCGTTCACTCCTGAACATGATATGCCAAATTGGAATATTTTAGAACCAGTTGCTTTACCATGCACGGATATTATTATTACAGATAAGTTCCTGTTTTCAAGTCCTGAACTCTTAGACTATAATTTACATTCGTATCTATCAGTTTTAGTAGGTAAATATGAGCATAAAAAAATGAATATTATAATTTTTACATGNTTTAAACAAAAGATTAAGGGNNCNGANGGTAAGATAATAGNATGGNCTNCTGATTGGAATACAATTAAGTCCAATTTAAAAAGTAAAATCAAAAAGGATCTTCATGCTACACCAAATGTAACTATAGTTGCATTGCAAAGTATTGATGAACATGATAGAACAATTTTTACAAACTACAACAATTCGGCTAGTGGAGATTCGCTGACATATTATGACAGTCATTGGAATTTAATATCCAATGTGAGATATTTTACAGTCTATAGTCATGGTTTACGTGATAACCTTTCTATGGGGTTTTATTATATAGATGATATGCAAGGCATTTTGGACAATATGACATCTGTAAAAGATAAAGAAAAAATATACGGAGATAAGATATGTAATTTCTTAAAATTCCCTGATTGATGAGCTCTCACTAAGCAGTAGGGACATTCTTTGATAATCTGATAATTAGTGTGTTATAGATAATTGAAATGAAACCAGAAGAATTTGACGCATACATAAAGAAGGAGGATGGCGTTCTTCCTTTTCTTAAAGAAGTGAATAAAAAGAAAGAGATGTTATTGAACGAAAACCTCAGCCAGGAAGAAAAAAACAAAATGCTTGAGGATTTATCGAATAAAATAGCAGAAAAGATGACATCTTTTGCTATCTTCATTCAAAAGGACTACTTCAAAGAGTTTGTTAAAGGTAGCGCCACCACGATCGATCCATTCGATAATAAAGTTCTAATTGAAATCTCAGGGAAAAATACTACGGATTACATTGAAGTCCGTTGTGATTTTTGGGGCCCATGTTGCCCAAGAAGATACTTCGCTTCTCCGTTAAGAATCATCGTAATAGATTTTGAAGCATATTCAGAATATGGAGAATATGAAGAATACCAAAATGGTAGTAGAACTTTTTTAGGCGGTCATTTACAAGCTATAGAATTTTCAGATTATAATGAGCTTGCACAAGCACATAAAACTTCTGTAGATATCTGTAATAGGATGCGTAAGAAAAAGGATACTCCCAGCGATAAGACAGAAACGATGAGAGACTGTTTGTGCATTCTTGAACATAATTTTTTCCCGGCATTGGCATTGACAGGGATAAAGAGGAGTGATAAACCATCGAGATTATATAGATGGGCTAATCTTTTCACAGAGATACTAAGCGAGCTTCTGAAGTTTTATGAAGGAGATATAATCTTAGGTGAATATGGATATCTTAGCACGCTCGCTACTGGTGATGATTCGGCAAAACAGCATTTGTTCAATTATTTGAAAACCAAATCATATGAGCAACTAAAATCTAATAATGGATATCCAACAGCAAGAATGTTAGGGGCTACAATTGAAGATTCTGATAATGAGGAGATTTTCTATACAACTCAAAGGGGTGAAACAAAAAGTAAAAGAGTAAGTATGATAAGGGATGGTGCAAGACGAAACTGGTATGCTTGTCCTCATCCAAGTAATCCAGTATGGAAAAATGAAGAATTTAAGCAGAACTTTGTAAAATGGATTGTACAAAAGTTGAAAGTGAAAGGTACCATCTAATATATATTCTCTCGGAGCATAAGCTACCGCGACCTGAAGCGCCTTTCCTGCAGTAAATATTTTTTTGCCACCTGGAAGCAGTATATCTGTCGTTATGCGGATAAGATATTAGTGGATAATGAATTGAATGAGGATTCAGTTGTCAAATAATATTTGACAACTGAATCTAATGGTTGAGTTGCAAGCCGTTTCATTTCCGGTGTTGGTCGAGCCAACTTTCAAAATCTTTTTTTCAACAGCGTTTAGCATCACTTTTCCTTCGGGACGCGTTTCTACGAGATATGTTGTAAGCATCGGCATCCTCCATGTCTGCAATATATTTTTTAAGATTTGTTCCCATTGTAATTTTAACATTCTTGNCTAAAAAATTGTTATGCTTGTAGAACATTATGTTCTGGGAGCATAATTATTTTTTGATATGGAATTTGTAGACAGAGTTGAGGAAACCGCAAGACTTAAGGATGTGATGGCTCTTAAGCGGCCATCTTTGGCAGTGGTGTATGGAAGAAGACGATTGGGGAAATCTACCTTGATCAAAAGAGTCATGACCGAAAATGACATCTATTTTCTTGCTGATAAGTCAGAAAAGAATCATCAGATAGAATTGCTCGCAAAGGTAGTAGCTCAGAAATTTCCTGATTTCGACAAACTGGCTTATCCTGACTGGGAGGCTATCCTTAGAGCCATAAATTATCGCACTTCGGAAAAGTTTACCCTATGTCTGGATGAATTTCCATATCTTGTAGACCAAGCTCCGGAGCTCCCTTCGATACTGCAAAAGCTTATCGATGAGAAACAATTAAAATATAATATAGTGATATGTGGTTCGTCGCAGAATATGATGTACGGGCTGGTTCTNGATTCTACNGCNCCNCTTTATGGNCGNGCNGATGAAATAATGCGTCTTACTCCNATCCGNCTNCCATATCTNAAGGATGCATTGAATTTGGATTCNGTNGATGCAATAGAGGAATATGCNGTATGGGGAGGTGTGCCAAGATATTGGGANTTAAGAGAAGANAGNCCTTCNTTCAAAAANGCGATGTGGCATAATATCTTTTCTGTCAACGGTATACTTTCTGAGGAACCAATGAAACTTCTTCAAGATGACGTGAAGGATATAGTAAAGACTTCTTCGTTGTTGGCTTATATTGGCAATGGAGCCAATAGACTTTCAGAAATTGCAGCCCGAAGCAAC
>WFLZ01000023.1 GCA_009177225.1 Clostridia bacterium
CGTGCAGTATCGGGTAGTATATCGCTTTTTCGGATTGTCTGACTTTCGTAGAAAATTCCCTGTTTATATGCAATCTGAACAAGAATATTATCCGTATATTCTGACGGTATGGTAGTATCTTCGCTTTCCTGATAGGAATTTTCGTCCGTGAGAGATTCAGAAGCCCAGTTGTCGCACAGACAGAGGTAAAATTCCTCTACCTGCATTTCTGATACAAATTCTTTCAGTGAATTAATGTACTGTTCATAGGTATTGCAACCGAGCAGAATGCACGAAAGATGATTGAAAAGTGACATATAGCTTTGGGATTTTTCAAATTTCATGTAGTTATTATAATTTAATTTCTTGAATGTCTGAAGGTCGGTCGGGTCATTGGCAGAACAGCCACAGCTTTCGGTAAAGCGTGTTGACATATCAAGTATGACGCTTCTTTTCTGAGGAATATTATTAAAGTGGTTCAGCAGCATTTTGCAGGCAAGTTGTCCCGACATCTCAAGAGGTCTGTTGACGGAAGTTATTTCAATCTGATAATTATGTGTGTTATATGTATTGTCAAAGCCGGTCACGGATATGTCATCGGGGATTTTATATCCTGCTTCGGTAAGACGGTTTATGGCAGATGCTGCCATAACGTCGTTTGCACAAATCAGTGCGTCAGGAAGTTCCGTCCAGTTCTGGAGAAAATATTCAGCGGCATTTTTTCCGGAAGGTGCTCTGAAATCCCCGTAAAAAATATCATTTTCGCCAATGGAAATATTATTTTTCGCAAGAACGTCAAGAAACGCACTTAAACGGTCAGCACTTTCGGGATTGTCAGCAGGTCCGGAAATATAGCTGAATTTTGTGAATCCATGATGTTTAATCATGTGTTCAGTAATTTTTCTCATTGCCTTTTTATTGTCAATTCCTATATGATAAAATTCAGGTATATCATTGTCCATACTTACAGCAGGTATGCCGGCTTCTTTTATGCGGTTCAGAATATCGCTGACAACCGGNNGATANTCAATGGTGTNTGTCAGAAGTATAGCANCGTNGTANTTTCTNAAATCAGGNAGATTGAAANTATTAAATTCTCCAGTGTCATGGGTCAGATTTCCCATTGACCCGATGAAAGAAATAAAAGCTTCGACATTTATCGAACATTCAGCAGCAGAAGCGGAAATGCC
>WFLZ01000032.1 GCA_009177225.1 Clostridia bacterium
CGTTTTTGTCAAGCCTTTTTCCAAACTTTTCAGATGAATTTCTGCAAACTTGTTTCCCAAAGTCCAAAATCATTCCTCTGAAACTTTTTCTTCGCTCCCGTTCGACAGCTTTTTTATTATACCATAAAAAAACCCGATTGTCAACAATCGGGTTTCACTATCTTTTTTAAGATTTCACCGTGTTTTTTGTCGAATTTTGCTAATCACGTAGTAGGGTTAAGCACAATAGACTCCATATCAAAATTTTGTACATCGACATTATTTCGTCCGTCCTGTTTGGTCGGATATGAGCCTTTATTCCGGTTTGTGTTACCGCTTGATGCAACAACCGACTGCACCATATAATTATGGACATAAATTCTATAAGCAGTTTCGGGGGCATCTCCGTACATTTTGTTTAACTGATTTGTAAAATTAGTCATAAAGTCCGCATCACCGACGTTTGTAGCGTCTCCTGTAGCAACGCCGCTATTCTTATTCCAATAAAAATAAAAATCACCGTTACCTATACTTTTATCACTGTCATTAAGTTTACGTTCTCTGAATTTATAATCCTGTACTACCGTCTGAGCAGCATTAAAAATTGTTCGTGCATTATTATTCTGTTTTCTCACTTTAGACATAGTAATCCAATTCATCCATGAGGGTATGAAAATAGCTGAAAGGACAGCGATAATAGCGATAACAATAATAAGCTCCATTAAGGTAAAACCTTTTAATTTTTTATTCATAGCCTGAACCTCCAATCTTTAAAAATATTATACCATTTTATTCACAGTTTGTCAACGATTTTTTTTGATGTAAGTGTACAAAAATACGGTGAAAATTAGTGCATTTCACCAGTTTTCACCGAAGCAGATAACATCATTCAATATCAATTTTATTAACTTGAATAGCTTTCTGAACAACCGCCTCTTTGTCTGCGAGTTCCTCGGAATAATGCTCCCAGTTCTTAGCGGTAAGAAAAGGCGGACAGCTTCCGTAATAAGCCTTACTTTTGATACTTACAGCCACGCAAACACCCTGATGAATATAGAAAGCGGCATCAACCTTTTCAATGTGAGAAAAATACGGCTTCATATCGTTAACAAAATTCCCGATTTCCACAACGTCAGCATCTGTACAAGTTCCGTTTGAGACAGAATGTACACCCTCCGGCAGATAGGCATTTTCAGTATCAAGGTCTGATATGTAAGACGAGATGGCTTTATATAAAGTGTTGGCGGTTGTATTCGCACCCTGTATCTTTGATTTTCTGACGTAACCCAGCATAGACGGTACTAAAATAGCCGCAAGTACGCCAATAATAGCGATAACTACAATAAGTTCAATAAGTGTAAAACCTTTTAATTTTCTATTCATATATCAACACCTCTTTTAACTGTATTATAACATTTCGTTCATAAATTGTCAATATCTTTAATCACAAAAAAATACGATTTATACTGTGTTTTTTATGCACTACACACAAAAATATAGCCTTTTTTAATCTTAATTATTAAAAATTTCAATAGCTGCATTTAGCTGTATATCCTCATCTGTACATATAATATCAGGGTCATATTTCATTTCAAGTTCTATATCGGGGTCAATTCCGATACCGTCATAGCACTGCCAGTTTCCGATAGTATAATATCCGGCGGTATAATTTATTTCTTCACTGTTTTCCGTCATTACCGGAACTTGAAAAACACCCTTTCCGTAGGTATGAGTTCCAAGTATAATAACCTCTCCGTCGTAGAACTGTTTCATAGAAGATACAAAAATTTCAGAAGCACTTGCCGTTTTTTCGTTTACAAGAATAACAGTTTTCTTATCAGTCTTTTTTTCTGATGTTCTTATACTGATTTTTTCCTCTCTGCCGTCATTGTAATGATACATACCAACCTCACAACTACCAAGAAAATAACCGAGTGAACTCGTGCTATAGCTTGTATATCCGCCCATATTGTTTCTTAGGTCAATTATAAACCCCTCTGCATCGGGACAATCTTTGAAAGCGTGTGTAAACCCCTGAATACCGTCGATATTAAAATGAGCAGAATTAATATAACATATATTGTCAATCATTTTATATTTATTTTTATATTCATAATCTTCACTTTCANCCGNTNTCTCATTTTNATCATTAAGTTTATANCTTAAATATTTATCGCTCGATTCNTNATAATAAGCATTTATCGCANTTTCAACTGCTTTTTCCTCATTTTCAAAAGTTATATTTTCTTTACCTTTAAGGGCATCTTCTATTCTTGTAACTGCGGAAAATTTATCACCTATTTTCAGAGCGTCCCTGTTTTCGCCCTTACACACAAAATACCCTGCACCAAAACAAAATACAAATCCAAGTACAGTCAGGACGTGTTTAGTATCATTATCCAAAAAAATTCCTCCTGATAAGCAAAACCTCTCCCAGAAAGAGAGAGGTTGTGTTTTTATTCAATTAAGAATTATAATTAACCTTCTGTACCGTTTGCCTNCTTAACAGCTNCAGCAAGNGCATCCTCAATACTACCATGAGGAGTATCATCCCAGTTCTTAGCTGTATAAACAGAAGGAGATGTACCATAGTACTTACCGCTTCTTACAGCAGCAGCAACACACTGACCGTCCTTGAAAGAAAGAGCAGCGTCAATCTTTTCAACATCGCCAAAGAAAGGTTTTATAGCATCTTTAATGTCCTCCGCAGAGCTAACTTCGTCAGCATCAGACTTAGTCCATGTAACATCACCATCTGCAAAAACCTTATCTTCTTCGTCAAGTTCTTCAGCAGCTGAACCAGCAGCCTTGAGGAGAGTAGAAGCTGTAGAGTTAGCACCCTGAATCTTGGACTTCTTTACATAGCCGAGCATTGAAGGAACGAGAATAGCAGCGAGAACACCGATGATAGCGATAACAACGATGAGCTCGATAAGGGTAAAGCCCTTTTTCTTAGTTGTTTTCATAAGAGAAAACCTCCTTAAATAATAAATTTTTTGTGCCGAACCGTCACCGGCACTTTAATATACGGTCAGGATATACTAAATGTTTTAGTTCGTGCCATGCGACAGCACAAATTCAGAATACACTGAAATAAGTATTTGTCCCTGACCCCTTTCCTGTAATAATAGTATAGCACTTAATTCATAAAATGTCAACACTTTCTGAAAAAAAAACCTGATTATCAGTCATTTTTTACATACACGCCCTAAAAGCATGATTTTTTTTGTATTTTTCGTCAATTTGCACAATTATCTATGAATAAATAAAAATATTAAACATAATTTTATACTCTCTGTAAATTTATAGCAAAATAAACGGACGGACAAAAACTGTCCGTCCGGAATATATTTTACTTGGCAGCTCCGCCCATTTGAGCGAGAAAACGATAAAATTCCTGTTTGTCAAGACATTTTTCGAGAGCGTCAACTTCGCCGATAACACCGCCGTGTACCAGACGGGCAAGTTCCATATCGAGCGACTGCATTCCCGACTGTTTACCTGTCTGGATAGCCGACTGGATAAGGTGAATCTTGTTATCACGAATCATAGCGGCGATAGCGTCGGTAACGTTAAGGATTTCCTGTACAGCGATACGTCCTGTACCGTCTCTTTTCGGAATAAGTGTCTGAGAAATAACGGCTACGAGGTTATTCGCAAGCTGTGTACGAATCTGATTCTGCTGATGTTCCGGATAAACGTCGATAATACGGTTAATAGTATCGGACGCACTTGTTGTATGAAGTGTACTCATAACAAGGTGACCTGTTTCGGCTGCGGTTACGGCTGCCTGAATCGTTTCAAAGTCACGCATTTCTCCTACGAGAATAACATCGGGGTCCTCACGGAGAGCGGCACGGAGAGCAAGGGCAAAGCTCGGAACGTCGTCGCCGATTTCTCTCTGATTTATCATACATCTTTTGTGTTCATGAACGTACTCGATAGGGTCTTCAACCGTAATAATGTGGGCACTTCTGTTGAGGTTTACGAAGTCCATCATTCCGGCAAGAGTTGTTGACTTACCCGAACCGGTAGGACCTGTTACAAGTATAAGACCACGGGGACGCATTGAAAAATCCGCAAGAATCGGTGGAAGTGACAAATCCTCAAGAGTAGGAATATCATTTCTGAGCAGACGGATAGCGATTGCCGGCTTGCCTTTCTGAAAGTAAACGTTTACACGGTGACGGTAACCGCTTCTTGTCTGAAAAGAAAAGTCAGTATCATGATGATTGTTTACACTTGTCTGCTGTGTTTCGTTGGTCATCTGGTGAACGACATCAAGTATTTCTTCCTCGTCCATTTCGGGATACTGTGAACGCATGGTTCTGAGAGAACCGTTAAGACGTACAACAGGAGCAATTCCGTATGTAAAATGAAGGTCTGAACAGCCTAAAAGACGTACCTCGTCAAGTATTCTGTTGATTTCAATTATTCCCATTATTATAACCTCCCTGATTATATTTTTAATTATACTGAGAATGTTGTTCTTACAAGTTCATCGATAGAAGTTTGACCTGCAACAACAAGTTCTGCGGCGTTGTCACGGAGAAGCTTTGTACCGTTGTTTCTTGCTGCTTCTTCAATTTCTTCCTTACCGCCGCCACCAGCAATAATCTGCGAAACCTTGGCAGTACAGTGAATAATTTCATGAATAGCGGTTCTTCCTCTGTAGCCGGTATTGTTGCATTCAGGACAACCGCAGGGTTCGTAAATCTGAATTGACTGGTCAATACCCATGAGTTCATTTTCTTCTTCTGTAGAAATTCTCGGAGTCTTGCATGAAGGACAGAGAACTTTTATAAGTCGCTGTGCGATAACGCCAATAAGTGAAGTTGCAACCATGTAAGCGGCAACGCCCATATCAATAAGACGGACAACTGTTGAAGCAGCGTCATTTGTATGAAGTGTGGAAAGTACAAGGTGTCCTGTGATAGCGGCACGGATACCGATATCTGCGGTTTCCGTATCACGCATCTCACCTATCATAACGATATCAGGGTCCTGACGGAGAATTGAACGGAGTGCGGCAGCAAAGGTCATACCAGCCTTTGTGTTAACCTGACACTGATTGATACCGTCAATAGCTTTTTCGACAGGGTCTTCAACTGTGATAACGTTTACGTTAGGCTTTGCGAGTTCACCGAGTGCAGCGTAAAGCGTAGTTGTTTTACCTGAACCGGTAGGACCTGTTACAAGGATAACGCCGTGCGGTACACGGAGCATTGATTCAAAGAGCTGATAGTTGTAATCCGACATACCGAGGTCGGTAATCTTACGGAGTGCAATCTGTCCGGTTGAAAGAATACGGATAACTATCTTTTCACCGTTTACCATCGGGAGTGAAGATACACGGACGTCAAGCGTCGTACCGTCTACAACCTGAGTGAAACGTCCGTCCTGCGGTACTCTCTTTTCAGCGATATTCATACCGCTTATAAGCTTGAGACGTGTGGTCAATGCACTGTGAACAGCACTTGATACGTTCATGAGTTCAACAAGGTCGCCGTTTACACGGATACGTATTCTTGTATATGTTTTAAACGGTTCGATATGAATATCGGTTGCGTCAGCTCTGTAAGCATTTTCAATAATCGTGGTAGCAAGTTTAACGATAGGAGCGCTCTCTACTCTGTCCTTGGACTCCTCGTCCTCCATTGGACCATTATCACCGCCGTTCATAGCTGCAAGACTGTCAACAACGCTGTCAACGTTCTGCATCGAGTAGTTTTTACCGATAGCCTTGTTGATAGCCGTTGTGGTAGCAAGTACAGGCACACAGTCCATACCTGTTGAAACCTTGATTTCTTCAAGAACGATAAAGTTAACAGGGTCGTTTGTAGCTACAGTAAGTCTTTTTCCGGTAATTGCAATAGCAATGACAGTATGTTTTCTTGCGAGTGCTTCCGGTACTTTGTTGACTGCCTCTGAATTGATTTCAACAGTGTCAAGGTCAACATACTGTACCCTCATTTTTCCGGCAAGTGCCTTAGTGAAATTCACTTCGGACATATACTGTAGTTCGACAACAACGTCACCGAACTTCTTTGTCCCGTTAGACTCTTTCTGAACTTCAAGAACTTTCATAAGCTGTTCCTGATTAATCAGTCCCTGACTAACTAAGTAATCGCCTATTCTCTCATTTCTCATAAAAAACCTCCGCTCTTTATTTCTAAAGTAAATTTTCAACTGTCAGATTTTACAAATATGACAGTTATGAAAACAAACTTTTAAATTTTACTTGAATTTTCCAGAATTTATGTTATAATAAAGTATGTCAATATTTTAATGTAAAGGAGGAGTAAAACTAATGGGTGATTTTAAAGATATGCTTCACGACGAATTCGTGTCACCGCTTTTTGTAATATCGTTTTACACCGTAATATTTCTGCTTGGCATAAGTGTGGGGAGTTTCCTGAATGTTGTCATTCTGAGACTTCCACGCAATGAATCTCTTATAAAGAGGTCGTCACACTGCATGACGTGTGGTACAAAAATCAGGGCAAGAGACTTAATCCCTGTTTTTAGCTGGCTTGCACTCAAAGGCAAGTGCCACAGTTGCGGAGAAAAAATTTCTCCGAGATATCCTGTTGTTGAAAGTCTGAACGGTCTGCTTTTTGTGCTTACATTTTTCGTTCATGACATCAATGCTGAATCCATAATAACCTGTGTTCTCATGTCACTGCTCGTTGTAGTCGGATTCATGGACTGGGACACAATGGAAATCGACGAAACAATTTTAAGTCTGATTGCCATACTTGTAATTCCGTCGCTGATTTTCACCAATCAGGCTTCTGTTGAGCAGAGAATTATCGGGTCACTTATTATAAGCGTACCATTTTTCATTATCGGTGAAGTAAGCCGGAGTTTCATAAAAAAGAAATACGGAGAAGATTTCCGTGCTATTGAACTTGGAGATACGCTTCNTATGATTGCCGCCGGTGCTTACCTCGGAACAAAGGCTGTTATCGTTTCAGCATTACTTGNAATAGTAANTGNCGCTGTTGCCGGAATAATAAATAAAATTATTTCCGGAGANTCAAAATTTGCATTTGGTCCGTTTCTGTCAATAGGCATAGCGATAGGAGCATTGTGGGGAAACGATATAGCTCAATGGTATATCGGTCTGCTTACTGCTCCGGTTCAGTAAAAAACAACAAAAATAATTACAGGCAGCAGCATTATGACTGCTGCCTGTTTTTTGTGTGTAATTACTGTGGAAGGGTATAGATAATATAGATGTTGTTTCCACCTGCAATGTTATCGGTGTCTCGTGCTGCGAAATAGTCCGGTGATGACGCAAGTTTGATATAATCCCACTTGCTGTCGCCGTCAGTATCAACCATAGTTGTTGGCGTATATCCGTTGCCGTTTCTTCTTACGGGACAGTAGTCAAGATTTGAACGATAGTCTCCGCCAAAAGCTGAATTTATATTCAGAAGTGCAAGTGAAGCATTTGCGGAAGAATAAGGTGAGCCAAATACATGGTCTCCGTCAATGACATTATGATACTTGTCAGCACCGTCATCGTTTTTATATGTTACAAAAGTAAATGAAAACATAGTCGGAGAAAATCCGTATGTGCCTACCGGTACGATACGACCAAAATACTGGTCATCTTTGATTTTCGCCGGAAGTGCATAGCTTACGTCGCCGTCATGGATAACGTTCATTGTGTTATAGCCGATTGAAGCAAATATAGAATAATCCTTGTAATAAACATCATTTATAACAGGCACGTCAATACTTGAAGCCGACACAGTTGGAGACTGTTCCCGATGGTCATCCCAGAAACCAGTGGAAGAATTATAGTCATTGTAATCATAACCTGCCGTAAAATCAAATACACTTTCTGTAATTTTACCTTGGTCATCGTTATTTATTTTCATTACATAAGCCTGACCGCTTATAGGGTTATTTGAGCTGTCAACCCTGTTTCTGAAACAGCAATCCACAAAATCTTCAACTGCTTTCTGCTGACGGGCTGATTCAGCAAGTGACGTATCATACAGATGAACACCGCTTGGATCATAATATTTAAGGTCACCGTTATGAACATAAACAGCATTTGCATAACGCAGAGTTCCCTCAAAATAACGCTTTATATTGTCAACAGTAGCGGCATTTGCTTCCTGCACAGACGCACCTTTCATCATTCTGTTTACAGGGTCAAGGAACTGCATAGCACCGAGCATAATTATTCCAAAGACAGCCATAACAACAATCAGCTCAACAAGCGTAAAGCCTCTGAGGTTTTTTTTGTTTTTCATGCTTTTACCTCCTACGGAATGTAGACAAACTTAAAATGTCCCTTTGTATTTCCGTCATAAATCGGAACATTATCAGAATCAACAGTACCTGTGTCAGTCAGTTCATCGCTTGTGCTGTAGAGTTTTCCACTTACTTCAACGGTACTTCCACCGCTTCTTTTTACATAAATTTTAAAGTCCTCGTCAATCTGTTTGCCCATATTTGACGCAGTAGCTGTATCTCTGCTTTGAAGTTCGGCGGACGGACCTTCGAGAGCAATTTTTGCATTTCTTGCCCTTGTGTCTTTCCGGTAGTTATCAATTGTAACGCCCACAGTAGTGAGAAGAAGTGCAAGAACCGCCATAACCGCAATGGAAATGATAACTTCAGCAAGAGTCATTCCACGCTTTTTACGGGATTTTTTAATTTTTTCGTTTTTCATACAGCACCTCCGTTAAAAGCCTTCATAATAGGTAATTACAAAACTGTCGGCACCATGTGGTGTATGAGGCATTGATGGTGGCAGACTTGAAGCGTCCGGAGTATAAAGGAACGTCCATTCATTCTGTCCGTCAGCCTGTGCAACGTTAAGAACACCAATTACACCAACTGCTTTTGAATCTCCTACTCTGTCTTTAATATTGATTGCATCATAGTACACATCAAAATCCAGTTTTTCTGCTTTCTGAATATAGAAATCAAGATTAGGAGCTTCAATATTAGCTGTAACTATCCTGTGTGGATTACCATCAAAGTTCCAGAATCTAAGCGAAGGTCGTGAAATAAGATTACCTTCTCCGTCATAATCTGCCTCTTCAGAATAAATCTTTATTTTAGGAGAAGTTACTTTTGTAACACCTGATATATAAAGGTCATCATTTGTTGCAATCTGGAAAGGTGTTTTGCTGCTAATCAAATCCCAGTATGATTTTGTAACAATGTTTGCCTTGTCAAATGTAACATCTCCCTCAATGAAAAGTATAAGCTTTCCGCAGTTAGGAGCTGAATCATCATAAACAATACCAAAATCAGCAGGAACACTGCCTACAGGACTCATATTGAAATTCTTGAGTTTAACCCATATGTCATTTGAAGATTCATTCTTTATGTAGATTCTTGAACCGAATCCACCTTCAAGAGTACAGCTTTCTGTAATTTCGTCCGGCACATTGCTACTGTCATATACATTTGATTCAACAGCCATACGAATACCATTCTCTACAGGAACTTTAGTAACAGCAACATTTTTAAAGTTATAACTCTGTTCGATTTCGTCAATTGTCTGAACTACCTTTGAAGTTTCCTTAGGAGTTCCATCACCGATTTCCTCAAATCCGAGAATTACAGATTTTTCGGCTTGTTTCGGGAAAAGTTCATTGTTATGGGTAGCGGCATATAAATCAGGAGTTCCTAAATTAGCTCCCTTGTATGCAAAAGTACCGCCTGCCTCAAAAGTATCCATTTCATTTGTTGTTGTATCTGTCGGGTCATCTCTGTTAACCCATAAGGTATCAACAGAGTATTCTTTTTTAACAGTGGTTTCATTAGAAGCATCTATTCCACCATATACAATCTCGTTTACAAAAGTGTCATCAATAACTGCTCCACCGTTCATATCAACAAATGTAGCACCTACAGGTAAGCCATAACTACTTATAACGTCAGGATTAAGCCATACATAATCATGGAAAATTTCCTGATTTCCCCAGCCTATATGATTAATAGTTACATCTTTAGCGAGAACATAATAAGTGATATTGTCCTGTCTTTCATAAAGTTCGTCAACACCGTTTGCCGCCATTTTCTTTGTAGCATTAGTAGTAACGTCCTGACCTGTTGCAGAAGTAGCATAAATGCCGTTACCTGCTGTTATCGTTCCGTTCACTACTCTGAGAGTACCGTTGACAACAACACTTCCAGTTACATCAAGTGCAAATGTAGGAGTTTCAAGATTTATAATAAGGTCGCCTTCAACAACAAGGTCACCTTTAATAGCAGCACCCTTGTTTTTCACTTCAAGATTTCCTTTTGTATAGAAATTACCTGATGTACAAGTACCAAGATAGCTGCTTGTTCCGTTAAGAACAGAATTGCTCCAGGCATGGAGTGCAGTATTGTTAGAACCTAAATACGAAGTTTTATTTGAATCCTGACAATAAATATTTGCATAGGTATTTGTATCATTTGATGTTGCCTCAAATGAACCGCAGAAGATGTTAAGAGGAAGTTTTTCATTTCCTATCGTCTGATTGTTAAGTTTAAGGAGNGAATCAACATAGATATNCGNGATANCCTGAAATTTTGTTATTTCCTGATTGAATAAAACAGCAGCATCATTGTTTACTGTTTCGGAAAATACCTGAAAACTGCTGTTCTGAATGTCCATATTTCCCCATATAGCCATTCCTGAGCCTTTTGTAGGAAAATAAACGTGTGTCTGTGTATTTACAGTAAGATTTCCGTTTACAACGAACGGTGCTTCAATAGTCTGGTCGTTACCTGTTGTAAAACCAACCATAATATCGTTGTTTTCGGGTGCATAGAATGGTCTGCCGGCTGCATCATATTCATAGCTTACGCCGTCCTTGACATTGAGATAGAGTTTCTGTTCAAGAGAAACATCATCAAACGGGAAAGGTATAGCAGGATTATTATACTGATACATTCTGTTTGCACTTGCCATACCAATACCAAGGTATGTACCGCCGAATGAGTTTGTATGGTTTGATACAACGGCAGAGCCGACGGTTACGAAACCGCCGCCGCCGCCCGGATTGTTTACGCTTGTGGGAGGGTTCTTGAGAACATAGGCAGTTACTGTTTTTGTTTCACCGCCGTATAATACGTCAGCCGTTATGGAAATAAGGTCTTTTGAAACCCATTCCTTTTCAGAAGAATCATAATAGTCCCTTGAACCTGCATATTCCACTCTTGCTTTTGTAACTCTGCCCATTCCGGCAGATGTTGAATCCATTGTAATGTCTACATCAAAACCTGTGCCTGTTGTAAGCGACGCTATAGCCGTCGCAAAATCATCGTCCTCGCTCGCTGCTTTCAGAATACTGTCAATAGCAGTTCTCGCAGTGTAGTTAGCCTGTGACGACGAATATGATTTGTGTGCTCTGTTGTTTGCCGCTGTGGCAAGTACAAGAGTACTGGTAAGAAAAATTATCAATAGCGACATTACTGATACGACAGTAATCAGTACGGCACCCTTGAAACTTCGTTTTTTCTCAGTTTTCATAGTTTTTACCGCCTTTCAAGTTACATTTCTCTTTATTAATAACTTAGCGAATGATTTTTATTCAGCTGTATCAGGCTTCTGCATATCATAAACTGAATATAAACTGATTACTATTTGTACTGTAGATGTATTTGCGTCATCAATAGTAAGCTCTTCCGGAGCCGGAGCCGGTTCGGGAGTATCTGTTTCTGCTCCTGCTTCTTCCGGAGCTTCTGCGTTTTCATCTGTGTCTGTCGGTTCTTCTGCATTTTCGTCAACTGTCGGCTGCTGTTCTGCATCTTCCTTGTCTGCACCGAAAGAATAATCTGTAATATCAACCTGATTTATGAGCAAAGTCTTTTTGAGTTCTTGAACAGCCTTCATATAAGCCCATACAGCTTCTCTTGTACCTGTAACTCTTATGCCGTACTGTGTCTGGATAAGTGTTTCAACGTTTCTCTGTTCAAGAGCGTTCTGCTCTGCAAAAACTTCGTCATAATTTTTTGCATATCCACCGTTGAGGTCAGCAGAATTACGCATATCTGAAATAAGGTCCTCATATTCAAGATAATAATAGTCAAGTTCCTGCTCTTTCGGATAAGCTACATTGAGTTCATCTATACGGACACCTGCTTCTTCTGCAAGATGCTGCATATACTGGTCAAGTTTCTGTGTTTCGTTAACATCTCCAATCGGAACGAAATCAGCAGTAAGCTTGGCTGTTTCTTCATATACTTCGTCAATGCTGTTCTTAAGGGGTTCAATTTTTGCAAGTCTTGCTTTAATGTCTGCCTCTTCTTCCTGCTTTGCTATCAGGGTTTTTTCGTCCTCTTTGATTTCTTCATTCTTTGGTTTGATAAGAAAGATGAATCCGACAACAAGAATTAAAATCGCAATTCCAATACCAAAGATTACTTTATCTCTGTAATTCAGTTTCATGTTAATCAGCCTCCTTATTCTGCTATATCTTCTTCAGCTTCAGTTTCTTCAGGGTGATATGCACTCTGTTCGCCCTTTACCCTCATAGTAACGTCAAAGCGTACATGTGTCTCAGGTTCTGCATTTTTATCAACAACAACCTGATTAAGACGGTATCCGCTGTATGAAGCATTGTCAAATGCGTCTTTTTCAAGAAGATTTGCAACAAATTCCGCAGGAAGTTCCTGATATGCGCCCCCGTTGTAATTACAGTCAACCGTGATAGAAAGCTGTCCGTCCAAATATTTGGGGATAGAAATCTTAACATCTGTCAGCTGTAATTCTTCCGCCGTACTTTTCAGTGTTTCTTCAACAAGGTCATACTTGTCGCCGTTTATAATAGGCTGCGAGAAGAAAGCGTCATGAGCGTTTGTCATAGCTACATTGTAGGTATCAACTTTTGACTTGATACCTTCAAGTCTTTCAAGATACTTTATTTTCTTGGCTGTTTCGGGGCTGTCAATATAGTCCTGACAAACCTGAATATCGTCCTGTATACCGTTGTCCTTGATTGTAAGTACTCCCCATACTCCTGCCATTACAAGAACTGCGGCACCTATTGTTCCGAGCATTACATAGTTGCCGGCACTTTCGTTTGCAACTCTGTTCTTTACGGCAGAACTGAAATCAGTATCAAGAAGATTGATTTTTTCAGTATCCTTGTTTCTCTTGAACATAGCACCGATAGCGTTGGCATAGAGAGAGAACTCAAGGTTTTCGTGTCCGTGAATCTGCGGAGGAACATTGATAAGACTTGTATTGAGGTCAAGCTTTTCAAGTTCGTCAGTAAGTCTCACATAGTCATGAGTATCGCCGTAGAAAATGATATTTTCAATAACTTCTCCGGTGTTACGGCTTCTGTGGAACTGAAGCATACGGAAGATATTTTCGTTTACAGCTTCAAATACATAGTCGTCTGAATAGTTATAGTCAGCAGGGTCGATAGAAGCGAAACGTGAGAATGAAAGCTGTCCTGCCTCGTAGAGATTGAGAGAAATGAAGTTGTTGTCAATCTGAACAGCAAGGAGAGGCATTTTCGACTTGATTTTCGTATCAGCAAGAAGAACCTTTGTGATACAGTTACAGCCAATCATTACAGACTTGAGTGAAATACCGAGAAGCTTGAACATTTCACGATAACTGTTGATAACTTCATAAGGACACGCTGTTGCAAGAACCTTATAATTATCACCTTCGCCGTCGCCCACTATAATATAGGAAACGCTGTATGTATCGTCAAGATTAAGTTCTGTAAGCATCTGCTGTTTTACAGTTTTCTGCATATCGGTAATCTTAACTTTAGGAACATCAAGTTCCTTGAAGATTGTAAGGTTTGACGAGATGCTGACAATTGCTTCCTTGTCGGGCATTCTGTTCTTTTTAAGTATTCCGTTTATAAGTGTAGCGACATTAGGAACGTCCTTGATGTGACCATTTACAATAAGTTCCTCGTCAATATTAAGAGTTGCAGCAGAGCTGATTTTAATTTTTCCACTGCTTTCAACGCCCTTAACCACTCGTATATTTCTGTCGGTAATATCAAATGAAAGCATTTATCTTTCCACCTTTCCGTGAATTATTCGTTTTCGATAGAGTCGAATGAGCCGTAGAGTGCGGGGTAAATACCACAAACAACAAGACCAATGATAATAGCCATGAAAATAAGAAGAATAGGCTCTACCATGCTTACGAGACGCTGTACGGCTGCGTCGGATTCTTCTTCATANTAATCTGAAGTTTTTNCAAGAATGGAGTCCAGAGCACCTGATTCCTCACCTACGTAAAGANTAGAGCANAACATATTTTCAAAAATTTCAGANCTTGTGATAGCATTTGAAAGNGTTTCANCCTGTTTTACCTCGTCAACGNCTTCAACGAATTTTTCGTCAACATATGAATTTCCGAGAACGGCAGATGCTCTCTGGAGGCATTCAACCATAGGAATACCGCTTGAATAAAGTGACGAGAGGGTACGTGCAAAACGTCCGGTATAGATTTTTGTTATAAGAGGACCAAAACCCGGACCTTTTATAAGCAGACGGTCAAATTTCAGCCTTATATCCGGAACTTTAAGTGCATATCTTATGCCGAAGAAAATTCCACCTGCTATGATGATAAGAAGCCACCACTTATGCTGGATAACATCGGATATACTTGCCATCATTTTAGTAAGGGCGGGCATATCGTCGGGGTCTTCATACATGGCGATAAATGTCGGCATGATGAAGGCAAAGAGGAAAATAACGATAACCACACAGAGAACAAGGAGTATAACAGGATAAACCATAGCACTCTTTACGGTATTTTTGAGTTTACCTTCCTTGTTGTAGTGGTCTGCCATACGGGTCATGATTACGTCGAGAGAACCACTGGTTTCACCGGCACTGACCATTGAGATAAGGAAATCCGGAAATGAGCCTGCGTGCATTTCAAGAGTTGATGAAAAAGATTCACCTTTCTGAACATTTTCATAAATGTCCTGCCATATAGCCTTACCTTTTTCATTTTCCTGTTCTTTTGTGAGAATGTCAATTGCTTTTACAAGTGTAAGACCGGAAGTAAGCATAGCACTCAGCTGACGACAGCAGAACGTAAGCTCCTTGGTACTAAACTTGTAGATTGATTTTGCGTTGGTTGAATCGCTTTCCTTAAAGTCCTTGACGTACAGACCTCTTTCTTTCGCCTTTTCAAGAAATTCCTGTTCGTTTTCGGCATTCATAACGCCCTTCTGCTGTCTGCCTCTTGCGTCCTGAGCGACATAGGAAAAACTCTTCATAGAACCACCTCCATAGATTAATTTATTGTCGGGGATATTTTATGCCACCTTAATAATAACAATTATAACATTTTAAAAGTTAATTTTCAATCGTTTTTTTGCCATAAATAATCAGTCATTTTTTATCAATATTCACCAACTTTTATACTAATAGTAATATATATCACGCAAAACGATAATTATTCTACAAAAAATCAATATCAAAGGCAACACACTTTAAACAAAATATGAAGTGCCTACAGGCATACACTTCACATTGTTAAACTTATACAAATATTATATCACATATGCTTTAAAATTGCAACAATTTATATTCATTTTAACATTATTTTTATATAAATGTAAACTCCGGAAATTATTTTAATTATAATTTGTGAATTATGACGTTTTTAAAAGTATTTCCGATACAAATATCGTCATTTTGTCTAAAAAATTCAGATTCAGTCATAAAAACACAATTTCTGAAAATCACAGAGATATTTTATCTCCGTCACATGAAACACTTACATTTTCAAAAACAGCTTTGAGTTCCTGTTCATATGCTTCCGGTTCAGTTTCGGCGGGACTGTAATGAGTGAGCCACAGGCGTTTTACATTTGCCTGTGAAGCTATTCTGCAAGCGTCCTGCATAAGCATATGACCTTTTTCGTTCATAGCCTGTTTTTTGGACATATCGCCGTACATTCCCTCACAGACAAACAGGTCTGCACCGTCTGCAAATCCTGTTATACTGTCAATCGGAAGTGTATCGGTAATATAAGTAACATTCAAAGGCGGACGACGNTCTCCGGTAACATCTGACGNANTTATAGNCCGTCCGTCGTCAAGNCTGACGTTNGANCCGCTGTNAAGCATTNTCCAGNACTTTACGGGAATGTCAAGTGCTTTAGCCTTGTCCGGTTCAAATACGGGTTTTCTTGAAAGAGCGAGTCTGTANCCGAGANAGNTGACGCTGTGTTCAAGAGGNATANTGGAAATCATANGCNTAGGGNCAATTTTATTGGCTGNAAAAGCTGTNGGACTTCTGTCCGGAAGTCTGTNNAGATTAACTTCATACGNCNATGTACCANATANNGATATAAGACTTTTTATTATTTTTTCNGCACTCTCCGGAATATATATATCAATAGGCTGTGTGCGTGAACAATTTCCTATAGAAAGAAGAAGTCCGGGCAGACCTGTAACATGGTCAGCATGACAGTGAGTGATAAGAATCATTTCTATATGGCTCATTTTCAGACCATGCTGTGCAAGTGCCACCTGTGTACCTTCACCGCAGTCTATAAGAACAGCCTTTCCGTTATATTCAGCATAAAGACTTGTAAGATAACGGTTTTTAAGGGGAAGCATTCCGCCTGTTCCCAAAAGGCATATTTCGGGCATATTATTCTCTCCTTTACCAATTTTAACAACTCAAAGTTTACATTTTATTAATTATACCATATTTTTTAACAACTGGCAATTGAAATATTGCCATAAATTTTTTCATGTATGCACCAATAAATTATAACATAAGAACAAAATAAAAACGACTGCACAAAACAGCCGTTTTCATATATGAACACACCTTTATTGCAAAAAACTAATATAATCAGAAAATTTTCACAGGAAGCTCGGTAATTTCTCCGAGAATATACTTTTTAAGATAGNCAGCGTCAGAATATGTTATTGCACCATCCATAAGCAAGTCAGCACTTTCAACCTGAAGTGGATNAAAAGTAATTTCCTTTNCAAGATACTGTTTCAGAAGCACATAATCAAAAGAATCAATAACAGCATCGCCGTTCAAATCTCCGGCAGCTTTCGGAACAATCTTATATTTGTCAGGGAAATATTGTCCATCTAGTACGCCGTCAGGACACTTTTTAGAATCAAGCTTGACAAACATCTGTTCCCAGTACCATTCATAGCCGCTGTTTGGTTCGTAAGCTACACCTACTCCTATATGAGTATAATCAGGGTTCATAATTGCAGCCCAGTGTTTCGGGGAATTTTTCCACTGATTAAAAGTATCTTCTGGAGTACTCATTCCGGCAGCAATATTTTCGGCAGTCAAAGCCCACGGAACAAGACTATAATCAACTATATCAATAAATGAACTTCCGTCCGGACGTTCATGACTGAATTTGGAGATACATTCTCTTGCACGTACACATGACATATCACAAAGATAAGGAACTGCATAAACTGGGTTAAGTCCTTCAGCAACTCTTGCTTCGTTCACAAGCACAATAATCTGCTCTGCAAGTTCCTTTAAATCGGGTTCATCACTTCCTTCCGACTTCATCGGAAAGTTAATACATACAACTGTCATTACCAATGCTGACAATAAAGAAATCATTTTTTTAATATATTTACTGATATGCTGCATAAACCCACCTCCGAAATTCAATTTATTTTGTATATATATACTATCATATTTCAGATAATTTTAAAAGTACTTTTTATGAATTTTAGTAATTTTAGCCAATAAATTTCTACGATTTGTACAAAAAAGCAATTTACGTTAAGTATAATACGGTTTTATTTATCCATTTTCAGCTATTAGTAAAAAAAACGGACGACTTTTATGCCGTCCGTAGATATTGATTAACCCTTTAATTCAACACGTCTTATTTTTCCACTGATAGTCTTTGGCAGTTCGTCCCTGAACTCAACTATTCTCGGATACTTGTAAGGCGCAGTATGTTTCTTTACATAGTCCTGAATTTCCTTTTTGAGTTCATCTGTTCCGACAGTTCCCTTTGTAAGAACTATTGAAGCCTTTACAACCTGACCTCTTACGGGGTCGGGAGCGGCACTTACTCCGCACTCAAGAACGTAAGGAAGTTCCATAATAACGCTTTCGATTTCAAACGGTCCGATTCTGTAGCCCGACGACTTGATAACATCGTCAACACGTCCCACATACCAGAAATAGCCGTCCTCATCACGCCATGCAGTATCGCCGGTATGATACATACCGTCGTACCATACTTCTTTGGTTTTTTCGGCATCACGGTAGTACTCCACGAACAAACCGCACGGAATATTTTCATCAACCCTGATTACAATTTCACCTGTTTCACCGGTCTTGACGCTGTTTCCGTCGGAATCAACAATATCAATATCATAGAGAACACTCGGTTTACCCATTGAACCGGGTTTAGCGGTCATACCTACAAAGTTACCGATAGCAAGAGTTGTTTCGGTCTGACCGAATCCCTCCATAAGCTTAACACCTGTTGCCTTAAGGAACTGATTATATACTTCCGGATTGAGTGCTTCACCGGCTACTGTTGCATACTTTATTGAACTGAGGTCGAATTTCGACAAATCCTCTTTTATAAAGAAACGATACATTGTAGGCGGAGCACAGAAAGTAGTGATATTATATTTTTTGAACATCGGCAGAATCTTGTTAGCGTCGAATCTGTTGAAGTCATAAACGAAAACGCAGGTTTCACTCATCCACTGACCATAAAGTTTGCCCCAGAGAGCCTTGCCCCAGCCTGTATCAGAAATAGTGAAATGAATACCATTCGGGTCAACATTATGCCAGTAACGTGCGGTAATAAAGTGACCGAGAGCATATTTGTGGCTGTGCATAGCAATTTTCGGATAACCTGTAGTTCCCGAAGTAAAGAACATGAGCATAGGTTCACTGCCACATGAAAGTATTTCGGGGTCTGTAGGTCTGTCGAAAACGTCGCTGAAAGAATACATTTCCTTGTCAAATGAATCCCAGCCGTCACGTTCACCGTTGGCAACGATAGTTTTTATGTTCATGCCGCATTCTTCAATAGCAAGCTCTGCCTGATGTGCAGCGTCACCCTCGGCAGTGCAGACAATAGCCTTAACGTCGGCTGCCTTGAAACGATATGTGAAATCATGCTGTACAAGCTGATTTGTTGCCGGAATAACAATCGCACCGATTTTGTGGAGTGCAATTATAGAAAACCAGAACTGATAATGTCTTTTAAGAACAAGCATTACAGTGTCACCCTTTTTAATTCCTTTGGAAAGGAAATAATTAGCGGTCATATTGGAATACTTCTTCATTTCGGCAAAAGTGAATTTTCTTTCTTCCATGTTGTCAGAAACATAGATAAGAGCAGTTTTGTCAGGAGTTTTTTCGGCGAGAGCGTCAACTATATCAAAACCGAAGTTAAAAGTTTCCTCATTCATGAAACTTATCTTTTTCAAAGCACCGTCCTCGTCGGTTTCGGTCTTTACGAACTTGTCAATAACAGGATTTTCAACTTTTGCAAGGTCAAAATTAGTAACACCGGGGAGAATTACGGGGTCAAGATTCTGTAACGCACTGTGTGGCTGGTTTACTCCAAACACAACAGCATAGAATTTACATTCCTTACCGCCTACTGCCCATTCGTCATGAGGTTCACCGCTGTCATAATATATAGAATCGCCCTCGTTGAGAATTTCCTCATGTTCACCGATTTTTACTTTAAGCTGACCGCTTACCACTATATCAAGTTCCTGACCCTCGTGTGTATGGGGGTGAGGCACACGGAACTGCTCGTCAACATACGGAATTGTAACCATAAAAGGCTCGCCTATCTTGTTTCTGAACTTAGGTGCAAGACGCATATAGCTCATACCCTTACGGCGTGCAATCGGGAGACCGCCTCCCTTTCTTGTTATGTCGTAGCTGTAGATTTTCGGACTTTCACCTTCCATAAGGTCGGTTATTTCAACGCCTGTAGCGTTTGCGAATTTATAAATAAAAGTAAAGCTGAAATCCTTAGCACCGCCCTCATATGCGAGATACTCATAAACGGAAACGCCTGTTTTTTCAGCCATTTCTTCAGAAGTCAGACCTACTGACTCACGAACGGCTTTAATTCGTTCTGCTACCTCTCTTATCTTAAATTCAGGATTCATTGAATTACTCACAGTTAGCCTGCTCCTTTCTTTTAAAATCAGTTATTTTAATTAATGTTCTCAATGAAACACTTAGTAAAGTATATCATTAATATTCTTGTTTGTCAATACATTCAGACTAATTTTTACAGGCTTAACTGTGCGGAATATTTAATTAAATCAGTTTTATTTTATAACGTTTCAGCCAGTGGTCAAGCTGAATGAAGAAAGCTATTGTCTGCGGTAAATTCATAAGCTGACCGTACCACTGCACATGGTCTTCATGACGGAGAAGTTTTTCAAGTTCCTCACGCTTGACGAGTTCAAAAAGAATATTGTCCTTTTCGTCCANAACAGCGGAANATCNTTCCNTAACGGCATCAAGAAATNCAGGANTNTGTGNTTTCNGATACNGNGACNTCTTANNCCACAGTACTTTATNCGGCAACCACTCTTTNATTGCCTCACGAAGCAGTCCCTTTTCCCTGCCCTGATAGTCCTTGTACTCCCACGGTACATTATATAAGTACTCCGCTATTCTGTAATCACAGAAAGGCACACGGACTTCAAGTCCGCTGTACATACTCATACGGTCTTTGCGGTCAAGAAGTGTCTGCATGAACCAGTGAAAATTAAGTTGTGTCATTTCTCTCATGCGGTATTCAAGCGCACTGTCGGACGGAAGTTTCATAGCATAGTTGGCAGTATTGCGGTAAGCACTGTAAACATATTCTTCGGCATTTATTTTTTGTGCATAGTAGTCACAAAGGAAATTTTTTCTGTAAGCGGTACTCTGAGCCCACGGAAAACCGTCGGTCATGCGGATATCCTTGTCTCTGTACCACGGATAACCGCCGAAAAGTTCGTCTGCACACTCTCCCGACAAAGCTACAGTACCATGTTTCTTTATTTCACGGCAGAATATAAGCAATGACGCATCAACGTCTGCCATTCCGGGCAGTCCTCTTGCTTCCGTCGCATCATAGAGAGCGTTGACGAGTTCCGGCGTGTCTACTACTGTCCAGTGATGATTTGTGCCGAGATACTCTGCCATACACTGAATATATNCGGGGTCACTGTTCGGCTGNANGTGNCTTTTNTGAAAATACTTATCANTGTNANGGTAGTCAACTGAANACGNATCAAGGATTTTTCCCTGTTNCTTCATTTCGGCANCGGCAACTGAGGATATAAGACTTGAATCAAGNCCGCCTGAAAGAAACGTACACACGGNAACGNCCGAAACAAGCTGACGGCGTATTGAATCAAGTACAAGCTCCCTGACGTGTTCGGCGGTCTGTTCAAAAGTCTCATGGAGTTCGTAGGCTTTAAGTCGCCAGTATTCATGAAATTCAAGACCGTCCGGCGTATAGTAACCGCACCAGCCCGCTTTTACCTCCTCTATTCCCTTTATAACGCCACATGACGGAGTTCTGCCGGGAGCCATAAGGATAAGTTCTGCCGCACCCTGCTCGTCAATTTCATGCGGCACATCGGGGTGTTCCAGCAGTGCAGGTATTTCCGAGGAAAAGATAAACTTGCTGTCATTCTTAAAGTAAAACAGAGGTTTTACACCTATTCTGTCACGGGCAAGAAAAAGTTTTTTCTGTTTCTGATTATAAATTGCAAACGCAAAAATCCCGTTGAATTTATCAAGACACTTTTCCCCCCACTTTATATAGCTTTTAAGTACAACTTCGGTATCTGAATGTGTTTCAAACTCAAAATCTTCTTTAAGTTCACGGCGTATTTCTTCGGTGTTATAAAGTTCACCATTATATACAATAGTAAAGTCCCCGAATGTCATAGGCTGTCTGCCGTTCGGAACGTCTATAACAGCAAGTCTTGTATGGATAAGAGCCGATTCCTTTGTAAGTACAATTCCCCTCTGGTCAGGACCTCGCCTGAGAAGTGCGTGCTGCATATTCTCGTAAATTTTCATATCTTCACGCATATCTTCCTTGAAACTTATTGCACCTGCGATTCCGCACATAAAAAAATAACCTCCTTTTTTGGTTTGTATTATTATATGCGGTACAACGTTTATATGCCACAAAAAAACTGCCCCGAATTAAGACGGACGCTCATAAAGAAGTTTTCGCCATAGCACTTATGATTTTCAGTCAAAAATGCTATGGCGTTTCTATTGACAATGCAACGGCTTTGATGTATAATTATTACTAATATAAATCGGAATTATTGTTAGGGGATGAATCTGTGGCAACTGCGATAGTATTGCTTTGCTGTATCGGCATAGTAATAACATTCTTTTTTGCAAAAGACAGAAAACATTGTCTTTCAAGAGAGTATGATTTATTATGTGATAGTACAACAGTCATTCAAGCTTTAGATAACTATAAAAATGAAAGCGACAACTTTTATACAAATGTCATATCAAATAATAATGGAACATATCTACTGCGCTGCTCTGGTTCTTATTTGTTAGATTATACCTTTGGAATTAGATTTATAGATAGTGATATAAAAACTACAATGGTTATTTTTCCAACTGATAGACTTGCAAATCATGGAGGAGCAGAATATCGTTATATCTCAAAACTTGATATATTTATGAAAGAGTATGCTAAATTCTGATTTATGCGAGTAATCAAATATTAACAACAAGCCCTGAAGCAGTTATCAATAATTGCTCCGGGGCTTAAACTTCTTTATGAGTATAGAATTAATTCAGGACAGCTATAATAAATCACTTGTTTATTTTCATGGAAATATCAAAACACTTTACTGAGTGTGTCAACACACCGAGTGAAATTATATCAACGCCTGTTTCAGCTACTGAACGTATATTCTCGGCGGTAACGTTTCCCGACGCTTCAAGCAATGCACGACCGTCTGTAATCTCAACAGCTTTTTTCATTTCGTCATTTGTCATATTGTCAAGCATGATTATTTCAACTTTATTGTCAAGAGCCTCTTTAAGTTCGTCAAGAGTGCGGACTTCAACTTCAATCTTGACAGTATGACCGATTTTTTCACGGAGTGCGGTAACTGCCGGAGTTATACCGCCATAAGCGTCAATGTGATTGTCCTTGAGCATTGCCGCATCTGAAAGATTGAATCTGTGGTTTTTTCCTCCACCGACTGTTACAGAATACTTCTGCAATGCACGAAGTCCGGGAAGTGTCTTTCTTGTATCGGTTACAGATGCCTTTGTACCTGTAACAAGTTCAACGCATTTATTTGTAGCTGTGGCAATTCCTGNCATATGCTGTAAAAGATTGAGNGCAGNTNTCTCACCTTTGAGAAGTGTAAGGGTACTTCCTTCCAGTTCAGCAATAATATCACCTTTCTGAACCTTAGTGCCGTCTTTCATGAATATCCTGAAATCAACGTCACCGCCGGCAAGTTCAAACACACGCTTTGCAACTTCAATTCCGCACACAACACCTGTGTCCTTTGCCACATAATATGCAGAACTTCTGTGTTCCTCCGGAATGAGATTATCTGCCGCAGCGTCGATATAATTTATATCTTCCATGAGGGCAGTTGTTATAATATTGTCAACGTAACACTGTAAAAGTTTCATTTTTTTCTTCCTTTCATTTTTATTATATGTAATTTTTTATATCTTCTTCAGACTTTAAAATATACATTCCCACACTACCTGTTTTCTTCCACTGTATTGAAAAATCAGATTTAATTATTTTAACATTTCCGATTTTTTTATTTGCAGACGTGTATATGTGAAGCCGACAGTAATCAACAGAATCTTCGGAAATAAAGGAAAAATCCGGAATAATACCACTCAGAATATTCTTTATATTTTCAGATATCTTCTGAACGGACTGCGATTTTGATTCCTCTGCAAGGGATTCATTATTTTCGGAAATAATCTGAATTTCATAATCTTCTCTTTCGTCCGGAACTTCATGTATATTTACACCGAAAACTTTCTGCATAGCCTGTCTTGTTATTTCACGGTGTTTTTCTATCATCTGTGAAGTTATGCGGTTACCGGTTTTGACTTCCGGTCTTGNNAGAAAATATTTNACAAGTTCGTCGNTCGGATTCAGCAAATCCTGTTTCAGCGTTTTCTCAACGACTGTCGCATACTTCTGAAAAACAGCTTTTGAAAGGACATTTCTTATGTCAAATTCTCCCTTACAGAATTGTTTTACAGACGAAATATATATA
Source organism: Clostridia bacterium (assembly GCA_009177225.1). GTDB lineage: Bacteria > Bacillota > Clostridia > Oscillospirales > Ruminococcaceae > Ruminococcus. The sequence goes on from WFLZ01000032.1 coordinate 24,225, forward strand.
GACCGGTCATCTTCAAAAATATTAAATTCAAAAAAAGGCTCATCGTCCATTATATTCGGAGCGTTCAAATCACTGAAAAACTGGTATATCATTCCATTTGTCAGTATAGCTATCCTGCATCGGTTTGTCGAAAAATATCTGAAAAGCTGACCCTGCTGTTGCTTCTGTAATTTCAATCCTGCTCTTTTTGCTTCGATTATAATTATAGGTTCTCCGTCCTTTAATATTGCATAGTCAACCTTTTCGCCCTTTTTAGTGGCAACGTCACACGTAAATTCAGGCATAAACTCGTTTGTATCAAAAACATCGTACCCTAAAACCGAAAAAAACGGCATTATAAGAGCAGTTTTTGTGGCTTCTTCTGTAAAATCTTCTGCCTGATACCTTATTCTTTCAATTCTTGAAAGATAACGCTGGAAATTTTTTTCAAAATTCATGGTCAATCCACCCCTTTCATTCTAATTAAAACAATTTACTTGTATACTGAATCAATTCCCAGATACTTCTCAAGAGTAAGTCCGGACTTATAAACTGCCTCAGCCTTTTCCCTGCCTATGTACCGGATATGCCACGGCTCATATTTGTAACCTGTAACATACTGTCTGCCTTTTGGATAGCGGATTATAAAGCCGTATTTCCATGAGTTTTCAGCAAGCCATAATGCTTCGGGCGTACCTTCAAAAGAATCGTCGGCACAGTTGACATCAATTGCAAGTCCTGTCTGATGTTCGGAGTGTCCGGCACGGGCGGAAAATGTATCAGCAGTCGCCTGTCCGTACAACGCCACATAATTATTATAAATCTGTTTCTGATAGTCATATGAACGGAACCCCGAATATACCCATAGCTTTATGCCGTCTTCCAGAGCGGCGGCGGACATTTCATTGAAAGCCGTCTGCGTATCATCCGTAAGTCCCGCCGGATTATAGTCTTCCGGAAGTGCGTAACTCTTGTTTGCAATGAGAATGCCATCAACATATGTAACACCGTCTATAACTTCGGTTACACATGGCGAAAAGTTTTCCATAGTTCCGTCCTCCCACACAAGACTGAAATGTGTATCGTCATTCCATTCTATTACGGCATGGAAAACAATATCCCTTGTGCCTATATAGAAAGTCATATTATTTCCGGCGGTCTCATACTCAAAATCCATACTCACTCCGGTTGAAGTATAAACATAGTTTCCGCCGTTCTCAAAGAAATTAAAATGCCGTATGAGTTCGTCGGATTCTGCGATGTATCTGCCTGCCGGAATCTGTTGTTCTGCCACAGTCAGATTTTTACGCATCATAACAAGGTCAAACGAATCCACCAGACCATCACTGTTAATATCAGCGTTGCGGTACTGACTTTCAGACAGATTTTCCTTACCGAGAATATAGTCATTTGTCAGCTGTAAGTTCATACTGTCAGTAACGTCGTCACCGTTTACGTCTCCGGAAACGGTCAGCAGATTTCCGGAGAGTGCAAGAGCGCATATAAAACACAAAAATTTGTTCATAAAAATCACCTCGGTTTGTAAATTCGTTCATACAGCGGAAAAAGGACGTATTATTGCATTACTTCACCGAGAATTATATACGCTACTGTAACTATCGACTTTGCAAGTACGTAATCCGTATCAACAACATACCCCGATTCAATAAGGTTGTCACGCATTTCCTTTATACGCTTAAAGCCCTCTGCCGCCTCTTTCTTGTCTGGAATGACAAAGTGACTTTTCTGCATTATACGGCGTGTTTCGGTACGGAAACCCTTTGGCATATGTTCACCGTCAAGATGTGCGTCAAATTCAGCCGTTTCAAAATCTTCGGGAACGCTGTCAAGCCTTGATTCTATACACTTCGCCGCATGACGTGAGAAAACAAGTGCTTCAAGAAGTGAATTACTTGCAAGACGGTTGCTTCCGTGTACGCCTGTGTGCGAACATTCACCGCACGCAAAAAGATTGTGCAGACTTGTTTCAGAATTATTGTCAACGTCGATACCGCCCATAAGATAATGCTGACAAGGGAAAATCGGAACAGGTTCTTTTGTAAGGTCAAATCCCTGCTTGAGAAGATTTCTGTAAATCATCGGAAAACGTTTTTTCAGAAATTCACTGTCCTTGTAACTTATGTCAAGGAAAAATTCAGTTGAGTTCTGTTTTCTTGATTCCAGTACTATTGAATGTGAAACAACGTCTCTCGGTGCAAGTTCAAGACGTTCGTCATAATTGTGCATAAAACGCTCTTTTTTGCAGTTGAGAAGATATGCTCCCTCTCCCCTTACAGCCTCGGAAATCAGAAAACACTCACGGGTTGCCCTGTTGTTGAAAGCAGTCGGGTGAAACTGCACATAGCTTAAATTCTTGATTTTCGCACCCATTTCATAGGCGAATGTAATACCGTCGCCAGTTGCAATGGCANNGTTTGTCGTAAATTCGTATACACGNCCGATANCNCCGGTTGCAAAAATCATAAAATGACAGTTGTATGTCTGATAGTTATCANCACTTTTCAGAAAAGCCGAATAACCGGTTGAAGTTTTTTTAGTTCCGCAGATAATAGTATTTTCCATTATTGTGACATTTTCAAGTTTCTGAACATTTTCAAGGAGGGTTTCAGTAATTTCCTTTCCGGTAGCGTCGGCATGATGGAATATACGGTGATGACTGTGACCGCCCTCAAGTGTACGGTGATAAGTTCCGTCGGGATTTCTGTCAAAATCCACACCGAGTTCAATTATACGCTCCAAATCCTGAGCTGCTTCACTGACAAGTGTGTGAACGGCATCAATATTATTCTTGAACCCTCCTGCAATAAGAGTATCGTTCTGATGGTACTGGATACTATCCGTCGGAGAGTTATACACTCCGGCAATACCGCCCTGAGCGAGAGAAGAATTACAGAGACTGAGTTCACGCTTGCATACAATAAGAATCCTGAGCGATGACGGTAAGTTTATAGCCGCATAAAGACCCGCTGCACCGCAGCCTGCAATAATAACATCATAATTAAAATCCATGTTTCAGCACGTCCTTTTGTAAAATATAGTGTACAGACTTATTATATCACAAAATTTCCGAGATGTCACTACTAAAATCCAGATTTTATTATATAAAAAAATTTCGTTATAATATTAAATAAAAAATATTTTAAATAATACTTGACTTTCAAGAATGTTTGTTCTATAATAGTAATTATAACCAAAAGAACATATGTTCTATACACTTTTCCCAACTGAAACGGAGGTATTTTATGTATTCACTAATTAACGAATATGAAAAAAGCTGTCGTCTTGTAAAAAAACGTATAAAATTTCTGACACAACAGCGAAATATGCTAATCAAATCGGACAAACCGTCAAGAGTTGACGAGCTTAATCTTGAACAGCGTATAAGGCTTTTGTATGTCGAACACGCTCAGATGCAGGAAATTATTTCGCACCTTATAAATTATATGAGGAGGGTTGAACAGCGTGCCGAGACGTGAAAGCTATTCCGATACGTTCACCGGTGAGGCGGACAAGAATATACGTGATGTTCTTGAAAGCGAGAGCGACAAAGATTCAATAAGAAAATTAAAGAAACTACTGTTAAATGTTATTAATAATGAGCTTACTCCAAGACAAAAGCAAATTATTGTGTTATACTATTTTAAGAAAACCGATATTGTNAATATNGCCCGACAGCTTGAAATTACTCCGNAGGCTGTATCTNCTGTGATGTCCNGTGCAAGAGTAAGAATNTACAGGATTATGCAGTATTATTTATAATAACATAATTATTTTAAGATTATAATCAGGTATCAGAAAAAGAGGTATAAAAATATGAGTCCAAGAATCCCGTATCTTCGTGAAAAAACTTCAAAGCTCACTGCATCGTCAGGAGTCTATATAATGAAGGACAAGGACGAAAATATAATATATATCGGCAAAGCCAAAAACCTACACAAGAGAGTGAGCAGTTATTTCAGGGAAAATCCGAACCATACGCCGAAAGTTTCTGCTATGGTGTCGAATGTCCATGACTATGATTTTATTGTAACAGACACTGAATATGAAGCACTTCTGCTTGAATGCAGTCTAATCAAACAGCATAAACCAAAATACAATATCCTGCTCAAAGACGACAAGGGATATCATTATATCAGAATTTCAGACGACGAATATCCACGTATTACCGCAGAAAAAAACACATTGCAGTCCGGCAGGTATTTAGGTCCTTATACAAGCGGAACTGTTGCAAAGGAAACTGTCGACGAAGCAAACCGTGTATTCATGTTACCCACCTGCAATAAAAAATTTCCGCAGGATTGCCGGAAAAGCCGTCCGTGCCTGAACTATCACATAAAAATGTGTATGGGGGTATGCACAGGAAAAATCGACNGTAANGAGTATAGGGACATAATAAAACAAGCTGANAATTTCATGAANAACGGCAGTGCTGANTCANTNAANAGAATGGAAAAGGNAATGAACAGGGCTNCCNAAAATCTCGACTTTGNAAAAGCCGCTGTACTCCGTGACCGCATAAACGCTGTGCGTAAAGCGTCAGAAAAGCAGAAAATCATAAACAGCAGTATAAATAATGCGGATATCATAGGTACGGCAGAATCTTACAACGGAGTTTATATTTCTGTACTGATATACAGGCAGAACAGGCTTTTTGACAAGGCGGTTTTTGAGTTTGACAAGCCGGACAGTGACGAGGATATTCTTAGTCAGTTCATGATGCAGTACTATTATAATAAAACAGACATTCCGAAAATGATAATTGCAGACCATATTCCGTCGGATTATCCTCTTATTGAAGAAATGCTGAATAATCAGTCCGGAAGCAAAGTAACCCTGCAAACTCCGAAAGGCAGACAGACAGAACTTCTGCGTCTTGCAAAAAACAACAGTGCAGAATATGCCGCTATAAAAGACAACCGTACCGGAAAAGAAATAATCGCCCTTGAACAGCTCGGACAGGTTCTCGGACTGGACAAGNCNNCCNAGTATATTGACAGCATACGATATTTCAAATCTTTCTTCTGAATCAATAGTAGCCGGAATGGTTGTCTTTGAGAACGGCAGACCACTGAAAAAAGCTTACAGACGTTTTACTATAAAGGAAATACAATATCAGAACGACTATGAAAGTATGTATGAAGTACTGACACGCCGTCTGAAACACATAATAAATCAGGACGGTGACGAATATTTCAGGCGTACTCCTGACTTGATTCTGCTTGACGGTGGAAAAGGTCACGTAAATACAATTACCGCCCTTGTCCGTGAACTCGGACTTGATATAAAAGTTTTCGGCATGGTAAAGAACGATAAGCACCGTACCCGTGCGATTGCTTCCGGAGGACNTGAAATACAAATAAACAACCTGCACCCTGCTTTNATGTTCATCANAAATATNCAGGACGAAGTACACAGATTNTCAGTCAATTATATGCACTCAAAGCATAATAAGAAAACATATCTTTCGGAACTTACTTCCGTCCGTGGAATAGGTGAGAAAAAGTCTGAAAAAATCTTTATGAAATACAAGACAAAGGACAATCTGAAAAACGCTACCCCTGAAGATATTGCCGTAACAGCAGGAATAAATATTGAAACTGCCCATGAACTATGGGAAATAATTCAGAATATATAAGGAGATTGCTATGAATACACCCGTCTATGATTTTCTTAAAAAATATTCATTGTCCGGAACTATGAGATGTCATATGCCCGGACATAAAGGTCATACGCTTTCACCTGATTTATCGGAACTCTATTCAATGGACATAACGGAAATTTCCGGTGCGGACAGTCTTTTTGAAGCGGACGGAATAATTGCCCACAGTGAAAAAAATATGTCGGAACTTTACAGCACTGCCGGTACTGTTTTTTCTGCCGGAGGTTCAACTCTCTGCATACAGACGATGCTTGCAATTATGAAATCCGAAAAAAGACGGATTTTTGCAGTGCGTAACGTTCACCGTGCTTTTCTTAATGCGGCGGCGTTGCTTGACCTTGACGTTGAATGGATTATGCCGGAATATTCTGCCGGAATACTTTCCGGAAACATAAATCCTGACGACGTGGAAAACGCACTGAAAAACAGCCCCGTACCGTCGGCACTTTATTTAACATCGCCCGACTATACCGGAAAAACTGCCGATATCTCCGCACTTGCCGATATATGTCATAAATATAACGCACGACTTTTAGTTGACAATGCACACGGCGCACACCTACGTTTTCTGAATCCCGACATTCACCCCATTACACTCGGTGCAGACCTTTGCTGTGATTCCGCACATAAAATGTTACCTGCTCTTACAGGCTCGGCAATGCTCCACACATCAGTACCGGAATACGTTCCCCTGCTAAAACAGAAAATGAGTATGTTTGCATCAACAAGTCCGTCATATTTAATAATGCTTTCACTTGACCTATGCAACAAATATATATCAGAAAAAATATATGATGATATTCAAAAAAATATTGTATGGCTTGAAAATTTTCGCCGGCAGTTTTCGGACAGGCTTGTGTTTGCGGAAACAGAACCTTTCCACATTACTATAAAAGCGTGTGAAAGCGGTATTGACGGAAATGAACTTGCGGAACTTCTCAAAAAAAACGGAGCAGAATGCGAATATTCCGACAGTTCGCTTGTAATACTGCTTATGTCTCCAGTATGTACCAAAGACGACTATGAAAGACTTTCCGTATCGCTTACAAAGGCAATACATCAGGCTGAAAAATATCCTGTCCGTTCGTGTGATTTTTCTATGGAACTTCCGGAACGTGTCATGAACATACATGACGCTGTTTTTTCAGAATGTGAGGTAATACCAGTTGAAAAAGCCGAAAACAGAATTTGTGCCTCTGTAAAAGTTCCGTGTCCACCTGCTGTACCGATTGTGGCAAGCGGTGAACGCATTGACAGAAAATCCATAAATATTTTCAAAAAGTATGGCATTTCAGAAATAATTGTGGTAAAATAGAATTATCGTGCAAATCAGGGCGTGTTGTCACGTCCTGAAATTTATTTGACGGCAGGTAATGCTATGAAAAAAATTTACGGAAACAAACTGTTGATTTCAAATCTCTGCAATATGGTAAAAAGCGGACGTACTGCCCATACTGTTCTTTTCTATGGCGAAAAGGGTACAGGAAAAAAGCTGATGGCAAAGTTTTACACAAGTCTGCTGCTCTGTAAAAATCCTGTTGACGATATGCCTTGTGGTGTGTGCAGTTCGTGCAGGAATATTGAACGTGACTTCCACCCCGACGTGACATATGCCGGAACTTCCGGAAAACTCGGCGGTTACTCGGTCGATACGGCAAGAAAAATATGCTCCGACGCTTTTATAAAACCTAACAATGACAGCGGACGGAAAGTATATATTTTCCGTGACTGTCACAACATGGACGTGCGTACACAGAATACACTTCTGAAAATCATTGAAGAACCGCCGGATTACGCTTATTTTATATTCACATCAGAATCAAAGTCCGACTTTCTGCCTACTATAATTTCAAGATGTGTATGTTTCGGAGTTTCACCGTGTACAGAAGAAGAAACATCACTTTCACTTGCTGACAGCGGTTTCAGTCAGACGGACATAAAAAACGCTGTAAGCTGTTTTCATGGCAATATCGGAATGTGTACAGAATATATAAATAATGAGAGTCTGCGTAAACAGGTGGATTTGACAAAACAGCTCGCTGATAGTATAATTAAAAAAGACGAATATGCACTTAATACGGCTCTTTTNNCAGANCTTANNNNAAGGAAAGAAATGACGTTAAAACAGTTCTTTCCATGCTTGACAAGCTTATGAGGGATTCGGCAGTGCTTATTCAGAATACCGATGCGGAAAATATAGGCTGTTTCCGTGAGGGAGCGGTTAAACTTTCCTATATGCTTACATCACACATGGCAGAGAAAATTCACAGAAGTATCGAAAGAGCATGGTATACAATTGAATGTAATGTCAGTGTACCTCTTGCACTTTCGGCTCTCTGTGCGGAAATAACTGAAATCATATTATAAAGACTGGAGAATAAATATGAAGGAAATAATAGGAATACGATTCAAAAAAGTCGGAAAGATATACTACTTTTCACCGGAGGGCATAAATGCTAAAGTCGGTGACAAAGCTATTGTGGAAACAGTGAACGGCATTGAATGTGGTGAGGTTGCTATTGCAAACAGAAAAATAGAAGAATATGAACTTGCCTCACCGCTCAGACCTGTTATCAGAATAGCAGACGAAAACGACATGAAAATTGTTACAAGAAACAAGCAGAAAGAAAAAGACGCTTTCAGAATATGTGAGGAAAAAATAAAAGCAAGAAAACTTAAAATGAACCTTGTCGATGTTGAATGTACGTTCGACAACAACAAGCTTTTATTCTATTTTACTGCTGAAAACCGTGTTGACTTCCGTGAACTTGTAAAAGACCTTGCGGCTATTTTCAGAACACGTATAGAACTCCGACAGATAGGTGTCCGTGACGAAGCGAAGATACTCGGCGGTCTCGGAATATGCGGACGTGAATTCTGCTGTAAAAGCTACATGGGAGATTTTCAGCCTGTATCAATAAAAATGGCAAAGGAACAGGGACTTTCCCTCAATCCTACCAAAATTTCCGGAACTTGTGGCAGACTTATGTGCTGTCTTAAAAACGAGCAGAACGCCTATGATTCACTTCTGAAAATAACACCCAAAGTGGGAGCTTTAGTCGTTACTCCGGACGGAGACAAGGGACGTGTTGAGGACGCTAATATAATTACCGGAAAACTCCGTATAAAAACCGACAAATCAGAAGTGCCGGTAATTTTTGACAGAAGTGAAGTAAAACTCCTTAAAGACGCTGAAATAAAAGTAAACCGTGAAGAACTCAAAGCACTTAAAAATCTTGAGGGAAAATAATGGAAAAGGTAAATTACGGAAAATTTCTTGACAATACGCTTTCGGAACTTGAAAAAAACGGAGAAAAACCGTCGCTTTTACTGCACGCCTGCTGTGCTCCGTGCAGTAGTCATACACTTAGTTATCTTGAAAGCCGTTTTGATATAACGCTTTATTTCTGCAATCCGAATATTTCCCCCGAAGATGAGTTTATATACCGTCTCGGAGAACTGAAAAGACTTGTCCGTGAAATGAATCTTAATACGAATGTAATTGAAGAACCTTACGCCCCATCGCCTTTTTATGAACTTGCAAAGGGTCTTGAAGAACTTCCCGAACGAAGTGAACGGTGTCAGAAGTGTATAGCCTATCGTCTGCGAATGGCAGGAGCAAAGGCGAAACAGCTTGGCAGTGACTATTTTACGACAACTTTAACAATAAGTCCGCACAAAGATTGTACTTTCATAAATAAATGTGGTGCGGAAATTTCAGAAGAATACGGTGTGAAATATCTTTTTTCGGATTTCAAGAAACACGACGGCTATAAGCATTCAATAGAACTTTCAAAACAATATAATCTTTACAGACAGAATTACTGTGGCTGTATCTACAGCAAAATCAACTCACAGAAATAAGGTGATTTTATGGCAAAGGAAATAAAAACAAACGCAATGCGTTTTCTTGAGAAAAACAAAATAAACTATACTTTTCAGACGTATCAGTGTGACGAATTTATTGACGGTGTTCACTGTGCCAATGCTCTCGGACAGTCTCTTGACGAAACTTTCAAGACCCTCGTTGCACAGGGAAAAACAGGAAATTATTATTGTTTCCTGCTCCCTGTTGCACTGGAACTTGATTTGAAAAAAGCAGCGAAAAGCGTCGGTGAAAAGTCCGTTGCACTCATTCATGTAAAAGACATAACGAAAATTACGGGATATGTACGTGGCGGCTGTACTCCGATAGGCATGAAAAAACAGTTTATGACAGTAATTCATGAAAGTGCCGCAAATCTTCCCCTTTTCTACATAAGCGGTGGCAGAATCGGCACACAGATACGTCTTTCGCCTGCCGAACTCGCCAAATCCATAAATGCAAAGTTTGAGGACATTATATTATGAAAAAGAAAATTACAGGGATTATTTCCGGTATAATCGCCTTTTTAGCCGGAACAGGAATTATAGTTTTCAATCTGAACGACAAACCCGACAACTTTTCAACAAATGAAAGTTCAATTGTTGAAAATTCCGTTTCAGAAACAGAAACTAAACCCGAAACTATTCCGGAAACATCTACAGAAACATTTACTGAAACTGCTACTGAATCAGTTACCGAAGCTACTACAGAAACAGTCACAGAAATCTTTTCCGAAGAAGCTACAGAATATTTCACGGACGATAATAATTATATTGAATATCATTTCAGAAATCAAAAACTCCTTAATCAGCACTTTGAAAAACACGGAAGCGAGTTTTATGACGATTTCGGTTATCAGAACGCTCAGGAATACGAAAAGGGTGCAAGCGACGTTATAAACAATCCGGACGCACTTTTCAAGTATGAAGCGGAGGACGGCGACGGAGTTTACTATATAGAACAGACAAACGAGTTTGTGATACTTTCTACCGACGGCTATATAAGAACATATTTCAGACCGTCCGGCAGAATCGACTATTTTAACAGACAATAACAAAAAATATATGACATAATATAATATTTCATAAAATTTCGTGTCAAAATTCACAAATCAGAAAAATATTTTTTGTTGGTTTTTACCTATCTTTATAAAAAAATATAGACAAATTACGCAAAATAAGGTATAATGAATCTTATATAAATCCGGCATCCGTATGCCGTAAATGCGGAAAACCGCACCTTTGTCCGTGCGGCTGCGGAGCATATGATGAGAGTTATTACAGGCATTGCAAGGGGCAGACGACTTAATGCACCCGAAGGTCTTGATGTCAGACCTACTACAGACAAAGTAAAAGAAGCCATTTTCTCGGCAATTCAGTTTGAAATTGAAGGAACTTATGTACTCGACCTTTTCGCCGGAAGTGGTCAGATGGGTATTGAGGCAATAAGCAGAGGAGCATCAAGGGCTGTTTTTGTGGACAGCTCACAGAGAGCCATACGCTGTATAAATGAAAATATCCGTTCTGTAAAATTTGAAAGACAGTCCGAAGTGGTAAACCGTGACAGCTACGACTATATCAGGCTTACAAGAAATATGTTTGATATCATTATTCTTGACCCGCCCTACCGTCACAACCATATCGACAATATTCTGCCGTTTGCAGCAAAAAAACTCAAAGACGGCGGACTTATTATCTGTGAATATGAATCAGAAGCCGACGAACCTGCTGTTCCTGAAAATTTTATAATCAGAAAAACATATCATTACGGAAAAATAAATGTTTCTGTCCTTTGTAAATCAGTTCCGGAGGTGTCGGAAGAATGAGAAGNATTGNAGTATNTCCCGGNAGCTTTGACCCTGTTACACTCGGTCATNTTGACATAATCANAAGANCATCAAAACTTTTCGACAAGGTTATTGTACTGATTTCACGCAATGCCGGAAAGTCAAAGCCCAGTTTCACAGCTACTGAAAGAATGCTGATGATAGAATCAGTCACACACAACATTGATAATGTCGTTATTGATATACTCGATGGGCTTCTTGCCGATTATGTGAGAAACGTCGGTGCTATTGCAATCGTAAAGGGACTCCGTGCCGTAAGTGACTTTGAATATGAATTTCAGATGGCTCTCGCAAACAAAAAGCTCTATGCAGGTGCGGAAACAGTATTCCTTACAACTGCTGCCGAAAATATGTATCTCAGTTCAAGCGTTGTAAAGCAAATTGCCTATTTCGGCGGTGACATCAGTCATTTTGTACCCGAAAATATTCTTGATAATATACAGCAGAGACTTATTAAAGAAAGGTAGATTTTATGAATATTGAAGAAATTCTTGATGAAATAGACGAATTGCTTGACAGTGCCGCATCT
>WFLZ01000324.1 GCA_009177225.1 Clostridia bacterium
TAATTAAAAGAATCAAAGACTTTTCTGTATTTTTATGTTATAATATATGTATGTTATTTTAATGGAGGGATTTTCTATAGCGATGGAATATTATATAATTGAAAATAAATTAATAAACTATAAAGGCAATGAAAAAAATGTCATAATCCCAAAGGGCGTTACAGACATATCCTTCAAGGCTTTTCAACATAAACAACTCATAAGTGTAACTATTCCTGATAGTGTTACAAGTATAGACGAAACTGCATTCTATTGGTGCAATAGTCTCCGAAATGTAATTATAGGCAACGGCATTAAAAGCATAAGCAATAAGGCATTTTGTCACTGTGAAAATCTCACCGATATGGAAGTAAAGGGTAATAAAATACATAACTCTAAAGGAATAATCAAACAGACTGATAATCGTTTCAGAATAGATGTCATAAGAAAACTAAATAATTCAGGTATACAAATTACATACTAATCAAGGGGGAATAAACATGAATAAAGCAGTAATTCTTGCAGGCGGACAGGGCAAGCGCATGAAAGCAGATATGCCGAAACCGCTTTTTAAAGTTCTCGGTGAGCCTATGCTCGAATGGGTTATTTCGGCGTGTGAAAGGGCTGAAATAAGCGATATGTGTGTTGTAAAGGGATTTATGGGTGAAATGATAGACGAGTATCTTAACGGAAGATACAAAACGGTTTTACAGGCAGAACGTCTCGGAACAGGTCACGCAGTAATGCAGGCAGTACCGTTTCTGAAAGATGACGAAAGCGGAAATACTCTCGTACTCTGCGGTGACGCTCCGTTTATTGATGAGCAGACTATAAGGGAATCTCTTGAATTTCACGAAAAACAGAATAATTCCGTAACTGTCATAACGGCTGAACTGGACAATCCGCACGGCTACGGCAGGATTATCCGTACAGAAAAAGGTATAAGCGGTATTGTCGAACAGAAAGACGCTTCTAAAGAACAGAAAAAAATCCGTGAAGTAAATTCAGGTGCTTACTGGTTCAGGACGGCAGACCTTATAAAGCTTCTTGACAAAATAACCTGTGAGAACGCACAGAAAGAATATTATCTTACGGACACTATTTCCATAGCAATTTCCGAGGGAAAAAATGCCGGAGCGTACAAGTCTGAAAATCCCGATATAATAAAGGGTGCGAACGACAGAAAGGATTTGCTGAATCTCAATACATACGCAAGAATGGCAGTGATTGAAAAACACCTTGAAAACGGCGTTGAATTTACCTGCACGGACGGTGTTATTATTGAAAGAGGTGTTGAAATAGGTACGGGAACGGAGATTCTGCCGTCTGTTATCCTGCGTGGAAAAACTAAAATCGGCAATAACTGTGTTATCGGTGAAAACTCTGTAATAGAAAACAGCAGAATCGGCGACAATGTAACTGTAAGCACTTCAAAAATTTATGATTCAGAAGTCGAAAACGGCACTGAAATAGGTCCATATGTACACATAAGACCAAACAGCGTTATTAAGAAAGAAGCTAAGATATATGATTTTGTTGAGATAAAAAATTCTGTTATAGGCGAAAAAACAGCCGTTGCACACCTTGTATATATAGGCGACAGCGACGTGGGCAGAAGGGTTAATATAGGAGCAGGAACTGTTACTGTTAATTATGACGGCATAGAAAAAAGCAGGTGCGTTATAGGAGATAAGTGTTTCATAGGCTGTAATACAAACCTTATTGCACCAGTGAAACTCGGAAAAGCTGTATATACGGCTGCCGGAACTACCGTTACAAAGGATATTCCCGAATATGCACTTGTTATTGACCGTGGTGTCATGAAAGTAAAAGAGGGTTATACAATCAGAAAATTCAAGTCAAAGCTTTAATAAAAGAAGTTCCCGTTTTTTCGGGAACTTTTTACATATGAAAATTTAAGATTATTTTAATAATATCATATTATAATGTACTTATATGTATGAAAGGAGAAAGTTATATGAAATTACTTATAGTTGAGGACGAAATGCAGTTAGCGGACGCTCTCACGGAAATTCTCAAAAGAAATATGTACAATNTCGATACGGTCTATGACGGTATTGATGGTCTNNACAACGNNCTTACAGGTNTCTATGACGGAATTATCCTTGATATCATGCTTCCACGTATGAACGGAATTGAAATTCTCAGGCAGATAAGAAAAGAAAAAATTTCAACACCTGTACTGCTTCTTACAGCAAGAAGTGAAGTAGAGGACAAGATAAACGGTCTTGACTGCGGTGCGGACGATTATCTTACAAAACCGTTTGTAACAGGTGAACTTCTTGCAAGAGTGCGTGCAATGACAAGGCGTAAGGGTGAAATCATTGACGAAAACAGGCTTGAATATAACGGTCTTGAACTCAGGAAAAATACCTGCTCCATTATATATGGTGTAAATGATGTTAAACTCAGTCTGAAAGAATATCAGATTATGGAACTTCTTATTTCCAATCCACGTCAGATTCTTCCTAAAGAACGTATTATAGAAAAAATATGGGGTTACGAAAGCGATGTTGAATATAATAACATTGAAGTTTATATATCTTTTCTCAGAAAGAAAATAGCCGTTATTTCAGCACCTGTACAAATCAGGACTGCCCGTGGTATAGGCTATTCATTGGAATAGGGGGATACTGATGTTCAGAAAAGCACAGTTAAAGCTTTTTGCGGTAATCACAAGTATACTGCTTGCAATTTTTATTGCTGTTCTCAGTTCTATAAATATTCTTACAAGAACGTTCATGCAGAGACAGTCGAGAGAGGTTTTACAGCAGATAGCGTCCGGAATAGAGTACGACGAAAAAACAGAAACATTTACATTCACACCGCCGGACGATTTTGACCACCGTCACAACGAACCTCCTAAAAAATTTGAAAAGAAAATTGAAAGCAATACATTAAAGCCGTCAGAAACAACAGAAAAAATTACTTCAGAGCAGGAAACAACAGAAGAAATTGAGGAAGTCACGGAAGAAACAAAGTCGGAAGTGAAAGAAGAAAAAACGGAGTACGTTAATACAACAAAAGTACAGATGGAAGAAATTACGACCGAAACAGCAACGGAAATTCTGACAGAAAATCAGATTAAGACGGATATTCCTGATTATTCCCAGAATAACAATAATAATAAAGTTCCTGACCGTCCGGAAGACTGGCAGAACGGTGACAAGCCGTTTGACGTTCCACCACATGATGACCGTCGTCCCGAAAACAATCCGCCCGATAATGAACGTAATGATTTCGGTCACTGGTGGGACTTCAACCATAATAATGACCGGTTTAATGAACACGAAGAATATGCTGATATTATTCCGCAGTCGTATGGGAATACGTCATATATAATTTCTCCACTGGTAAGTACGTCTGAAAATGAACCGGAAGATATTCCCGACAAACAGCCTTTTATGGAAGATATGAAAAAATATGAACCTGTTCCGAAAACTTTCGGGTCTATAGAATTTTTCGCTTTAATGGCAGACAAAAACGGAAATTATATCGCTGTGCTGAATAATGACGATATAGACAGCGAAAATGCACAGGCATATATTATGGATATACTCAGTAAAAATGAAAAAACCGGTATGATTGGTTCGTATCAGTTCTATAATATGCCTAAAGATAATGGTACTCTTATAGCTTTTACTGATAAAAGTGATGAAACGAAAGTACTTAAGCAGTTTATCAGAATGACTATTATTATAGGCTCGGTTACTGTTATAGTACTTTCCTTTGCAGGTTACTTTCTTAGTAAAAAAAGCATAGAACCCATAAAATCAGCATTTGAAAAACAGAAACAGTTTATTTCCGACGCAAGTCACGAACTTAAAACACCGCTTACTGTAATTTCTGCAAATGCAGACGTGCTTTCCGGTGAAATAGGCGAAAACAAGTGGCTTAATTACATAAAGTCGCAGACTGAAAGAATGAATCTTCTTGTTAATGACCTGCTCAGCCTTACACGTCTTGAAAACAATACTTCAAATTTTATATGTACTGATTTCAATTTAAGTCAGGCGGTGACGAATACAGCATTGCCTTTTGAGTGCAGGGCTTTTGAAACAAACAAGAAATTTATAGTTGACGTTGAGGACGGTATAAGCATAAACGGCAGTGAACAGCATATTAAGCAGATGGTGGCTATTTTTATTGACAATGCCCTTAAATATTCCGGTGACGGCGGTATGGTTAAAGTAAGACTGAAAAGACAGGGCGACAAAAAAATATTTTCTGTCTATAATACCGGTTCGGGCGTTAAGGAAGAAGAAAAAGACAAGNTTTTTGAAANATTCTACAGAANTGNTGACTCACGTTCACGGCANAATGTCGGCGGTTACGGTNTTGGTCTTGCAATAGCNAAATCCATAATAGACAAGNATAAGTTTAAGATAAACGTCGAAAATGACGAGGGAAAAAGCATATGTTTTGTTATTGTCATGTGAATTTCTGAATAAAATAAAATATTCCGCACACACTTACTTAAAAGGAGGCGGAATATTATGAACATAACACCTGAAATGTACAGTCAGATGACAGAAAACGCTTCCCCCAAATCCAACTCAAAGGTAAACGTCAGTGTTGCTTTTTTAGTCGGAGGGGGAATATGTGTAGTAGGACAGATTTTAATGACGATTTTTGAACGGTACGGACTTGACAGAACTTCCGCAAGTGCATGGACTTCAATAATTCTTGTAACCGCAAGTGCGATATGTACGGGTTTCGGCTGGTACGAAAAACTTGCGAAACACGCCGGAGCAGGTACTCTTGTACCCATAACTGGTTTTTCAAATGCAATAAGTTCGTCGGCGATAGAATCAAAGTCAGAGGGTTATATACTCGGCGTAGGTGCTAAAATATTCACTATAGCAGGTCCTGTTATACTTTACGGACTTGCGGCAGCAGTTGTTTATGGAGTTATATATTATATATTCTGATAATTAAAAAAACAGGCGGGGTAAATCTTACCCTGCCTAATACAAAATAAATTCAAAATAAATATGTGTAGAACAAAAGAAAGGAGACAACAAAACGAGTGTAAATAACTAAAATATTATTTAACACTATGGTTATTATATCTTATTTCTGCGATTCAGTCAAGAGAATTTTGAAAAAAATTATGGATTTACAACAATTTCTGTCATTTTAGACAATATTCCGACAGGCTATCACAGCGTTTTACACAAATAATTTTGCTGAAATATTTATGAAAATCCGTGGCGGCATATTATAACACATATTTGCATAATTTACAAAAAGCTGTTTGAAAAGAGAAAAATATGTGTCCTGATTACATAAATTATTTATATATGATTTGATTTTTAATAAATCAAGGAAATTTCCGTCCTTTGTGGCGGAAGTTTCTTTTTTGTGAAAATATTGCTTTATCGGGATTTGTGTGATATAATTATTGTAAAAAACAAAGGTCGTGATTTTATGAGTAAAATAAGGTGGTCTGCGATAAGGCATAAGCTCGAAAACGAATATCTTGCTGATTCTCTTAAGGGTCATATTCGGTATTTTGCGACAAGTTACAGCAAATGTCCCGACCATGAGGGCAGAGCCTCTATTCTGCTTGACGGCAGGGAAATAATTTCAGGCAGTTATTACGAACAATGGAGCAAGGCACATCTGCTTCCGAAAGACGAAAATTTTGAATTAAGGGTTTCGGGGTGGGAATTTCCTATTATGGACGATGTGGCTTTGAAGTTCGGGCAGTTTGACCAACGGTGTTTATACAGGGCTTTTGATGAATTTGATAATCAGTCCATAGAAAAGAGCCTTTCCAGTGAAAACGCTATTGTCAGAATATTCGCACTCCTTGACCATCGCACAGGGAAAAGACGTTTATTGTCAATGAAAGACAGTATTAAAAATGAGGGCGAAATATTTCAGACATTCTTCAATATACGTGCAGAAGCGGAGCAGATATTATAATAAATCAAATTTTACATTTGACAACTACGGANATATAGTNTTGAACTTNAGTTTAAATTTTAAGGAGAAATGTNATGAAGAATTTACTTTTTATAGGTGATGTNGTAGGNAAGACCGNCTGTNACTTTCTTTCCGCAAAATTACCGCAGATAAAACGTAAGTATAATATTGACATTACTGTTGTGAACGCCGAAAATTCCGCACAGGGAAACGGTGTTACAAGAATGTCGGCAGAATCTGTAATAANAGCAGGTGNTGATGTCATAACTACCGGAAATCACGCTTTCAGACGCAGGGAAGAACTTGACATATA
The DNA here is from genome assembly GCA_009177225.1 of Clostridia bacterium. Classification (GTDB taxonomy): domain Bacteria; phylum Bacillota; class Clostridia; order Oscillospirales; family Ruminococcaceae; genus Ruminococcus. The sequence goes on from WFLZ01000324.1 coordinate 6,245, forward strand.
TGACAAAGACTATATTATAAGACCTGCAAATTATCCGGAGGGTGCTTGTGTCGGAAAAGGCGTATGCGTTCTTGATATGGGGGCTTATTCTGTTGCGGTGGTAAATCTTATGGGAACGGTTTATCTTGACCCCCTCGATAACCCTTTTACAAAAATCGACAGCATTCTTACACAGATTGATACGAAAAATATATTTGTGGACTTTCATGCAGAAGCTACTTCTGAAAAGAAAGCTATGGGATATCATCTTNCCGGAAAAGTTTCGGGTATTTTCGGAACTCATACCCATGTGCAGACTGCTGACGAAACTATTNTTGACGGTCATACCGCCTATATAACTGCNTNCAGGAATGACAGGTGTTGAAAAATCGTGTCTCGGCGTGGAAATAAAACCGGCAGTTGACAGGCTTAGATTCCGTATGCCTGTACGTTTCAGGGAAGCAGAGGGGAAATGTTTCCTTTGTGGTGTTATTGTGACATTTGACGAGAAAATTGGCAAATCGCACAAAATTGAACGTCTGATTATAAGATAATATACAAAAATTATTTATAAAGACTGGAATTTTCATTTTCTTAATTGACAAATCTGTTTTTGTATGATAAAATATACGTGTCGGATATTATTCGATATTACTTGTCTCAAAGACACATTAACATTTGAAATGCAGGAGGGTCATTATCATGGAAGTTTTAAAAGTTTCATCACATTCATCACCAAATTCCGTTGCCGGAGCAATCGCCGGAGTTATCAGAGAACAGAAAGCCGTTGAGGTTCAGGCAGTAGGAGCAGGCGCTGCAAATCAGGCTATAAAAGCAATAGCAATCGCAAGAGGTTATCTCGCACCGATTGGTATTGACCTTATTTGTATTCCCGCATTCGCTAATATTCAGATTGACGGCGAGGAAAGAACCGCTATCAAGCTTATCTGCGAACAGAGATAAACTGAAAATTAAAATCTGTTTTCACGGGACGAACCTTGTTCGTCCCTGATTTTATCTGAAAATATGACTGGAGTGTATAAGACTATGCCTGATAAATTATTCAATGAAATAGAATCTCTCAGGGGTGTCGGAAATGCAAGGGGTGAAAAATACCGTAAACTCGGCATAACTTCACCCTATGAACTTATATATCATATACCACGAACCTATCTTGATTTCAATAAGTTCGTGCCGATATGTCAGGCAGTAATGAATGAGAATAATTTTCTCAGACTTACAGTGGTAAAAAAATATCCGCCTCAGGCAGTCCGCAATAAACTTGTTGTATGCAAGGCACTGGCTACTGACGGTACGGACAATATAACAATTGTTGTCTTTAATAATGTATATGCTTTCAATATGCTTAAAGAAAACCAGACTTATTATATGTACGGAAAAGTTACGGGAAATTTAACTGATACTGTAATAAACTCACCTGTTTATATAAACTGCAATGAAAAAAATGCTGTTCAGCCCGTCTATCGTCTTACGCAGGGACTTCCGGTGAATACTGTCCGTATGAATGTGAAACAGGCTCTTTCTGTCATGAAAGACGAACCTTTTGAAACATTGTCGGAAAATATCAGGGATAAATATAATCTTTGTCCGCTTATGTGGTCACTTGAAAATATTCACTTTCCAGAAAGTGAAAACGCCGCTGAACTGGCACGGCGCAGGCTTGCTTTTGATGAACTGCTTAAATTACAGCTTGGTATGCTTATTATGAAAAAACGTACAAGAAGTCATACTGCTTTTAAAATGAAAAGTTCAGTGAAAATCTCGGATTTTGTAAAGGGGCTGCCTTTTGAACTTACAGGCGACCAGAAAAAAGCGTCTCTTGAAATAATAAAAGACCTTTGCCGTGATACTCCTATGAACAGGCTTTTACAAGGTGATGTCGGCAGCGGAAAAACTGCTGTTGCTGCAATTGCCTGTTGTTTTTCGGCAAGAAACGGTGTGCAATCTGCTCTTATGGCTCCGACGGAGATACTTGCTGTTCAGCATTACAAAACTTTAAGCAGTTTTCTTGAACCTTTCGGAATTAAAGTCTGTCTGCTTACCGGTTCACTAAAACATAAGGAAAAAACTGAACTTTATCAGAAAATAGCGGATGGTGAATATGATGTCATTATAGGAACTCATGCTATTATACAGAAAGATGTTGAGTATAAGTCTCTCGGTCTTGTAATAACAGACGAACAGCATCGTTTCGGTGTTGCACAGAGGACGGCTCTTGCTGAAAAGGGTGACGCTCCTCACAAGCTTGTAATGTCCGCTACTCCCATACCACGAACGCTTGCCCTTATTGTTTATGGCGATTTGGATATATCAATCATTGCACAGCTTCCGAAAGGCAGAAAGCCTGTCAAAACTTATGCCGTTACCGGAAAAATGCGTCACAGGGCTTTTAATTTCGTGCGTGAACGTCTTAAAGAGGGCAGACAGGCATATGTGGTGTGTCCTATGATTGAGGAGAGTGAAAGCGAACTCTTTGCGGTGAAATCATATGCGGAAAACGCCCGTGAGTATGACCTTAAAGGCTATACCGTCGAACTTCTGCACGGTAAAATGAAACCTGCCGAAAAAGACAGGGTTATGCAGGATTTTCGTGACGGAAAAATTAATGTGCTGATTTGCACCACCGTTGTTGAAGTAGGTGTGGACGTTCCGAATGCGGTTGTTATGGTAATAGAAAATGCTGAACGTTTCGGATTGTCGCAGATTCATCAGCTCAGGGGGCGTGTCGGACGTGGACAGTTTGAAAGTTCGTGCATACTTATAACCGACAACACTACAGAAGAATGTGTCCGCAGAATGAAAATAATGTCGTCTACTACAAACGGCTTTGAAATAGCAGAGGAAGATTTGAAAATGCGTGGTCCGGGGGACTTCTTCGGAAACGCTCAGCACGGACTGCCTCCGATGAAAATAGCTGACATATCCTGCAACAATGAACTTATGAACATGGCTCGTGAATGTGCGGTGGATATTCTTGAAGATGACCCTTTGCTTGACAAGTCATGCAACCATTTTCTTAAAATGGACGTTATAAGACTTTTTGAAAAGGATATAATTGGTTAATCAATCTTTCTGGAAAATTTTTCAGGTCTGATTTGGGCGGATATACCGTGATTCTGAAAAATTTTTCAAAAAATCTGAAATTTTTTTCAAAAAACGCTTGACAAATCGTAAAACCTGTGCTATAATAATATACGTCGTCAGGGACAAGACGATAAAAAATTAAGAAAGTAACGGGGGTTTAGCTCAGCTGGGAGAGCATCTGCCTTACAAGCAGAGGGTCACAGGTTCGAGCCCTGTAGTCCCCACCAATGGCCTGGTAGTTCAGTTGGTTAGAACGCCGCCCTGTCACGGCGGAGGTCGAGAGTTCGAGTCTCTTCCAGGTCGCTTTCTTATCTGCTTCTGTAGCTCAGTCGGTAGAGCAGAGGACTGAAAATCCTCGTGTCGTTGGTTCGATTCCGACCGGAAGCACCATAAATGCGGATTTAGCTCATCTGGTAGAGCGCCACCTTGCCAAGGTGGAGGTAGCGAGTTCGAGCCTCGTAATCCGCTCCATAGTACTGGGGTAGTAACCTTGGTATTAAAACAATCCCGAAGCAATAGTTTCGGGATTTTTTTCTATATAATTTGGTTTTTTATTAGCTTGGATTTTTGCAGGTTTGGAGGGACTGAAATGCCGTCAAGTAAAGAATACTTATCTTTTGTACTGGAACAGTTATCGCTTTCTGAATGTATATCCTATCGTGCCATGATGGGTGAATATATCATTTATTATAAAAATAAAATTATTGGTGGAATATATGACGACAGATTTCTTGTTAANATAANAANATCGTNTGTTGAAATGTTGCNGGAAGCTGTCCGTCANCTTCCATANGAAANAGCAANAGAANTGTTNCTGGTGGACAGGATTGACGACNGGGAGTTTNTAGCTGACTTATTTAATGCAATGTACGACGAACTTCCGGAAAGAAAAAAGTGACTGCCATGAAAAACTTTTTTAAATTTTTATATGAGTTTATACGTTGGATTATAGTGTCAGTACTTTATGTTTTCAGAATACCACTTGTTATAGTCGGAATTGCACTCTTTGTGGGAATATTCAATAAACAGACTATGTGCTGTATGCTGTGCTTTGACTTTGGCGTGGTTGTAATGGCAATTCCGGCGGTATTTACCGGAAAAACTCTCGTTGAAAATGTTATAATCACTCAAAAAGGTGAGAAGTTTTCCGGAACGTGTACAGGCTATAAACTGGAACGCTGGAATTGTGGGCATGATGTTTACTGGGTTGACGAAAACAATATAAAACTCCACAGGCGTTTTAACGTGCCGATGATTAAGTTTAAATATCCATGTCAGGTGAACGTATATTCACTGAACCACAGCATAAATCTTGGAGTATTTACTGTTATANAAGATAGNNTATGTNNTGTGGCGTGTNTGTNTTTGTNGGTATNNTGCGTTATTATAACAACGGGTACAATTTATAATATTTTATTTATGTAATAATTTTTTGAAATGAGGTGTGCTATGAGTAGTGAAATGCGTTACGCTGTTCTTATTGATGCCGATAATGTAGCATCAAAATACACAAGGTATATACTTGACGAACTGTCAAACTACGGTGTTGTGACTTATAAACGTGTCTATGGCGACTGGACAAGAACCAATCTCGCTTCATGGAAAAATATGGCTCTTGACAACGCTATTACTCCCGTTCAGCAGTACAGTTATACATCAGGCAAAAATGCAACCGATTCTGCTATGATTATTGATGCTATGGATATTCTTTATTCGCATAATGTTGACGGTTTCTGCATAGTGTCAAGTGACAGCGATTTCACACGTCTTGCGATACGTCTCAGGGAGTCGGGTATGCACGNNANTGNCNTGGGCGANCANANAACTCCTAAGCCGTTCANCACAGNCTGCNATGCTNNCAAATATCTTGNAGTNCTTGCAGAAGAAGNNNTCCAAAGCACAGCNGACAGTGAAAAAGTTGCACTTAAAACCCTTGAATCCGCTATAATACGCATTATTGCGGATAATGCCAATTTGCAGGAGGAAATTAATATAGGTGAACTCGGAAGCAGACTTCAGGGACGTTATCCGGACTTTGATGTGAGAAATTACGGCTATTCAAAATTCTCGCAGTTTCTGAAAGATTTTGACTGTCTCAGTTTCAGGCAGGTCGGAAGCAGTATTCTTGTTTCACAGAAGTCGGACAAAACGGATTTACAGCAGATTGAAGAAGTTCTTTCTGCAATAGTCCGGAGCAACGGCGGCAAAGGCTATAATCTCGGCGAACTTAAAAAACAGCTCTGTACCAAAATGCCGGATTTCAATGTCAAAACCTATGGCTATTCAAAATTTAGCCGTTTTGTCGAAAATCTGCCGTACTTTAAAATAAAAAACAATACAGTTATGATATTTGATAAATAAATTCCGGAGGGGACGGACTTGGCGAAAAAACTTTTAATAGTCTTTATGATTACAATAAGTGTGGCTTTTTTAGTGGTCGGAGGAAAATTTGTAAAGGAATCGGGGGTTTTTGAACCTTATCCCGATGCTGAATATCTTGAGGCTGAAAAATCTTCTTCAAGACCTGTCTATGAACTTCTTGACGAAAAGGAACAGGCTGTCTATTCGGCTTTATATAACGGAGTTTCCGAAAAAAAGACTGAAATTCCGCTTCCGTATGAAGTGTCCGGAGATGTTTACTCAAAAATTTACTGCATATTCGAAAAGCAGGAGGGCGATTTTTTCTATATAGATTCTACTTATTATACGGCTGAAAAAGTACGCAACGCTCAGATAGTTCTCAGAGAGAACGCAGACGAAATTGACCGGAAAATAACTGAACTTGAACAGTCGGCGGAAACATCTCTGCGTAATTGTCCCGATACCGACGACTATGAAAAGGCTCTTTATATCCATGACTACATTATAAATAATTGTGAGTATAATGTGGGGGAAGATTATAAGTACAGTTCCACCGCTTACGGCTGTCTTGTTGACGGTCAGGCGAATTGTGAGGGTTATGCAAAAGCTTTCAGTTACCTCGCTGGTCGAATGGGAATGGCTTCTGTCCTTGTCACAGGAAAAACGGACAAGGGGGAAAATCACGCATGGAATCAGGTCAGAATTGACGGTGAATGGTATAATCTTGATGTTACTTGGGACGATATGGACGTTCCGGAGGGTGCGAGAAAAGTTTATTTTCTCTGCAATGATGAGACTTTCAGCAGAACTCACATCGCCGAAAATACTTATTTTAATCCGTTTGAATGTACTGCGTCCGAAAGCAATTATTATGTGAAAAACGGACTTTTTGCCCGAAATGCCGAAGAAGCCGGAAAAATAATAAAACGTGAATTTGCAAAAGGTAATAAAAGAATTGACCTGAAATTTGCTGATGCTGATTCGTACAGGAGTTTTAAAAAAGAGTATGTCGAGGAACAGCGTATGTTTGATATTGTACTGGAATCCGGCAGTATAGGTGGAGAACAGATTTCCGTCACCTTGCGTGAAACGGAAGATGAGTATTGTCTGACGCTGAATTTTTCGTGACATTTGTTATAATTGTACATAATTGCTTTGAAAAAAATCTGCATAATTGTTATTTGTAAAGTATTGACAAAACCTGAAAAAAGTGATATAATAAAAAAGCTGTCGAACGGGAGCGAAGAAAAAGTTTCAGAGGAATGATTTTGGACTTTGGGAAACAAGTTTGCAGAAATTCATCTGAAAAGTTTGGAAAAAGGCTTGACAAAAACGTTCGGAAGTGGTATAATGATTAAGTTGTCCACTGGGGATAACGGAATCACAACTGAAAAGATTTGAAAAAACTTTTGAAAAGGGGTTGACAAATTCAAAAAGTTGTGATATAATGATTAAACTGCTTTTCGTAGCAGTGACCACAAGAAAAGTTTTTTGAAAAAACTTGAAAAAGTACTTGACAAAAACTTGAAAGTGTGGTATAATAA
>WFLZ01000009.1 GCA_009177225.1 Clostridia bacterium
TTTCAACCTTATTTTTCTTCCACCATATTCTCCTGAACTGAATCCTATTGAAAAATACTGGTACGTTTTAAAACGTAGAATAAAAGCATTTCTGCGTTATCACTTATCTTTAAACGATTCAATTCACTATGCTTTTCTATGTCCTTGTAGTTTCGTTTATAAGTAGAATAACTATAATATACACATTATACTACATTTTTTCGCATTTGTCAATACTTTCTGTCGCTCCAAACAATTTTTGAACGATTGAATTATTCTTGAATAAACTATCAATAATTTGTCAGCTTCTGATAAAGTTTCATCAGCTCCGCTACGCATTCAGATTCAGTTATTTTTTTATCAAATCCATATACAGACATCACGGCAAAATCATTAGCCTAATGTGTTTTTCAAAAAAATTCTTAGAAATGTTTTTCAAAAAAATTCTTAGAAAGTACTTGACAATTTTTTTATATTGTGTTATAATATTATTCGTTGAATGTAATACAACTAAATATTATATATGTGGATGTGGCGGAATAGGCAGACGCATTGCGTTCAGACAGTATTATATGTGTGTAAAAATGGTTTCGCTGTTCATCTGAGCATATTTTATAGAGCGACTTGTTAAAGTCCACCTCTATCAAAAAATCGGAGTCGAGTAAAAATTTCAGATTCATAATAATGCAGGTGTGGCGGAATAGGCAGACGCGCTAGCTTCAGGTGCTAGTCTTCGCAAGGAGGTATGGGTTCAAGTCCCTTCACCTGCACCATCTTAAGTGAAACCAAAAAAATGTTCACCCAAAAGGTCGCTATTTATAGCGATTTTTTGATATCTTGATAGAAAAATTTATTGACTGCGGAATAAGTACGGAACAGCTTTTTAACGCTATATTCAACGCTAAACAGTTATAATATAACAAATTCATGACAAATCGCCGTATTTTGTATATAATATAGTAGTATAAAGTTACATTATATATAAAGGCGGTTAGAACATGATAAAAATTCATCTGTCCCGAATACTTGGTGAAAAGCGGATAACTCAAACGGAACTTGCCCGTCAGACCGGAATAAGACTCTCAACGATAAGTGACATCTACAACAAAATGACCGAACGTCTGAATATTGAATACTTTGACCGAATCTGCGAGTACCTTGATTGCAGTATCACGGATTTGATTGAGTACATTCCTAATAAACAGAAAAAGACCGGAAAGTTCCTTATAAAAGAACAGCACGGAAACCTTAAAAAATATTTCCTCACACAATATTAAAGCGCTCTTTAAAGACCATTTTAAAGGTATTTAAGGAGCGTTTTTTCATATATAAATTTAAATATGCTTTTTTATTTTTATGTTCTGTAAATCTTTTCCTATGATTTTTGACGTTTTGCGTATCAAGCTACAATACTTGTACATCCACTTTCAGGATTTTCAAAATATCGTCCCAATACCACAAAAAATATCGGGCTTCTCAAACAGATGCCCGACTTTTTAAATATTTTTATTTATTTTTCACTTCGGCTGCTCTCACCGTTACCCGGCTTAATCCCCCGATAGTACAGGTAAACAGCGTCAAATCCCATGTGTCCGCAGAGCCGAACTCCATTGTTGCTATATCCTGTCCGTCGATAGTTTCAACCTGCTGTATCTCATATTCCCTCACCTTTCCGTCTCCGTCGGTAAAGTATATCTTTAAGCCGTTGTAAATCTCCTTCAGTCTGCCAAAGTGGGACTGATAATTGTGTGCAGCAATAATAAGATCGCCGCCAGCAGCCGTTCCCTTGTAGCGGCATGGAGATATTTTGAGATTATCATAGTTCCATTCGCTCATAACGGGAAGCTCAAGCGACAGCTCTGGTATCGCAATAAATCCGATATAAGTGTTTCCGTCAATCTCAATGAGAGTTTCCACAGGAGTTTCCTCCTTGTGGGCTTCGGTTTCATCTTCTGCGGGTGGAGCGGTATAATTTTCTGAATTGTCCTTAATATTTTCTCTCAGCTCCACCATAACCAAATCTGCCGCTTCACCGCTTTCGTTATCTTGATGAATATTGAACATAATAAGGAACAATGCCACAAAAAGCAGCATTGTTCCTATAATTATAAAGAAATTTGATATTTTCTTTTTTCTTTTTTCTTTCATTTTATTCCGGATCCTTGGAGCGCATTGCTAAGCCTGTGGATAAGAATACCATTCCTGCTATACTAAGTATTGGAATTGGCCACCAAAGCTGACCCGTCTGAGGAAGCTTATCACCGGTGTTTACCGTAGTAGTCACCTTAGTAACCGTTGATGATTTTGAAGTCGATTTTGTCTGAGCTGACGATGTTTCAACGGTAGTATTTGCAACACTGGTTACTGTAGTTAATGGAACTGTGGTTGTCATAGTCTCTTCACCGGGAAGCTGCTTTTTCTTTGTGTTTATAACCGTCAGCACAGTATGCTTCCTGAGTTCGTTCAGATTGCAGAAAATGGAGTCCATGTATATCTTATGCACCTTGATAATGAAGATGAAATCAGAAAGCTGATTGAAAATACACCGATAAAACTTGCAGCACTGAAATGTTGCAAAAATGCTGATTCATGAGGTGTGAAGAAATATGCACATACTATTTTTATGCAGCTAGAATAAGCGAAGAAGCCTGACCGCCGAAAAGCTGTTTGACGGCTACGGAGGACATCAGGCACGCTCCGCCGGTACAGAGAGCAATGCACGCATAAAGGTCACACCTGGTCTGCTCGGCTGGGCGGATATCATATTCTGCATGGAGAAGAAGCACATCCGAAGGATAAGGGAAAAGTATCCGGAGATAGTGGCAGATAAAAAGATAGTCTGCATGAATATCACAGATGATTATTCTTTTATGGATGATGACCTGTGTGAACTGCTGGAAGCTGTTGTTCCGGAGAATATCTGACTTTTTCGCATTTATCAACCAACGATTTTTAAACACAAGGAGAGGAAGAAATGGCAGATAAACAGATTATCATCGACCGCGATACCTATCGCTCCATAAAGAAAATGTCTCGTGAGTAACTGCAAGGCTTTCTTATGCGTTATGCAGAAAATCTGACGAAGGACGGTTCTGTCATTGACTTGCAGAAATTGGAGCAGGACATCAAGTCCATAAAGGGTATCGGGGAGAAACGAGCCGAAGAAGTGATGGTTATCATAGAACGCCACTACTATAATAAATATAGTCGTTAAATCCATGCCAAGCCAGACATGGTTTACACGCACTTGTTATTTAAGTTATAATGAAAGCAGTGATTGGACTAACGGGAACGCCCATGGGACACCACGCCCGAGTCCCAGACAGTTATCCATGCTTTCGTTATAGCGTTCGTATTTGCAGGTAGAGACAACCAAAAGCGCTCGCATCACTAAGTAGTTAGAATAGGTAACGAGGAATGTATGGATTTATCGATCACAATATTTATCAGTAGGAGAAAGATATTATGAATGCAGTGGGAATCGATGTATCTAAGGGGAAAAGTACCATAACGGTTATACAGCCATTTGGAGTTGTAGTAGCAGAGCCTTTCGAGGTTTCGCACACAGACAATGGACTGAAAGAACTGGTGAAATATATCAAGTCTCTGCCGGGAGAAACAAAAGCTGTAATGGAATACACAGGCGCATATTATGAACCGATTGCAAATGCTCTGCATAATGCAGGCATATTTGTATCAGTTGTCAATCCGCTGCTCATCAATGATTACAGTCAGAATCGTGTCAGAAAGGTCAAAACCGATAAAATCGACGCATTAAGGATCGCAGCATTTACGATCGACAGGTGGCTTGCGCTCCGTGAATATGAGCCTGTTGAAACAATACGCAAAACACTAAAAGTCATGAACCGTCAGTGCTGCACTCTGAATAAAATGCTTGTTATGCAGAAGAATAATCTGATTGCATTAACTGACAGCTGTTTTCCGGGTGTAAATACCTTGTTTACATCACCTGGCAGAGAATCTGACGGTCACGAAAAATGGGTGGATTTTTTGCTGAAATTCCCTCATGTTGATAGTGTAGCAAAACTCTCGCTGTCGGCATTCAAAGTCAGATACCAAAGTTGGTGCAAAAAGGAAGAATATCGCTACAGCGAGCCGAAAGCTGAAAAGATCCATACATATGCAAGAACTTTAGTAAGTGCGTTTCCGATGACGGATTCGATAAGAATGATCATAACCGAAGCAGCCAAAATACTGAATTCAACACTTGAAGCGCTTGGCAAGCTTCACTCTGAAATGGACACTCTTTCAGCACAGCTTCCGGAGTATGAAACGGTCATGAATATGTATGGTGTAGGAAAAATTCTTTGCTCCCAGCTAATTGCTGAGATCGGCGATATAACAAAGCTGAAAATTGGAAAATCACTTGTAGCTATGGCAGGAATAGATCCGCCTCCGCATCAATCTGGAATTGTAGATATAAAATCAAGAAGCATATCCAAACGAGGATCACCGGCTTTGCGGAAAACACTGTTTCAAGTTATAGGCGTACATCTTCAAAGACAGCCAGCAGATGAGCCCGTGTACAAATTTCTCGAAAAGAAACGTAGCGAGGGAAAACCATATAAAGTCTACATGATCGCTGCTGCGCATAAATTCCTGCGTATTTATTATGCAAAGGTAAAGGAGACAACGCCTGCGCAGAGTGAATAGCATCTATTCATAGATTCTTCTACCAGAGGCAAAACACAGGCACGGCGAAGCCGCTCGACCTTGACGGGTTATCATAAAAATGCTACAATGGCTGATCCGACGGTAACCGAATGCATCTATTCATGAGTTCCTCACCGTCGGCACGATATTCATAGCATTTTTATGATGTTCTGTCAAGGTTGCCGGATGGATACAATTGCATTTCGTTTTTCAGGCTGCTTCGGCAGTCTTGTTGTCATGCACATTTTTCTTCTGTGAAAGTTTTGTGAAACTTCCATTTTATCTCTTGACTTTTTATTGCAGGTCTGGGAGTGTGATATAAATCCTCTAAATTTCGATAGATGGAAATCAATCAAAATTTAGCCGCCGCAGGCGGCGTTGGGGATTAGTATAAGGATTTGTTCTTGGACCAGAGTAAGGATAACTCAATTATGAGTACGTAGGCAGGAATGGTTCTCCACTTTTCTCATCAACACTTAGTTGATTGCAAAATCTAGAATTATCGGTTAAACTGTATTACAGGAGGTGACCCAAATGGATCTTAATAAAACAGGAAGGCTG
>WFLZ01000004.1 GCA_009177225.1 Clostridia bacterium
GATTGATTATGGATATTGATAAGATTATTGAACCTTTTAACGACGAAAAAACAGCGTGTATGTTTGATTACAATGACGTTCAGCAGAATAAAGTTGCGGCAGTAGTTCCGTATTTGATTCCGGTTCTGTTTTTTCTTCCGCTGATTATGGATAAAAATTCTGCTTTCTGTAAATTTCATGCCAATCAGCAGTTTACATGGTTTTTGCTGACGGCTGTTCTCGTAATAGTTAAAAATATAATAGGCATTATTCCGATTATCGGCGGAATTGCAAACACTGTTCTGAACATTGCACAATTAGCGGTTGCAGTCGCTCTTATGTATGGTGCATCAAAAGGAAAAGCGCTCCGTTTGCCTTTTGTGGGCGAGCTGATAAAGATATTTTAATTTACGGCAAGCTTTATACTTCCGCCGTCCTCACTGTATATCATTGAGGCTATGGCTGTATCGTTGCAGACAAGAAGTTCCGCAAGCATTTTCTTGTTTTCGGGTTTGTAATTTTTTACTTCATAAACGTAAATACGGGCGTTTTTTCCTGCATATTCACGCAGGGGCATACCTTGTCTGTCCTGAAAAACTGCGTATTCCTCGTAAGCTTCCGAAAAATCCGATGGCACAGTTATGTCTTTTCCTGCTATTTCCTCGACTTCCCAGCCGTGCGATGCAAAATAGTCTATACGTTCGCTGACCGTTGAAGCCGAAACTGTCGGTTTTTCCGAAGTTTCCGGTTCGGGACTGTTTTTTTCAGGAATGAGAAATATTGCCGTATAAATTATAATGGCTATAAGTATGAGTATGAATATTTTCTTTTTTTTCATGCTGTGCAGTACCTCCGTATTAAAAAATTTATAAATTACAGTGGGAATGAATATGACACTTGACAAATTGTTGAATCGCATAAAACAAAGAGCAGGAGCATTTCTTGGCAATGACAAAGACCTGAAATCCTTGTTTCACTTTATCAGCGGTTTTTTGTTTGCTGAAATTAATTCCGGAATTTCTGACCCGTATGGACAGATTTTCTGGTGTGAGTTCAGAAAATTCATTGTTTCTGAAACAGGTCATGATAGTATTTTATGGTATGAAATATTGGAATCTGTTTACGGCAGTGAAGCATGGGATAAATTTTTTGAATTTATTTTATGATAAATTCCGTGAAAAGAATTTTTCGGACAAAAACCCCGTTGATAAATAATATAGCCGTGATTTGAAATTTATTCCGGAAGGAGAGAAATATGCCCACGATTCGTCTTGATAAATTTATTTCTGAACGCACAGAATATTCACGCAGTCAGATAAAACAGCTTGCAGGCAAAAAAATGATATCCCTTGACGGACAGTTTGTAAAATCGGCTGATGTGAAGATTGACCCTGATTCAGCCGTCGTGACAGTCTGCGGAAATCCTGTAAAAAATCAACGCTACAGATATATACTTCTCAACAAACCGGCAGGTTATGTGTGTTCCACTTCTGAAAACGACGGTGAAAGTGTTATGAAACTTATCCCCCCCGATATGAGAACAAAGGGAATGTTTCCGGCAGGCAGACTGGACAAGGACTCACTCGGTGCGTTGCTTCTCACTGACGACGGTGAACTTGCTCACCGTATGCTCTCGCCAAAGCGTCATATATCAAAAATATATATTGTGAAACTTGACAGACCCTTTGAAAATAAATATATTGATTTATTCAAAAATGGTTTACAATTAGCTGACGGAGAAGTGTGTCTGCCGGCTGATGTCAGAGGGTGCGAAATCTCCGAAAAACTGGCTTTTATACAGATTTTTGAAGGGAAATATCATCAGGTTAAACGAATGTTTTCAGCCGTCGGAAATTATGTACAAATTTTGATGCGAGTTTCTCTCGGTAGTCTGATTCTTCCCGAAAAACTGGGATTTGGAGAGTGTATGGAATTATTGCACAAAGATGTANGTAANANTTNTTNGATGAGCCGGATTTTGATGATTTTTGCCGTCGTTTTTTTGGCGTTTTTTCGGCAAATCTAATAAACAAATAACCTCAACTTTGTCAATTTAGCATCTTGAAAAATTTTGCAAAGTTTGGTATTATATTATTAGGGCTGATTTTTATCGGCAAAAATTTTGAACTGGAGGACTGGATTAAATGGCAGGTTTAAGTCTTAAACAAATAAAAAAAATATATCCCGGCGGAGTTGAGGCTGNTCACANCACAACTTTNGANATAAGAGATAANGAATTNATCNTANTCGTAGGACCTTCCGNNTGCGGAAAGNCTACAACACTTCGTATGATTGCGGGTCTTGAAGAAATTTCAGAAGGAGAGCTTTACATCGGCGACCGTCTCGTAAACGNCGTTGCTCCTAAGGACAGAGATATTGCGATGGTTTTCCAGAACTACGCTCTCTATCCGCATATGACAGTTTTTGAAAACATGGCTTTCGGACTTAAGCTCCGTAAAGTTCCTAAGGACGAAATCGAAAGAAAAGTTAATGAAGCTGCTAAGATTCTTGACCTTTCACATCTCCTCGACAGAAAGCCGAGAGCGATGTCAGGCGGTCAGTGTCAGCGTGTGGCACTCGGTCGTGCTATCGTTCGTTCACCTAAGGTATTCCTTCTTGACGAGCCTCTTTCTAACCTCGACGCTAAGCTCCGTGCTCAGATGAGAACTGAAATCTCAAAGATTCACAAGAGACTCGGTACAACTTTCATTTACGTAACTCATGACCAGACTGAAGCTATGACAATGGGCGACAGAATCGTTTGTATGAAGGACGGCTGGATTCAGCAGATTGATACTCCTCAGAAGCTTTATGACCAGCCTGTAAACAAGTTTGTTGCCGGATTCCTCGGTTCACCTATGATGAACTTTGTTGACTCTGTTCTTAAGGAAGAATATGGTCAGTTTATCGTTGAATTTGGTTCAAACAATTCAAGAGGTCAGAGATATCAGATTATCGTGCCTGAATCAAAGGTTACACCTGAACTCGGCAATTATGTAGGCAAGGAAATTATTCTCGGCGTTCGTCCGGAGAGCATTCACGATGNAGAAATGTATCTCTCAAATGCTACAACAGGCGTTATTGACTGTCAGGTAGAAATTACTGAAATGATGGGTGCTGAAATTTATCTCTATCTCCTTTGTGAAGGTATTCCGCTTACTGCAAGAGTAAGCTCAAGGTCAACTGTAAGGTCAGGCGACGAAGTTAAGGTTGCTATTGACCCCAACAGAATCCATATCTTTGACAAGGAAACAGAGAAGGCAATTGTAAACTGATAACATTCTTTTCATATTTATCCTTTCTTTCTTTATTGTAACCTGTCGTAAGGCGGCAGGTTATGCACGGAAAACCGCAGTGCAATACTGCGGTTTTTTGTATCTGTATACGGAGGTTGATTATTATGACTGAAATAAGAAGATACCTTGAAGAACACCGTGAGGAAATGATTGATTTTCTTGCGGAACTTGTAGCAGTAAGAAGCGTGAAAAATGAAGCAAACGGAAATTGTCCTTTCGGAAAAAAGCCTGCAAAGGCTCTGGAACGTATGCTCAGAAAGTGCAGAGAATCAGGTTTTAACGTTGAAAATGTGGAAAACTACGTCGGTTCAGCGGATTTCAATGAACTTGAACCGTCACTTGCAATTCTGACGCATCTTGACGTTGTGCCGGAGGGAACAGGCTGGAGCAGTGACCCGTATGTGCTGAAACGCTCTGAGGGGCGTTTAACAGGGCGTGGAACGTGCGACGACAAAGGACCTGCTGTAGCTGCCTTGTTCGCTCTGAAAGCTGTCAGAGAGCTTGCTGTACCACTTAAAAGAGGTGTGAGATTAATATTCGGTACAGACGAGGAAAACGGTTCTTCCGACCTTGCATATTACCGGACAAAAAGAAGTTTACCGCCTATGGTTTTTACTCCGGACGGTGAATATCCTGTAATCAATGCAGAAAAAGGTATGATTAGAGTATATTTTTCCGCACCTTTTGACAGCATGATGTCCATAAACGCCGGAAAAGTTATCAATGCTGTTCCGGAACGCTGTGTTATGGGTATTGACTGGGAGGCGTTTTTTTATGAGGGAAAATCTGCCCATGCTTCCACTCCCGAAAAAGGCGACAACGCAATAACAAAGTTTCTTGAAGAATACAGCAGAGAATTTAAAAATCCTCTTTTATGCGGACTTGCAAGACTTTTTCCACATGGCGAAACTGACGGAAAGTCATGTGGTTTAGGATTTGAGGACGAAATTTCTGGTAAAATGACGTGTGTGCTTTCCATGCTGAATACCAGTGACGGCAGACTTAAAGGCGGTATAGATATACGTTTTCCGCTTGACAGGACATTGAATGAGATAAGCGGAATAATATGTAAATCGCTTGAAAATATCGGTTTTGAGGTTGATTCCTGTGAGGGAACAGAACCGCACGTCACCGACGAAAACAGTGAATTTGTGCAGTCGCTTTTGAGGGTATACGAGCGTGTTACGGGGGACAAAGGTCGCTGTATTGCGATAGGCGGAGGAACTTATGTACACGAGATAGACGGCGGTGTTGCTTTCGGTGCGGAATTTCCGGGCGAGGATGGCAATATGCACGGTGCAGACGAATTTATCACAGAAGAAAATCTGCTTAAAAATGCCGAGATAATGGCAGAGACTATAATTGAAATATGTGGATAAGTTTTCAACATCTCAACGTGCAAATGTTGAAAACTTTGTGGAAAAGGTGTATGAATACTGTTTAAAGGCATAAAAAAAGGGACTGTTAATTATATTTACAGTCCCTTTTAATATTAATCCTGATTATCGTTTTCACTGTCATCTGTGGTGTTTTCTTCACCGTCAAGTCCGTCAACTATATCACCAACGGCATTACCTGCACCGTCGATAATATCATCGGCAGCATTTCCGACACCGTCCACTACGTCCTTGCCTGCATTTTCCACGCCGTCAACAGCGTCGTCTGCATGGTCTTTAACGGAATTATTACTCCCAGTATCTACATTGCCGTCATTGTCGGTATCATAGTGGTCGTCATCATAGTAACGGTCATCACGCTTTTTGTCGTTATCATCGTCACGATTGTTTCTTTTTTCTGTGGTCTTTTCGTAATCAGTAGTAACCATATCGCCGTCTGAGGAATAGGAGTTGTCGTTATTTCCGCACGAGGCGAACGCCGTACACACGGTCAGTAATATGGAACACATTGCTAAAAGCTTCTTCATACAAATCAAATCCTTTACATGAAATTATTGCGTCTGGTTTTCCGCAACGTGTTTTTATTGTGTACGTAAATTGCTTGTTTATCCACGAAGTTTTCAACTTTTTAAATCTGAAATGTTGAAAGATTTAGAATTTGTTTCAGATATTGTTTTCAAAATAATGTTTCCACTCTGATTTATTTACGGAAAAATCAAGATATTCTGCAATATTTTTTATATATGTATCATTTGGAAAACAGTAATTGTAACATTCCATAAAATGATATATTAATTCGTCAGAAACCAGTTCAATAGGTTCGGGATACCATTCTACATTTTCAGATTCGTATGCTTTTCGGCTTGTAAATGCCACTGTGTCAATGATACAGTTCAAAACTGCCTGTTCTGAAATATCGTCTGTATTTTCAGCAAAAATTGTAATTCCGTCTTGTTCGTTCACTAATAATTCATACAGGAAGTCACCGTCAGGACTGCCATTATAAAGCCATTTCCAACAATATTCAATAGCTTTTTCTGTTATATTTCTTTGTTCGGCTTTATGCAGAAGTGAAACTGTTTTCATTGATAATCCAAGAAGAAATGCTATTTTTTTATCATCATTAAAACTAATAAAATTATTCATTATTTTTCCTTTGCAGATGTATTTTTAATAAAGTTTTCAACATAGTTTTCCACAGACTGTTGAAAACTATGTTGAAAACTATCTCCCTGCCTTTTTTTACAGCAGGGAGATGTTTTATTTATATCAGACCGGTAAATATTACTTTATGTCGGAATGATGTGCCTGAAGTGACTTAACACCAAAATGCTTGTTTTCCTTTATAGCCTTAATTCCCTCAGCACTTGCCTTAGCGGCTGCCATAGTGGTCATATATGGAACACGGTGTTTTATAGCAGCTTTTCTTATATAGCTGTCGTCGTGTGAACTTGTCTTACCTGCTGGAGTGTTGATAATAAGCTGGATTTCGCCGTTAGCGATTTCGTCGGCAATATTCGGGCGACCTTCGTAAATCTTAAAGATTTTTTCGCACGGAATACCTGCCTCTTTAATCATATTATAACTCTTTCCTGTAGCGAGAATACGGAAACCGAGTTCATTGAATGACTGTGCGATTTCAAGAAGTTCCGGCTTGTCACGGTCGCAGACGCTGAGAAGTACAGTTCCCTCTTCGGGCAGTCTTGTCTGAGTAGCTTCCTGAGCCTTGTAGTAAGCTTCACCGAACGAGTTGGATATACCGAGAACTTCACCTGTTGAACGCATTTCCGGACCAAGTACGGGGTCAACTTCCTGAAACATATTGAACGGGAATACAGCTTCTTTAACACCGTAATGAGTTATAACCTTGTCTGTGAGTTCCGGAACAGGTGAGGACTTGCCTGTAAGTTCAGCAGTGATAATTTCGGTTGCAATCTGAACCATGTTTATACTGCAAACTTTTGAAACGAGCGGTACAGTTCTTGATGCACGGGGATTGGCTTCGAGTACATAAACAGTATCATCTTCAATAGCATACTGCATATTCATAAGACCGCAGACATTCATTTCCACAGCAATTTTTCTGGTATATTCCTTGATAGTGTCAATCTGTTTCTGAGTGAGATTCTTTGCAGGTAGAATACAAGCGGAGTCACCAGAGTGAACGCCTGCAAGTTCGATGTGTTCCATAACGGCAGGAACAAAGCAGTTTGTACCATCGGAAATAGCGTCAGCCTCACATTCTGTAGCATGATGTAAGAATCTGTCAATGAGAATCGGTCTGTCAGGAGTTACGCCTACAGCAGCAGACATATAAACCCTCATCATTTCGTCGTCATGAACTATTTCCATACCACGACCGCCGAGAACATATGACGGACGAACCATAACGGGATAACCGATTTTATTAGCGATTTCAAGAGCCTCGTCAACGTTTACAGCCATACCAGCTTCCGGCATAGGAATACCGAGCTTGTCCATCATTGCACGGAAATGGTCACGGTCTTCTGCAAGGTCGATAGTTTCGGGAGTTGTACCGAGAATCTTAACGCCGTACTTTTTGAGGTCGTTAGCGAGATTGAGGGGAGTTTGTCCGCCGAACTGTGCGATAACACCGAGTGGCTTTTCCTTTTCGTGAATACTGAGAACGTCCTCAAGAGTAAGGGGTTCAAAATAGAGCTTGTCGGAAGTGTCGTAATCTGTCGAAACAGTTTCGGGGTTGCAGTTTACAATAATTGACTCAAAACCGAGTTTTTTGAGTGCAAGAGCGGCATGAACGCAACAGTAGTCAAATTCAATACCCTGTCCGATTCTGTTAGGACCACCGCCGAGAATCATAATTTTAGGCTTGTCACTTGCTGTGCTGGGGTCTTTGTCGAGATGATAAGTTGAGTAGTAGTATGCAGCATTTTCAGTACCGCTTACGTGAACGCCTTCCCATGCTTCTTTAATTTCGAAACCGATACGTGCGTTTCTGATTTCTTCTTCTGTAACTTCGAGGAGCGAACTTAAATATCTGTCTGAGAAACCGTCAAGCTTAGCCTGTTTCAGAACGTCTTTTTCCGGAACACTGCCCTTTAAAGTGAGGAGTTTTTCTTCTTCCTGAACGAGTTCGAGCATTTGTTCTAAGAACCAGTGTTTAATTTTTGTGAGTTCAAAAATTTCGTCAACAGTAGCACCCTTACGGAGAGCCTCATAAATTATAAACTGTCTTTCACTTGTCGGGAAACGGAGCTGATTAAGGAGTTCTTCCTTAGACTGTTCATTGAAGTTCTTAGCGAATCCTAAACCATAGCGACCCGTTTCAAGACTTCTGATAGCTTTCTGGAAAGCCTCTTTGTATGTCTTGCCTATGCTCATTACTTCGCCGACTGCTCTCATCTGAGTACCGAGCTTATCTTCTGAACCCTTGAACTTCTCAAATGCCCATCTTGCAAACTTGATAACTACATAGTCGCCGTCGGGGGTGTACTTGTCGAGAGTACCGTACTTACCGCACGGAATGTCCTTTAATGTAAGACCACAGGCAAGCATTGCAGAAACGAGGGCAATCGGGAAACCAGTAGCCTTTGAAGCAAGTGCGGAAGAACGTGAAGTACGTGGGTTAATTTCAATAACTATAATACGACCGCTTTCGGGGTCACGGGCAAACTGACAGTTACAGCCGCCGATAACTTCAATTGATTCAACAATGCTGTAAGCCTGTTTTTCAAGTTCTTTCTGAACGTCCTCCGGAATTGTGAGCATAGGAGCAGAACAGAAAGAGTCACCGGTATGAACGCCGATAGGGTCAATATTTTCAATAAAGCATACTGTAATGATGTTGTTTTCAGCGTCACGGACTACTTCGAGTTCAAGTTCTTCCCAACCGCTGACACATTCTTCAACGAGAACCTGTCCGACAAGTGAAGCCTGCAAACCTCTTGCACATACAACTTTAAGTTCGTCAACATTATAGACCATGCCGCCGCCTGCACCGCCCATTGTGTAGGCAGGACGGAGAACAACCGGATATTTAAGCTGTTCAGCAATTTTTACAGCCTCGTCAACCGAGTAGGCAACTTCACTGCGTGCCATTTCAATACCGAGTTTGTCCATAGTGTGCTTGAACTCAATACGGTCTTCACCACGTTCGATAGCGTCAACCTGCACGCCGATTACCTGCACGCCGTATTTCTTTAAAACACCTGTCTTGTCGAGTTCAGAACAGAGATTAAGTCCGGACTGTCCGCCGAGATTAGGAAGCAGAGCGTCAGGGCGTTCCTTGTCGATAATCTGAGTAAGTCTTACGACGTTAAGGGGTTCAATATAGGTTATGTCGGCAACATCGGGGTCTGTCATGATAGTGGCAGGGNTAGAGTTCANAAGNACGATTTCGTAACCNAGATTTTTAAGAGCCTTACAAGCCTGAGTACCCGAATAGTCAAATTNACACGCCTGACCGATAATAANAGGACCAGAGNNNATAANCANANTTTNGTTGATATGCCTGNCTTTTNGGCNTACCATTTCTCCCAACCCGTACATAAAAGCTGTACGTAATAATATTTACCATATGTCATGGCATTCTTATTTTATATAATACCACAAAAAAGTCAGAAATGCAAGATTAATTTACAAAAAAATTCCCTCACCACAGGCAAGGGAAAAATATATCATATATGTTGTTTTATGTAGTCAACAACTTTGTCACGGGGAATATTGAGAGAATAGGCAAATTCGTCATAGAGCATATTTTCCGCATCTCTGAGGAATTTTTCATCTGTGGAACGTAGTTTCTTGCGTTTTTGACTCAGTTCAGTACTTTTTGTATAGAGGGTTTTTATAAGACGGACAAGTTCATGACGGTCGCCCTTATCAATAATTTTCCTGTATTCTTCTTTTCTGAGGAAGTCGTTTTCAATCCATATACAGCACTCGCCGTCCATTGTGCTTATAATCCTGTCTATTTCCTGACGTGAACAGATACTTTTCATTTTGTTTTTCAGAACAGAGTTTGAAGTGGGAACATAGAAAGTATTTTTATTGTCACCGACAGGGTGAAGAATATAGTACTCCACGTTTTCACCGCTGAAATCACGTTCTTCAATGGCACTTATCACACATACACCGTATGAAGCATATACAACTGCATCATTTATGTTATACATTTTAAAAGCCTCCTTTAATCAGTATATAATAATTATAACATATTTTCCGGAAAAATGTCATAGACACAACATACAAAAATTACGGACATATTTATGAGCATTGTTCACAAAAAAATCCCCGTTCACATGAACGGGGATAAAATATTATTTTTTCTTTTTCTTCTTTTTGTGATTATTTTTATTGCTGTTATTTTTATTCTTATTATTATTGTTGTTGTTTCCGGAAATTTTTTGTGNATTNTCAGACTTTTNCGGNTCANCAGTTCTGCCGGACTGTNCCTCATNGTTTTNAGAAGAATTTTCTTTCNCGTCGGAATTGCTTTCAGGTTTCTGATTCAAATCCTTTTCAGCAACAGCACCCTTTGACTTTATAATCTGAACGTTCTTTCTTTTAGCGGATTCAGCAGTTTCTTCAGGTGCAAGACCCAGTTTTCTTCTTTCCTTTTCTTTCTGAAGTTCGATAAGGACAGGATTGTTTTTTCTGTCATAGATATAGAACATAGCCATAACAGCAATACCGAGAATAAGTGTAAATATTCCGATATTGAATCCAGGCGGTGTATACTTCATTGTAATAGTGTGCTGACCTGCCGGAAGTTTAAGTCCTATAGTGGATTCAAGCATAATTATCTTGCCTGAATCAGCAGAGGAATCATTTGCGTAGTGGACTGTACCATCTTCATTTACGGTTTCAATTATGAGGTCATTAGCCTTTTTGCCGTCGATTTTGAGAGTCCAGCCGTCCTCATACGGAATAGTGGTAAACAGAATCTGTCCCTCATTGATGTTTACAGTACCTTCAAGATATCTGTCGTTTGATTTTTCCATATTTATTTCAAACTGATTCTGTTTGAGCTGATTTATATCTTCGTGGAAAGCATCATAGTCGAGATTGTAGAATTGCAGACCGCCGTTTTCCTTGAACATGAAGTGTTCATTTGAACCAACATAAGTGCTGCTTCCGTCAGTTTTAGTGATAGTGAATCTTACTTCAAGTTCAGTTCCGGCAGGATAAGAGCCAAGTCTTATAATAGGTCTGATATGGTCTTTAAGATAGTTGCCGTATTCCTGATGATTTGTGAAATTTCCGTTTTCGTCCTTGTCCTGAGAAACCCAGATATTAACGCCCTTGTAGAAATCACTGTCTATGTGCATATATACAACACCATCGTACTGAGTAGTGATGTGCATATTTACAACAGGGTCAATTGCATTCGGAAGTGCGTCATAAGCGTGATGAACCTTGCTTGCAACAACGTTTCCGTTTTCATCAGTAGGTGAATACATACTGTGGCGTACTTGATTGGGGTCAAATACAGAATTTCCCTCATATGCTTCGGGTTCAAGACGCTTGTAATATTCCTTGAAACCGTTTATTGTAATCGAACCGTTTTCTAATGTCTGAAAATCCGTATTACCTGTAAGAGTGCTGAGGAAAATATTCATGCTGTTGAACTGGTTGTCGTTTCCGAGATGACCGAGTTTAAGCATATCTGCACTGGCAGCATATGCGATTGCAAGAGCGTCTTTATTTTCGTATACATCAAGGGTTGTTTCGTTGTTTGCATTATTGATGTAACTTGTTTCAAAGATTTTTTCGTATATAGGTTCAAGAAGTGAACGGTTGCCGGAATTTCTGTTGGGGTCATCGATAATATACTTGATACCGAGAAGCGAGTCTGCAACAACGTTGTTTCCCTTGTACTGAGTTTCATAGCTTTGTGTGAAATATCCGAGAGCCTCAACAAAGTTTATAGCCTTTGCGTTCATTACTGAACTTGAGTGAGAAATACCCTTTAATCCGTATGCAAGGTTATCGTTTACGCATCGCTGGAAAGTCTTTTCAGAACGATAGAAACCGTTGTCATATTCTTCGAGAGCGTCAACAACAGCAGGAGCAGACATAATTTCCTCATATGTTGAACGGTCGGAGTAGGCAACTTCCTTGTTGACTTTCTTGAAAGTATCATAAGCATTGTAACCTGCTTCAAAGAATACAAGGAAAGCAACGGCAACTGTAAGAATATTTTTGCCTTTTTTGGTTTTTGAATGACTGTAGAAATAGATATAAATCAGGTATACAGCCGCAAGCATAACGCCTATAACGAGAGTACCGAGCCATAATTCCTCATGGGTATTACTGTGGTATGTTTCAGTCGTCTTGTACGGAACTGTCGCAACATACTGATACTTGTCCTGATTGTAGTTATATTTCGGCATTCTCTCATTGAAGAATGCAACAAGTACGGCAATGCCTGTGAATGTTCCGGCAACACTTCCGACAGAAAGCTTGTAACCGTCGAGATTCGAGAATATTTCTGCTGCCATTGAAACGAAAATAAATGAAAGCAGGAATGAATATCTGTAGGGAAGCCAGTTAGGGTCCTGACCGCCGTGCCAAAGCATATTTATGGGCTTTATATACATACTTGCAATCATTATTGCAGTAATAATACCGTAGCCGATTTTACGCTTTGATGTTACTTTCTTGTTCATAAAGAACAGAGGTAAAAGAGTGAGTGTAAGAACACCACAGTAAATTTCCGGTCGTCCGTACATTCTTGTACCTTCGTCAACATTTACTGAATAGTACTGGTTGGGGAGCAGGGTCGGAATAAGTTCAAGCAGTTCAAACATATGCTTATAGGTGTAATCAGGCTTTGAGAAATTGAACTTACCGTTTGAAAGACCGTTATAAACAGGCAGAATCATGAATATGCTGCACATGAGAACGACTATTGTTGATACAGCCATTCGTCCGAAAGTCTTGAAATACTCTCCTGAATTTTTGAACTTTCTTTTAGTACCGAAGAAAAGATAATAGAAGAAATAGATTGCCACGAATATTGCAATCATGTAGCCTATATAGAATTCAGCTACAAACATAACTGCAAGCGGAATAATATAATTGAGTTTTCTGCCGTCGTCAATAAGATATTCAACGCCTAAGATAATAAGCGGCAGGAAAACAGGTCCGTCAATCCACATTGGGTCAATGAGCTGAATAGCTACATAACTCATCATGGCGTACATAGTTGAGAAAAGTATTGACTGTAATGGCTTGACATTTTTTGATTTCTGAGCGTATATGCAGAACGTCAGACCGGCAGTACCCACTTTACACAACTGCATTATCATCATGGCTTCAAGAAGGAGACTTCTTGGCATGAGAATTACAATAAGTGTAAACGGGCTTGCGAGGTAGTAGCCGGTTATACCCATAAATTCGCCCGAGAGGTTACGGCTCCAGTTATAGAATATACTGCCGTCACCCCAGAAAGCGTCACGGATAGCCTCAAAGTAGTAGATATACTGACCATTGAGGTCAAGAGCGAGTACAGAACGCTCATTGAATGGATATATGCCGAAAANGGCATATGCGACAAGTGTAAGCAGAGCAGGTATCATAAATGCAGCCACATAATAAAGCGGTTGATACTTTACTTTTGTTTTTGCCGCTATGATATCCGATGCTGTAACTGGCGGCTTCTGCTTTGAGCCGATAGTTTTGGATTTAGACAATTTTTTTGTTCCTCCTTTTTTTAAGGGGTCGGCAAAAAGCCATAATCCCCGATTATATTAATAATTATTATACTATAATTTTTCTGATATTGCAAGAGAAATAAACAAATTTTCATAAAAGAGAATAAATTCACTATATTTGACGTTTATCAGCCTTGAAACTCTCAGTATTTTACAGAATAATTATCTGTTATCGGAAGCAGATATTAAAAGGTTAGTGGAAGTATTGACTTTTTATATGTTATGTGATATTATAGTCATAGGGCATATTGCCCACCGTCTGGAACAGGTCGGCAAACCTGAACCAGACACCAAAACAGAAGTTACCGTCAATAACTTTGTAATAGCTTGTGAACAATACGCCCTATGACTGTATCATTATATCATATAGGGTTTGTTTTGTCAAGGATTTTTCAATGTTGGTAACTTTTGTTGTCAACATTTTTTTATTTTAATGAAAATGTATGAACTCATTAACAGTGTACCCTTAAAAATTAAGGAGTACAACGGACAGTGTGTTGTAACTTTCAAGGATATCGACACTGTACACAACAGACCAGAGGGAACAGCAGGACGTAATTTCAGAACAAACAGAGAACACTTTATTGAGGGGGAGGATTTCTATAAAATAACGCCCGACGAATTTCGTCGAACGATTGGGTACATGGATTCAAGGCAATCTAACAATGTTATACTTGTAACGTTGAGTGGTTATCTTATGCTTGTGAAGTCTTTTACAGACGACCTTGCATGGAGTGTACAGCATCAGCTTGTTAACACTTATTTCAGAGTACAGGAAATAAATAATTTCTATGATGAGGATATATAGTTATTCTACTTATAAANGAAACNACAAGNANANANAAAAGNGAANNGTTTAAAGATAAGTGATAACGCANAAATGCTTTTATTCTACGTTTTAAANNGTACNAGTATNTTTCAATAGGATACATTTGAGTGGTATGTGGTGGAAGAATAATAAGGTTCAAAACATACTTACTGCATATTTGATAACGCTGCTCTTTACGGTGAAAAGACGCA
>WFLZ01000165.1 GCA_009177225.1 Clostridia bacterium
AGTGCTTTTTCGGGAGTAATTTCGCCCGGTTTGAACGACTGGATTATGTGCTGTGCTAAGACTTCTGTCCGTCCTGTTCCGTTCTTTCGGATATGGGTGAAGTCTTCTGCTGCTCCTCTTGAATTTGTTCGGCAGAGATAAGACGAAACATATAGTCCGTTGACGGTCTTATCTGGGTCAATGATGTATCGGACTGCACTGCCGACTGTTGCCCTGATTGGATGGATAGAAGTAACCGCCATAATTCACCTATTTTCTGCTTAATTTCCTGCATATCTTCTGCNTAAAAATTNCCCNAACTGTGCAGACGNATNGCTATCTGATTGATGTTGTTNCCGATAGCTTTGATTTGTCTGTTNGTTTCNGAAAAATCCGNCTGTTGCGTTTCAAGTGAAATNCTCGCNCTGACACAATCACGAACNTACTCNGATTTTTTCTTNTAACCGAACTGTTCACACTTCTCAATAATGCTCTGATATTCACTTTCTGTAAAGCGGATATTCAGCGTTNTTGACTTGTTTTCACNCTGATTTTTCANAAAAGTTTTTTCATCATTAGNGAGCATATCNTTGCTTTTAGTTGCAAGCTGATTTNGCAGTTCCGACTTGATNTTTTTGTCAAGTGCNAGATTAACTGCTCCTTCTACGGACAATCCTGCAACTTCGGGTAACTGCTTTTTTGGCGGTCTGCCACGTTTCTTTTTTTCATTTTCCATTTTGAAAATCTCCTGTTTTTTATTTCGGTGTAAGCCGATTTTTTGCAAAGGTCTTAGGGAATGTGTCCCTAACAAGCATCGTGAATTTGTCGCCATTTGCGGCACAATTTACCGTGCTTGCTATTTTTCTGCACATCAGTGCAGACCTCATTTATTTTTCGCTGTTTTAACAGCGAATTGGAGCTTTGCGACATCACCTTAATAAGCATTTTAATGAACAATGGCGCAATTATCGTGCTGGGGATGCGGCAGTTTTATGAAATTATTCATCATCGGCAGACTTGTCGATGTTCCGAATGTCGATTATCTCTTAATCGTTACATTCGGATTTTTTTATTCATTTTCCTCGGACAAAATGTCGAACGTAAAAAGTCTATTGGAACAGAAAGTTCGTGCGCTCTGCGAATAGACAAACANACTGAAAATATTGTATAATATTATTTGGGAGGTGAAGTTATNGGAACGAAAAATCTTAATCAGAATATCACAAAAATTTCCGATATTGAGGAACATATCAGGGCATTCAATGAACGCAGACGCAAGCTGATTGAACAAAATAAGCTGACTGTTTATGATATGATTTCTGAGATTTACAACCTTGAAAATCAGGCACTTGTTGATGCAATTACTGCGGAACATCAGCTTATCGAAAAGCTGACAGCAAGCGGTATGACGCTTGAACAAATCGCAGAACTTGCTGATATTCACGATACCGAAACGATAAATCAGACTACTTTTGAGTTTTAACAACAAAATATGAGGGTAAGAGATAGAAAGCGATGCCCTCACTCTGAAAGGAGAAAATTCGCTATGAATGAGAAAACAACCGTGTCCGAATACAAAATCGGACACACCACTTATGTGGTAAAAACGACTTTCAATCCTGCTTTTCGTGAAAGCCTTTCGGATATTCTGAAAAGACTTATTGTCCGTGAGAGTGAAAATTTCTTCGGTGAAACCAGACAAGAATCTGAGAAGCAGGCGTTGTAAAATCTATGAATTAGTGCATTGAAAATTTCGGAATATTGCGCTATAATGATAACATAGCTTGCTGTATCTGTCGGAAAGAGAGGAAAAATTATGTCAGACAAGATTACAGCTTTATATTGCAGACTTTCGCAGGACGATATGTTACAGGGCGAAAGTAACAGCATAACAAATCAGAAAGCAATTCTGAAAAAATATGCGGAAGATAACAGTTTTCGCAACACAAAGTTTTACGTCGATGACGGTGTTTCAGG
>WFLZ01000285.1 GCA_009177225.1 Clostridia bacterium
GTATCATAACAGTGCAGTTTGTTTTTTCAGGGTTAAAATGTATTTTAATAATCAAGCCGGACATATAATACGTCCGGCTTATTTTTATAGGGTATCTAACTTTTTTGGTGGTTGACACATTTCTGTCAATTGTCTTTTCTTTTTACAATTAAAATTTTGGTGGTTTTATATATGCTTGTTTCTTTTGATATTTGTATTAGAATAATCCCTAAAGCCCGCAGGTTTACTCATCATAAAATATCAGCAAAGTATTTGCTCTCGTGTTTTGTGAATTTTACATCTGACGGAAATAGATTCGTTCCACTCATTGCCATTCCTACACAGGTTTGACACCAACCCAAATACCAGTCAGGCAAAATATAACAAATAGCCTCATTATTTTCTTTAATAGTTGCCATAGGTTTTTGAGATTTGCTAAAGCCCACAGACAACACTGTTTTGACAGTCGAGCCTTCGCATAAATCAAGTATCGGCTGTTTCGATTCATCCATAAAAACTTTAGCACCCTTGCGATTTACTATATACTCTGCACCCTCATTGACAAAATCTACGGGAAGACTACCGATTCTCAAAGATTTTCTTTTTATATTTGCTTTCATAATTTTTATCTACTATTTTCTTTCCAGTGATACTTCGACCACCAAATTTGTTATTGATATTTTGAAAGGCATTATGTCAACCACCTTAATTGTTACAGAAACCACCAAAAAAGTTGCTTACCCTTTTTATATTATATCTGTGTGGAATAGTTTGGAGCTTCCTTAGTAATATAGATATCGTGAGGGTGACTTTCCTTAAGACCTGCACCGGTAATCTTTATGAACTGTGCTTTTTCGTGGAGTTCCGGAATAGTTTCACAGCCACAGTAACCCATACCAGAACGTATACCGCCGACAAGCTGGAAAATCGTATCAGCAACAGCACCCTTGAAAGGTACACGTCCCTCAACGCCCTCGGGAACAAGTTTCTTTGCACCTTCCTGAAAATATCTGTCCTTAGAACCGTTAGCCATAGCACCGAGACTTCCCATGCCACGATAAACCTTGAACTGTCTGCCCTGATAGATTTCAGTTTCACCGGGAGCTTCCGCACAGCCTGCGAGAAGTGAACCCAGCATTACAACGTTTGCACCAGCAGCAAGAGCCTTTACAATATCGCCTGAATACTTGATACCGCCGTCTGCGATAACAGGAATGCCATATTTCTGAGCGACGCAGGCAACGTCATAAATAGCTGTAATCTGCGGTACACCGATACCTGCAACAACTCTTGTTGTACAGATAGAGCCGGGACCGATACCAACCTTAACACAGTCTGCACCTGCTTTTATAAGGTCTTCTGCTGCTTCTGCTGTTGCGATATTTCCAGCAATAACAGGAATATCCGGATAAGCTTCCTTGACCATTTTAAGACACTTGATTATATTTGCACTGTGACCGTGTGCAGAGTCAAGGACAAGCACGTCAACCTGTGCGTCAATAAGAGCTTTTGCTCTTTCAAGAACATTTGCAGTAACACCGATTGCAGCACCACAAAGAAGTCTGCCACGATTATCACGGGCGGAATTGGGATACTGTACTGATTTTTCGATATCCTTTATAGTGATAAGCCCTTTGAGAATACCTTCATCGTCAACAATCGGGAGTTTCTCGATTTTATGCGAACGGAGGGTTTCCTGTGCTTCTTCGAGAGTTGTTCCGACAGGGGCAGTAATAAGGTTGTCCTTTGTCATAACTTCGGAAATTTTTGCACTGAAATCATTCAGAAAACGCATATCTCTGTTTGTTATAATACCTACAAGTTTATTGTTTGTGTCAACAATCGGAACGCCTGATATTCTGTATTTACCCATAAGTTCATTAGCGTCGGCAACAATGCGGTCCTCTGTAAGAGAGAACGGGTCAACGATAACGCCGTTTTCGGAACGTTTTACCTTGTCAACTTCTTCTGCCTGCTGTTCGATAGTCATATTTTTGTGAATGATACCTATACCACCCTCACGAGCGATGGCTATAGCCATACGTGAATCGGTAACTGTGTCCATAGCGGCAGTCATGACTGGTGTATTGAGACGGATTGTTTTGGTGAGATTAGTTCCGAGTTTAATCATGTTAGGGGTAACATCTGATTTTGCAGGAATCAGAAGCACGTCATCAAATGTCAGTCCCTCTTTCTGAAATTTACTGTTCATATCAGTCAGCATAAAAATTTCCTCCTTACAAAAATTCTCAAATGGCAAAAAAACCAAGAGTTTATTACCTTTAATAATACTCTTTTTTGTGATTCATGTCAATACTTTTAGAACGGTATATATATAGAACTTTTTTGTATAATTTTGAAGTCTTTTGGCGAAAACGGCAACGGTGGAATTTTTTTTGCAAAAAATACAATATGTATTATTACAGACAATCTGCAACACGCAAATCAATTTTCAAAATTTCAGCAATTTTGCATGAACATTTTTGATACTTTTAGCATTTTGAAAGTACGAAAATTACTTGAAAGGATATTAAAAGCAATCAAAAATGATGTTAAACGCCAAAAGTAAATAATCTAATCAACAAAATTGATTTCCGTGAAGTGAAATTGCTGTAAGGTTGACAAGCAAAAAATAATATGGTATAATATAATAAATATAGTGAATAGACTGCCTGAATTTAAACTTGTGGAGACTGAGATTACAAAATCTGTGAAGCAGGAAGTCCATTTGTTTTAGAAAATGGTAGTTCACTAATTCAAATCACGAGACTATTGTTTAATATTTTATTATATTGGGCGATAAGCGAGGTTGTTTAATGAAAAAATTATATCTGATACTTCCTTTATTCATGATATTATCCTTATGCAGTTGTGATGTTGGAGATGAATATGTTTCTTCTACAGAAATATCAACGGAGCAGGATTTAGAGTTTAAATTTAGTACCTCTATTCATTTACTTGGAAAAGACTTTGAACTTCCATGTAAATTTTCTGAGTTTGGTGATTTGCAGTTTGATAATAATACATCAATTGTAGTTAATGACAACGATTTATATGGCGCTGTCTATTATGGTGTTTATAGAATAGGCAGAGTTATTATAAACGATTGTTATTTTGAGAATGAAGATGTGAGCGAGGATTTCAGCGATAATTATGTTTGTTTTTTTGAATTAAATCCGGATTTTGGCTTTGATAATCTTGACTTTGAATATAACGGTTTTTCTTATGAAACATCAAGAGAACAAATAATCGAAGCGTTTGGAAATCCGGACGAGGAGTTTAATGACGGCATATGCTATTATTTGAATGGTGCTGATAATGATTCATATATTGAATTGAAATTTAAAAATAACAGTGAGATTAAGGACATAAAATTTAATGTACAATAAAGAGATATCAGGAATTAATTATGGGAAAATTAAAAACTGACCAAGGAACATTGTCACAGGCGAATGTAGTCGGCTCTTTGCGAAACGCTCAAAGCTTTACCTGATTGTCTTGTCGGAATGAATGAAAAATACAGAAATTTTATAATATCGGTGAAATTATGCCAAGATTTTTTACAAATGAAATTGATGAAAATAATATAGCCATTACAGGCAGTGATGCCAACCATATAGGACGTTCCCTGCGTATGAAAAAAGGCGAGGAAATAACGGTATGCTGTAACGGTACGGACTATAACTGTATAATCGGAAGTATTACACCAGATACAGTGTATCTTGACCTTGTTTCAAAAAACATATGTGCTGCTGAACCGGACATTAATGTGACGCTTTTTCAGGCTGTTCCGAAAATGGACAAGCTTGAATATATCATACAGAAAAGCGTTGAACTCGGTGTGTCAAGAATAGTTCCCGTACTTACAAGGCGATGTGTTTCACGTCCCGACGAAAAGGATTTTTCAAAAAAACTTCCCCGTCTGCAAAAAATAGCGGAACAGGCGGCTAAACAGTCCGGCAGAGGAATCATTCCGGAAATCNCTCCTGTAGTAANCTATAAGAAGTCACNTGAAATGATGAAAGAANTTGACCGCANTGTTATACTTNATGAAGAAAAAGGCGGCTGTTCGTTCGGAGAAGTGAATTTTGACGGTGTGAAGTCAGTTGGTCTTGTAATAGGAAGTGAGGGCGGATTTGATTCGGAAGAAGTAAAATCAGCCGATGAAGCCGGAGCTGTGCGTGTATGGCTCGGAAAAAGAATCCTTCGTTGTGAAACTGCACCAATAACTGCCATGTCAATTTTGATGTTTTTAACAAATAATATGTAAAGTATTGAAATCCCGAAAAAAATATGTTATAATAAATATAAGCTTTATCGTCAGCCGTTCGCAAGCGGTTCGGTAAAAATAATATATCTTGCGGAGAAAAGAGGAATAAAAAATGAATAAGTTTTTAGCTGGAATGCTCGTTGTCGGTGCAGTAGCAGCCGTTGGTGCAATTGCATCACGTCTGTTCGATGATAAATCCGATAATGATTATGATGAGTTCGACGATGACGACTTCTATGATGATGACGATATCGACCTTGAAATTGATGAAGTAAAGTCTGAAGAAACTAAAGAAGTTGAAGAAGAATCTGAAGCTGCAGAAGAATATGATGCAGAAACAGAAGTTACTGCTGACAAGGACGAGGAATAATGAAATAATATGCTGCTGCATTAATCTGCGGCAGCTTTTATTTGTTGAAAACGCACAGATCAGCTATCTGCAATTTGTGCATTTTTACAATTTATAAAAAAACGCTTGACATTTCAATTATATTCTGATATAATATAAAAGCTGTCCGACAAGGACAAATATTTGTCCGAGGCGTAGCTCAGTTTGGTAGAGTGCTTGGTTTGGGACCAAGATGCCGCAGGTTCGAGTCCTGTCGCCTCGACCACATAAAAAACAACAAAAAAATTTGAAAAATTTCAAAAAAGTACTTGACAAATCAAAATTAATGTGATATAATAAATAAGTCGAGTGAGACAAGTAATGACAGCATAAAGCATTTAAGCTGGTGTAGCTCAGTTGGTAGAGCAGCTGATTTGTAATCAGCAGGTCGGGGGTTCGAGTCCGTCCACCAGCTCCATTTTATCGGTAAATGCCGGTAAATTTTTTAAAAATAGTTTGGGAGAGTTCCCGAGTGGCCAAAGGGGGCAGACTGTAAATCTGTTGCTTTTCAGCTTCGATGGTCCGAATCCATCCTCTCCCACCAAGCAGCCCCGAATGTTTTCGGGGTTATTTTTTGCAATTACTACCCTTTGAAACCTTGCATTTATCTGCAAGGACTTTTTTATGTCCGCAAAAAAAGATGTTTTGCACTGAAATTACAGTCTATTGTGCATAAATGTATTTATTTTGCAGAAAAGGAGACTTTTATGGATTTATACTGTAAAATATTCGT
This sequence comes from Clostridia bacterium, assembly GCA_009177225.1. GTDB lineage: Bacteria > Bacillota > Clostridia > Oscillospirales > Ruminococcaceae > Ruminococcus. The sequence continues at coordinate 5,371 of WFLZ01000285.1, forward strand.
CAATACAATTTCGGAATATGATGATTTTTTTGAAAGCGTCAGAAATTTCGTCAGCGGACAGAAAATAGCTCTGTCCGGTATAGTTTCGGAATGGTGCGATATGGATATAAGAAAAAACAAGGAATATATTCCCGAAAATCCTGACTTCCTTTACTGGAAATTCATTATTAACGCAGACCCACAGAAAAATATTTCCGAAACTGCGTATATAAATAATATAAGACAGCTTATTTACTTCCTTAAACAAGAAAATCAGGTAATATGTGCCTGTGACTTTGAAGATATTATATAAGCCAATCACGGCAGAATCTGCCGTTTGCATAAATAACTTATCCTTTGGAGGAATTGAAAATGATTAGAAATGATTTAAGAAACATCGCCATTATTGCCCACGTTGACCACGGCAAAACAACCCTCGTTGACGAAATGCTCAAACAGGGTGGTGTGTTCCGTGAGAATCAGAACGTTGCGGAAAGAGTTATGGACTCCAACGATATCGAACGTGAAAGAGGTATCACAATACTTGCAAAAAATACTTCTGTAATGTACAACGACATTAAAATAAACATCATCGACACCCCCGGACACGCTGATTTCGGCGGTGAAGTTGAGCGTGTACTCGAAATGGTTGACGGCGTTCTTCTTCTTGTTGACGCTGCAGAAGGTCCTATGCCACAGACACGTTTTGTACTTTCAAAGGCTCTTGAAATGGGTCACAAAATTATCGTNGTGGTAAATAAGATTGACCGTCCGGNCGCACGTCTTGACGAAATCGGTGACGAAGTTCTTGAACTTCTTCTCGACCNCGACGCAAACGACGAACAGCTTGAAAGTCCTATCCTTTTCTGTTCCGGACGTAGTGGCACAGCCTCACTCAGTCAGTACGAGGCAGGTACAGACCTCAAACCCCTTTTCGACACTATCATAAACTACATCGAAGCACCGCAGGGCAACGAAGAAGAACCGCTCCAGATGCTTATTTCATCTATCGACTATAATGAATATGTCGGCAGAATCGGTATAGGACGTATTGTGCGTGGTAACGTTAAGGTAAACCAGCAGGTTACAGTATGTGACTATACAGGTTCAAAAAAGAACTACAATTCAAAAATCGTTTCACTTTTACAGATACAGGGACTTAACCGTGTACCTGTTCAGGAAGCTACAGTCGGCGATATTGTGTGGATTTCAGGAATTGAAAACATCACAATCGGCGATACTATCTGTGCAACCGACACACCCGAACCGTTGCCGTTCGTAAAAATCAGTGAGCCGACAGTTGAAATGACATTTTCAGTAAATGACAGTCCGTTTGCAGGAAAAGAGGGCAAGTTCGTTACTTCCCGTCAGCTCCGTGAAAGACTTTTCAGAGAACTCCTCAAAGACGTTTCACTCCGTGTTTCCGAAACTGACACAACTGACTCATTCAAAGTTGCAGGACGTGGCGAAATGCACCTTTCTATTCTTATTGAAAATATGCGTCGTGAGGGCTATGAACTTGCCGTATCAACTCCCCGTGTTCTCTACAAGGAGGGCGAGGACGGTCGCAGGCTTGAACCTATCGAGAGACTTGTAATTGACGTTCCCGACGACTGTGTGGGTTCTGTAATGGAGAAAGTTTGCAGTCGTAAGGGTGAAATGACCAATATGCATCCACAGGGAAACCGTACAAGAATTGAGTTTCTCATTCCCGCAAGAGGACTTTTTGGCTACAAGAGTGAGTTTCTCACCGACACAAAGGGTGAGGGCATTATGAGCCACGTTTTTGAGGGCTACGAGGCTTACAAGGGCGATATCGAACGCAGAAAGACAGGCTCTCTTGTTTCCTTTGAAACCGGCGAGGCAGTTACTTACGGTCTTTACAACGCACAGGAAAGAGGACAGCTTTTCATTCCGGCAGGTACTCCCGTTTATGAGGGCATGATAGTAGGTGCTTCACCGAAAACAGATGACCTTGTTGTAAATGTATGCAAGAAAAAGCATCTCACAAATACCCGTGCAAGCGGTAGTGACGACGCTCTTAGACTTGTTCCGCACAGAATACTCAGTCTTGAGGACTGTCTTGAATTTCTCGCAGACGACGAACTTCTTGAGGTTACCCCCGAATCTCTCAGAATCAGAAAAAGAATACTTAACAATTCACAGAGAGCAAAACAGAGAGCAAAGTAATTTTTCTATAATTACACATATCAGACATATAATTTACAGGTTGTCGGGTTATGATGTAAAAAACGTAAGAGGTAAAATAATGAAAAAGTTTTTAGTTATGGCAATCGCACTTCTTTATTGCTGTTCATTTATAGCGTGCGGTAAAGGCGGTAAATCGTCTCCCGAAAAAGAAATACCGTATGTTGCAGAGGGTGAAGTAGGCGAAATTATCACTCCTGCCGAAGATGACAATGAATATGATTTAGGTTCATACAGATATACTTCCGGCGGTATAAAGCTTTATTACGACGAAAACGAATATCCCGACAATCTTATGCTTACGCTTGAAAAATATTTCACGTCGTTTGCGGAAAACGATTATGAAAAATATGAATCCTGTCTTTATTCAAGCTATATCAACGAAATGAATGACTTTCTTGAAGAAAATTATCAGTACGGTCTTGAAACTTCATTTAAGAATCAACGTGAAAGTCTTTCCGGAAAAATGGGCGGTGATTTCAGAATTACACGCATAAAAGCAGAAAAACTGGAGACTACTTCCGACGAAGCGGTTGCGAACTATTTCAAGCCTCTGAATGAAACTTTTGGAAAAGATTATTACAGTGAAATAAAAGACGGTGCGGACGGTTTTCATCATCTTAAATTTTATATAATGGCAGAGGACAGCGAAAAAACAGAATCACTTCTTGTGAGCGAATATGAAATAGTCTTTGCCGAAAAAGACGGTAATTATTATACTTTCGGATAAAGGAGAAATTATGGGAAATTCAGGAAAAATTTCTGCACTTATGGTTTCGGCATTAATGNTTGTATGTGCAGTTTCATGCNGTGATAAAAAANCANGTTCGTCATCAGATAACAGCGGAAATTTTATTGTAAGCGACACAATTGACGAAGGTATAAACATTAAGACTGACGAATTGCCTTTCGGTTCTACCATGGTTGACATTTATCCCGATAATGTACCAATTGCTGTTTCTTATGAAAAGCGTTTCATGACCGAGGACGAAGCTAAAAAGATTTCAGATTACATTTCAGCTATAAACAGTTGTGATACTGAACTTATGAAGAATACCTGTTATCCGTCGTATCTCGACTACCTCGTAAATCAGTACGAAAATATTGATATTCAGGGTTATCTTGATTCAATACACAGTGATATTGTAAGCAGTTACACGGGCGGAGAATTTGACTTCAATTATATTCTTATAAACTCCCTTATGGACGAAAATGACAGTGACAGCGATACAGGTTTTTCAATACTTGACAGTAAAATCCTCGAACAGTCTCCGGACGCACAAATCACATCAAGAAAAATGGTCGGAATAGACGTTCTCTACTCTCTTGAAAACGATGGTGGAAGTTATTCGCTTACGGCAAGAACCGGTTCTGACATGATTCTTTATATCTATACAATCGACGGTGAAATTTATATTTTATAATAATAAAAATTCCGGACATATAAAGACGTGCGCTCATAAAGAAGTTCTCGCCATAGCACTTATGATTTTCAGCNAAAAGTGCTATGGCGTTTCTATTGACAATGTAATGACTTTAATATATAATTATTACTAATTTAAGTGAGGAGAAAATACAAATGCAAGNAATAGATTANTACAAATGCAACAGACCAAAGTATTGGTTGAGACAAATAAAGAAAAGCGATTGGAGAGCCGGACAATTTCTGTATGAATTGTTAAGCGAAAATAAATTTAAAAATACTGTCGGAGAAAAATCAACTGTGCTTATGCTTGTGAATGAAGATGAACTCATTTCATTTTGTACATATGCAGAAAAAGATGATATACAGGCAACGATGTTGACTCCATGGATAGGCTTTGTTTATACATTTCCGGAATACAGGGGACATCGCTATGTGGGAAAATTATTCTTGGAAATTGAGAAACTTGCTAAAGCCGAGAACATACATGACATCTTTATATCAACAAATCATATTGGGTTATATGAAAAATACGGATATGAATTTTATCAGATAATGAATGATATGGAGGATGAGCCTTCAAGGGTTTACAGGAAGTATGTAGATTAATATACTTAGAAAACTTCTGATTTATGCGAGTAATCGAATATTAACAACAAGCCCCGAAACAATTATTAANAATTGTTTCGGGGCTTAAACTTCTTTANGAGNATTGAACTAATATNTCCNGCTGNTTTTTTCTGTTTGACATTATNATAAAAAAGTGATATAATGTTGTATAAAATATCAGAAAAGAGGTTTTTATATGGCAAAGGATAAAAAAATGGTCACTGAAATCACCTCAATGGACGAGGATTTTGCTCAGTGGTATACAGATATCTGCAAAAAAGCCGAGCTTGTTGAATATACAAGCGTTAAGGGCTGTATGGTAATCCGTCCTTACGGATACGCCATATGGGAAAATATTCAGAAAATTCTTGACGGAATGTTCAAGGCTACAGGTCATGAAAACGTATGTATGCCGATGTTTATACCGGAAAGTCTTTTACAGAAAGAAAAAGACCATGTAGAGGGATTCGCTCCCGAAGTTGCATGGGTAACTCACGGCGGAAGTGAAAAGCTTGAGGACAGACTTTGCGTGCGTCCTACTTCTGAAACGCTTTTCTGCGAACATTACGCAAATATTATACATTCATACCGTGACTTGCCGAAACTCTATAATCAGTGGGTAAGTGTTGTACGCTGGGAAAAGACTACTCGCCCGTTCCTGCGTTCAAGAGAATTTTTATGGCAGGAGGGTCACACAATCCATGCGACTGCTGACGAAGCTGTTGAAGAAACAGAACGTATGCTTAACACATATGCACAGTTCTGTGAAGAATCCCTTGCTATGCCTGTCGTAAAGGGTAAAAAGACCGAAAGTGACAAGTTCGCCGGAGCAGTTTCCACTTACGCAATAGAAGCACTCATGCACGACGGAAAAGCTTTACAGGCAGGAACTTCCCATTATTTCGGTGACGGTTTTGCCAAAGCTTTTGGTATTGAATACACTGACAAGTCCAATCAGAGAGTTAATCCACACCAAACAAGCTGGGGCGTTACAACACGTCTTATTGGTGCGGTTATCATGACACACGGCGACAATAACGGTCTTGTACTTCCTCCGGCTGTTGCACCTGTACAAGCTGTAATTATTCCGATTGCACAGCATAAAGAGGGTGTACTTGACAAGGCAAATGAACTTAAAAAGCGTCTTGCTGATATGGATATCCGTGTCAAGCTTGATGAAAGCGAGAACTCTCCTGGCTGGAAGTTTGCGGAATACGAGATGAAAGGCGTACCGGTTCGTGTAGAAATAGGTCCTAAGGACATCGAAAACGGACAGTGTGTTATTGCGTCACGCTGGAACGGTGAAAAGGTAACAGTTCTGCTTGAAGAACTCGAAACAGCCGTACAGCAGAAACTTAAAGAGGCTCATGACGGAATGTTTAACAAGGCTCTTGAAAATCAGAAAAACAGAACTTATTCCTGCACAAGTATTGACGAAATAACAAAGGCTCTTGAAGAAAACGGCGACGGTTTTGTTAAAGCTATGTGGTGCGGTGAGGAAGCTTGTGAAGATGAAGTCAAGGAAAAGACCGGCGTAGGTTCAAGATGTATTCCGTTTGAACAGGAAAATCTTTCTGATAAGTGCGTTTGCTGTGGAAAACCTGCAAAACATATGGTTTACTGGGGCAAGGCTTATTGATTTCAATAACCTGAATAACAAAAAGACTGAAATTGATTTTTCAGTCTTTTTTATTTTACGATGAAGTAAGGCGTACTTTAACAGTACGCCTCAGCCTGTCGAAAAAGTCAAGCAAGAGCTTGGCTTTTTTGCATATATGTGATATAATAGAAAGAAAGGGAAGGTGATAAAAATGCTGGCAACAAAAGCAGAAGAACGAGGAGAGTATGAAATGATCTGTATAGAGGAATTAGTGCCGAAAGATCATATACTGAGGAAAATAGATTCGGCGATAGATTTTACGCATATATATGAACTGGTGGGAGATTTGTACAGTCCCGACAACGGAAGACCGAGCATAGATCCGGTAGTGCTGTTCAAAATGGTTCTGGTACAGCACCTGTTCGGAATACCCTCACTCAGAAAAACAGCGGAGGAAGTAAAGCTGAATGTGGCATACCGCTGGTTTTTAGGATATTTACTGAACGAACAGACGCCACACTTTTCCACACTCAGCTATAATTTCAGGAACAGATATACGCCTGAAGTGGTTGAAGCAATATTTTTTTGGATTCTTGACGAGATAAACAATGCAGGATATCTATCGCCTGAAGCAGTTTTCGTTGACGGAACGCATATCAAGGCAAACGCCAACATAAAGAAAGCGGTAAAAAAAGCCGTACCCCAAGCTGCGAAAGTATACGAAGAGCAGCTGATGAAAGAAATAAAAGAAGATCGGGAAAAGAACGGAAAAAAGCCTTTTGACGGACCGAAACCGCCTGAGGATAAAGAAATATCGGAATCAACTACAGATCCTGAATGTGGAGTTTTCCACAAAGGCGAACATAAAAAATGTATGGCATATGCGGCACAGACCGCCTGTGATAAGCATGGTTACATTATGGACGTGACGGTAAATCCGGGAAACGTCCACGACAGCGTGGCATTTGATGGACTTTATGATAGATTGACAGCAAATTTTCCACAGATAGCAGCAGTAGTAATGGACGCAGGATACAAAACGCCATGGATATGCAAAAAAGTAACAGATGACGGCAGAATTCCCGTATTACCGTATAAAAGACCAATGGGAGCAAAAGACTTTTTCAGACCATATGAATATGTGTATGATGAATATTATAACTGCGTAATTTGTCCGGAGAATCGGGTTTTAAGCTATTCAACAACAAACAGAGACGGCTACAGAGAATTCAAAAGCAAGGGGTATGTATGTGAGAACTGTCCAAACAGAAAAAAATGTACCAACAGCAGGAATCATCAGAAGACAGTCACCAAGCATATCTGGAATGAATATATCGAATTTGCAGAAGATATTCGCCATACTCCGAAGTACAAAAAGTTTTACGAGAAGCGAAAAGAAACGATAGAGCGGGTGTTTGCGATGCCAAAGAAAAATACGCTATGCGTTACACACTCTTACGAGGCTTGACTCAGGTCACAAATTGGGTCAGGCTTAAATTTGCTGCCATGAACTTGAAAAAGTTCGCAATTCGGAGGTGGAATATGGATGGCGACCTCCGTTTTTATTTTATTTTTCCGATTTTTTCAAGAATTGCTGTTCATTTTTGATTTTACTTAAAATTTTAACCCCGATTTCGCCAATGAAATCGGGGTTTTTGGACAGGCTGAGGCGTACTTTAACAGTACGCCTTATTTTAATTATTAATTTGCAAGTTTGTCAAGCTGTTCCGGTGTTAACGGTAAATCAGTTGCTTTTATGGTTTTTATTTCAACATACTGAATTGCAAGAGCGTCATTGTTTGTAATTCCGTCACCGTTATTATAAACGTCTCCGTTGATTTTGCCCTGTGGTGAAATCGTAAATTCTTCCGGATTTGCTATTGACTGCATGATAAGAACTGCGTCTGAAATATTTACCTTGCCGTCCTCATTAGCGTCACCGTATGAAATATTGCTTTCACCGATTACTTCAATTTTCTCCAGAACCATTATATGATGAGTACCATCGTGACACTGTACCTTAATCGAAACATTACTTCCTACACCAGCAGACTTAAATTTTTCAATAAATTCAGGGTAATATGTTTTGAATTCTCCGTTTTCCTTAAACGTAATTGTGTTGTCGGTTATATCTGTTATAGTATCTTCAAATGAAAATGTAATATAATGCGGAATTAAAGCTGTTGTGGTTTGTGTAGTAATTGTCTCTGGGGTAGTTGTAGTTTGTGTAGTAGTTGTAGTTTGTACGGCAGGCTCAATTCCGTCAATAATTGAATAGAATGATTCCTTTGCAGTGTAGTCCTCGTTGAAAAGGAGAGGATATTTTGAAGCTCTCCAGCTCTGGTCGTCGGTAGTACCCCAGAATACGACAGCCGAGATATCGTCTTTGTGTTCAACGATAGCGTCCATAATGTCGCTGTAATACTGAGCCTGCTTTTTGAAACTTTCCTCATCGTTACCGCTTACGGTAGCGTCAAGCTCTGTTACCTGAACGTCAAGACCTGTTGCACAGAACTGGTCAAGAGCCTTTTTGTACATACTTACTGACGGGAAACTAACGTCAAGATGTGACTGCATACCGATACCGTCGATATAGTGACCGTCGGAATTTATTTCTTCGGTAAGCTTGACTATAGCGTCTTTCTTGTCCATATATTCGTTATAGTCGTTGTAATAGAGCTTAGTTCCTTCGGGAGCGTACTTTTTGGCAAATTCAAAAGCAGGTTTTATAAATGAGTTGTCACCGAAAATCTGAACCCAAGGGGAAGCTTCATATCCGTTGCTCTGGTCAGGAAAACCGGGTTTACGAGGTGAACCGTCATCAAGGAAACATTCATTTACAACGTCCCACGCATAGAAGTTAACATCTGAATATTCGGCTTTTACAGCATCAAAAACATTCTTTATATAGTTTTCCATACGGACAAGCATTTTTTCCTTTGAAACCCAGTCACCATTGGGGTCATAATTTTCCTTAAAGAACCATTCAGGAGTTTGCTGATGCCACACAAGAACATGACCTCTTACAGGTATATTGTTTTCTCTTGCGAAATTGAGGATTGACTTTGCACTGTCAAGATTAACCTGTGGGTCTTCGTCATTGCCGTCTGCTGCCATAGCCTGACAAGCTTTCTGGTCAAGAATAGCGTCGGGCTTTAGTTCGTTTCCTGCCGTTATACTGTTGAAATGTTTAAGAATGAGTTCTTTTGTTGACTTCGGGGCAAGTTCCTTGACAGTTGTAGCAGTACCGATTTTGAAGTAACCGCTGTAAACGTCCTTAAGTGAAGCAATATCCTGCTCAATTGAATGAACTGGAGCAGTTTTTACAGTAAAGTCGTCGATATAGATATTATCCGTACCGCCCTCAAAGTAAACATAAACGTCGCTTACATCGTCAGAGAAACTTACTTTAAGGTCTTTTACTTCCTGCCAGCCGTTGCCGTCGAGATTGGCGAGGTTCTCGTAATGAGGTTCACCGCTTGCATCTGTATACTGAAAACTTACAGTCAGGCTTGTGTAATACTGTCCCATAGCCTTGGCACTTACAAGATAAGCTGTGCCTGCCTGACATTTGTCGTCAAGACGGAATGCAGGACCGTTCCATGATGAAGAACGTCCGCTTGCACAAAGTGACTTTTTACCGCTTACTGCATTTTCTTCACTTGCTGAAATAACAGTAGTGTCATTTTCACCTCTGTTTGTGAAAGCCGAAATGTCGCCGTCCTCGAAATCTGACGAATAGATGATATCTGCATCTGACTGTTTACTTTTTGCAGAATCTTCAGCATATACAGCAGAAGCAGTTGTAAACATCATAACTGCACTGACAGTACCTGCAAGNAGTTTTTTAAAACAANTTTTTNTCATTTCTTAATCNTCCGTATATAAAATTTACAAATNTTATATTGTAATGTTATTTTACCATATTATATGAATATTGTCAATAATATCATTGGGATTTGTATGTTTTTTGTTTACGTTAAATGTAATTATTTGTAATGGAAATGTAATTGTAATTATATGCCAGAACTGTTATAATATATTCATGATTAAGAAAAGGAATGGTTTATTATGAAAAGAACGGCTTTGATAATTACACTTACTGTAATGCTGTGCTTGTTTGCGTCGTGCGGTCACGACAGTGCCGAAGAAGTTCCGGAAGAATCTTCTGTAACTTCTGTTGCTGATGAAACGGAAGATTCCGCAGAGGAAACAACGGAAGAAATCACCGAAGAAGAAATTTCTGAAACAGAATACGAAACGGAAGTTTCAACAGACATTCAACGGGATTCCACAGATACTCTACAGGAAATTGTTGAAAAGTATCTTGAATGTATAAATAATGCGGATTTTGACGGTATGTTGAAATTTACATATCCGGATAAGTATATTGATGTTGTAAAGACAATGACTGATAAAGTTTCAAACGACGATATTATGTCAAATCTTGGCTTGGTCAAGAATTTGTCACTTGTCAGCATAAATTCTCAAGAACCGATTCCGGTAGGGTACACGTCACAATTCAGTCAAATGCTTGGAATGTTTGAACCGTTGAGAATTTATGTTGAAAATACAGGCATTGAAAATATAGATACTGAAAAATTTTACCAAATAATGCAGGAGGCAGAAAATACGCCACAAAAAGCGTATTTTGAAGTTAATAACGCTTTCATAGTCAATTGCACTATATCAGGCGTAGACAACAGCGGTGCAGAAGTCACTGACGACCGTGAATACATTCTTTACTATATAGACGGCGAGGGCTGGAAACTTGATTTTACTGCAACGTTTTATATATACAATGCAGAACAAGAAAGTGCAGACACAGCAATTTACTCTACATATACAGCGATAAATACTGCTCTTGCTGACATTGAAATAAGAAAAAATATAACACTACCTGAAACAGGTATTATTTCCTCGGACAGTTCCAGAAACTACAACATGAGTGACGATTATATAAGTATGGTTGAAGATACCCTCTATGAGTACTATCCGGACGGACAAAACATTGAATATTTTGCGGTGATTAAAGATGGTGTTTGTGTTTATACTGCCGGATATGATACTGAAAGTCCGGACTTTATCGGTATATGCCCACCGAACAGCGTTTACTCAGCAGACGGTGAAATGGTTTACTTGTATGACAAAACAACTTATGACGAACTCTATCAGATGTGTCTTGATGAAATTGAAACACAATGAATGAAAAGAGGTTACTGTTATGAAAAAAATTATTGCCGTGCTTACTTTTACGGCAGTATTATGTTCGTTTGTGTCGTGTGGTCACGACAGTGCTGACGAGGTAACGGAAGAATCTTCTGTAATTTCTGTTGATGAGGAAACAGAAGATTCCGCAGAGGAAACAACTGAAGAAACTGATGATTCCGAAACAGAGGAAATTGCCAGTGAAGATACCGACGGAGAGGAAGTTTCCGAAACGGAAGACACAGACGAAACAACAAATGAAAATTCCGAATATCAGAAAGTAATTGATAGCTTTCTGGAATACACCCAAAACAAAGACATTGATGGTATGATAAAACTATCATATCCCGACGAATATTGTGATACTGTAAAGTTACTGTACGAAATGGGAATAAGTTCTCCGCCGTGTTTAGACCTGTCAGAAACAATAACCTTTACAAACTTTACTTTGATTAGTGTTGACTCGTCAGAACGTCTTTCGCAGGAATATATATCGTTGTTTGACGGCAATTATGGAATGTTTCAGCCCATAAGCGAGTATATCGAACAGAACGGCACTGAAAATACCGACGAACTGAACAAGGTTATAGAAGAAGCACAGAGTACACCGCAGGAGGCATATTTTCATGTAGANGATGCTTTCAGTGTTAATTGTACTTTGCATCGTNAACCTATTGACCCTTCAGAGTTTGNTGATTCAGACTATGACGAATTTATAGACTATGAATTTACGGTTTATTATANCGACGGTGAGGGCTNGAAAATAGACTATTTTTTAATGCCGTACATATATGCATTAGGAAATGAGGCTGTAGCGAACGATGTTTATAACATATACAAAGAATCGGAAACTGTATTGACTGAACTTGATGAAAAGGGTTCTGAATTGCCTGAAAACTGTATTATTTCGTCGGACAGCAGTAAAAACTACAACGTCAATGACGAGTTTGCGGATATGTTTGTAAACCGTCTGAATGAATATTATCAATCAGATGATACTCCGAATTATTTTGTTCTGATAGAAAACAATGAGATTTCATGTGTGGTAGGAACCGACGGAAAATTAAAATATGTTTGGGCTTTTCCTCCCGATTATATGTACAATGAAGACGACTATATGATGTCATATGATGAAAACTATCAGATGCGTCTTGATAGAATAAAATAGAAAAGAGGTTACTATTATGAAAAAAATTATTGCAATGCTTGCCTTTACGGCTGTATTATGTTCGTTTGCGTCGTGTGGTCACGACAGTGCGGACGAAGTAACGGAAGAATCTTCTGTTAGTTCTGTTTCAGAAGCAGAAGCAGAAGAAAAATCCGACGAAGAAGTATCTTCCGAATCCGAAGAAGTGTCAGCTGAAGAATCTGAAGAAGAAACAAGCAGCGACAACGTTTCCCACGAGGGAGTAGAACCGGACGGCGATGTTTCGTTTGAGGACGCAATAAATATGCTCCTTGAAAGTATTTGCAAAAATGATGTTGAAACAGCACTTAAACTTACCTTCCCTGATAAGTACATTGATGTAATAAAATTATTGGCAGAAGCTGAAGGCGAACCTTTGGAAACTTTAATGTCAGATATGTACGGGGAAAGTGAAAACGTAACAGCCAGCCTTGTCCAGATTGTTTCCGCAGAACCCATTACCGATGAATATATCGACATGATGTCTGAAATGTACGGAACATTTGAGCTTATGAGGCAGTACATTGAAGAAAAAGGCTCTGATAATTTTGATATTGAAGAGGCAGAAGAATATTTTGATGAGACGGACGAATTTCCTGCTCCGTACTTTGATATTGATATCGGTTATATAGTAAACTTTATACTTGAATATACAGAGGACGGCGACACCGATACAGAAGAAGTTGAGATGATAATGTACTACATTGACGGCGAGGGCTGGAAATCTGACCTTAGTATGCTCGGATATGTAAAGAAATCAAAACAGGCAAGCATTAATTTAACCGCTGCAACAATTATGAAAGCCGCAAATGTTGCTTGTACTGAACTCGACGAAATGGGCGTTGAATTACCCGAAAAATGTATTATATCTTCTGATGACAGCAAAAATTATAATGTGAGTGATGATTTTGTAAGTCAGTTTGAAGAAACACTTGAACCGTATTTTTCTGACTACACAAATTATGACTACTTTATAATAATAAAAGGTGGTTATGTTGTTTATGCGGCAGCCGTTAATCCCGATAGTCCGAAATTCGCAGGCACTTACCCCGCAAATCAGCTCTATTCCACAGATGAGGAATATGTTTCAAAAGACGATAAAATTACTTACGACGAAATCTATGATATTTGTCTTGAACAGATAAAATAATTATAACAGAAAAGAGCAGGTTATTATTCCTGCTCTTTTAGTTCATACTGGAAAAACTATTGCCGAAAACGTTTATACACATCTTTTCATCGTTTTCCAACAGTTTTCAGAAATAAGAAAACCCACGCAGAATAGCTCTGCATGGGTATTTTTTGTATAGTCCCGATAGGGATAAAATTATCTCTTTGATAAAGTGCAATCACGTAAATACGTTGTTTTAAGACTGTTTTGTTAGTTATTCTGTGCGTTTTGTTACGTTGCAAGGTTATTCTATTGTCGCAGAAAGGGTACCGCTTTCCTCTATACTCCATGTGATCTGCTTCGGAGTAAAAGTGCCATCCGCATCAATAAGCCCATATTTTTTGTAGAGTTCTGTTACCTTTGCAAAGTAATCACGTTCCTTTGTGATAGTTAATTCCTTAGCTACTTCTCCATTAAAGGTAACAGTATATGATGTCATAGATTCAAGTATTCTTTCCTTTATCTTTGCTGGAATACGTAGTATTCTTGCTCTAATATCATTTTCTGAGATGGTCTTGATCACTTGAATAGCAGCATTATCAACAACTGCTTCAAAGGTCGTTTCTTCTAAGTCCCATCCTTTTTTATATGCATCAATCAGCTTCTTTTGCCTTGCTTTCACGATTTCGGGTGTCCATTCATCATAATTCAGAACATCAGTAGCAAGAGCGTATGAAGTTACCCCTGCATCTGTATTCTTGAAGTACTTCTCTTTTTTGGTTTTAAAATCATAGTTTTGTGCTTTTGAATTATGTCTCTTGGTAAGAGGAATAAGATTTCCGATCTTGTTGAGCCAATATGACCTTTCCTCCAGGTCAGTCCATGCACTGTCCCATTCACTTCCCGTTGATACGGTTTGAGGAAGAACGTGTTCTATGGATAATACATTAGACTTGTAACTTGCAGCACCATCTGACATGAAAGCATCCAGTCGAAGAATAAGATAGTTTCGCTTTGCTCCTGTCATCTTGTAAATGTCAGAATTCAACTCAGAAATAAATGCGTTTTGTTCAGATGCAGAAAGCTCGATGCTTTCTCCATAGATACTATCATCATTTTCATCTTGAAGATCGGAGATCAGTCTTGAATATCTTTCAATACGATGATTAATGTCAAATGAAGTCATTCTCATATAATTTGCTAATCTTTCAAGCTTCTCAAAGAAGGTCAGCAAAACATCAGGTTCTGCCTTATGCTTGCAGTAAAATACCATAGCAGGCGGTAACCAGTCTGAATTATCGATTCTATTAAGCCATTTTAGTATATTGTTGACTTTTTCTGCATTCTCGGTTGAAGTATAGACAGCTTTTCTTATAATATTATAAGCATCTGAATATGGTTCAAGCACCTTATCAATAAAATCTATGGCAGTATCATTGTTAATATTAGTAAGAACATATTTGTAAAATTCTTCCTGCAATGACTTTTTTGCTTTGCTTTTCATTTTGATCATTCGGATATGTCCAAAGAGATCATTAAAATCCTCTCTGCCAAGCCGGGTTTCTATCTCCTCCCATTTCTTGGTATAATCATCTCTGTTATCTTCATTGAGCTTACCTATAACATCAGATTTGATTATATCAGTAGCAAGCAAGTTCATTCCTCTGCTGTTCATTACATGGTTAATTATATCATATTTTATCTATTTAGTCAATTGGATGCAGTTAAATTTCTAAAAATCCTGTTGTATTATTAGTTGATATGCTAAAAAGCACTTGAAAAACTATGCTATAATAGTGGTAATTCAGCGATTGCTGATTTCAGTTCTGCAAGTGTAGACAGAAAGTTCAAAAATGGAGTGTTACCTGAATGGCAATAAGTTATAAAAAGTTGTGGAAGATGCTGATAGACAAGGACATGAAGAAAAAAGACCTATGTGTTGCAGCAGGAATCAGTCATGCTTCTATGGCAAAGCTCGGTAAGAATGAAAATGTTACAACAGATGTGCTTGTAAAGATATGCACTGCTCTAAAATGCGATATTGGAGACATTATGGAAATGGTGCCTGAAACGGCTGACCGAAAGGATGCAGAGTGATGTGCGTTAAAACAGTAAAAGCTCCCGTGGCAAAGCCTATCTTGAAGTGGGCGGGTGGTAAAACGCAGATGCTCGGTGAGCTTATGCCGAGAGTTCCGAAAACATACGGCAAATATATTGAACCTTTTTTCGGCGGCGGAGCATTATTCTTTTCATTGAAGCCTGAGAATGCTATTATAGCTGACAGCAACTTTGAGCTGATTAATATGCATCTCCAGGTTGCACATCATGTTGAGCTTGCAAAGATGATATGTACGCTTCATGAGTGTGGCTGCTATATAATTCTTACGAATTCTAATCATCCACTCGTTCATCAGCTGTATGAGCAGTGTAAGATAGAGGTTATTCAGACAAAGCGACACATATCCTGTCACGGCGATACCCGAAAAGGCGAAGATGTTATTGTTACAATACCGCCTGAAAAGAAAAAATCTGCTAAAAGCGAACCACTTTCCACTCAGGTGTCATTATATCCTCCGACAAGATTTATGGGTTCAAAGAGGAAACTGCTCAGTGAAATATGGAATGTTGCTTCACGCTTTGAGTTTGATACCGCTGTCGATCTGTTTTCGGGTTCCGGCATAGTCGGCTATATGTTCAAAGCTCACGGTAAAACAGTCATCAGCAATGATTATATGGCAATGTCTGCGACATTTACAAAAGCTATGGTCGAGAATAATACTGTGACACTTCCTATGGAAGAAGCTGAAAAACTGTTGATACAGCAAGGCAATATAGATCACTTCGTGTCTGATACATTTAAGGATTTGTATTATACCGATGATGAAAACGAGTTGATTGATATACTTCGAGCAAAAATATCAGCTATGGACGATCAATACAAAAGAGCTATCGCTATGACAGCTCTTATCCGTGCCTGCACGAAGAAAAGACCTCGTGGCATCTTTACATACACAGGACATAGATACGATGACGGTCGAAAGGATTTACAGAAAACACTGTCACAGCAGTTCCTTGAAGCTGTTGAAGCAGTTAATAATGCTGTCTTTGATAATCATAAGGAGAATAAGTCTGTAAACGGTGATGCTATGGCTTTGACAGGTGTTAAGCCTGATCTCGTTTATATAGATCTCCCATACTATTCACCGTTATCGGATAATGAATATGTACGCAGATACCACTTTATCGAAGGTCTTGCCCGTGACTGGAAAGGTATAGAGATACAAGAGCATACAAAAACAAAGAAATTCAAATCNTATCCTACNCCTTNTTCCNCNNAAGACGGAGCATANAATGCTTTTGATAAGCTGTTCAACAAATTTTCTGACAGTATTCTGATCGTATCATATTCTTCAAACAATTTGCCTACACAAGGGGATATGGTAGCTTTGATGAAGAAATACAAAGAACACGTTGAAGTAGTTCCCATAGACTATAAATATGCGTTTGGCAACCAGGCTGACGCAAAAACACATAGAAATTCTGTCAAGGAATACCTCTTTGTCGGGTATTGATAGGAGAATATATTATGGAAGAAAACATTAAGATTTGGCTTGTTGGCAACACAGGTTTGAGAAATCCTAATAGAATACAGGAAGGTCTTACAGTTTACGCTAAGTCTGCATTTGTCGGTAAGCTGCACGGCAGAGAAAACGAGATAGGNTTTATGNATCTGCTGAATAAAGAAGGCATTATCTAGAATGAAAGCGGTANAGACGAATCAGGCAGTCACGCTCGTAAATGGCGATTAATGTTTGCCAAGAATGGTTATATATTTCCGTAAGTCAGCAAGAAAGATGGCAACCAAGAAGATCTCGGTGCTACGGACGATATAACTCCGTTCGGCAGGACATTCCTTAAAGCGGATACTTTCCCTGCTGTTCANGAATGTTTNNTGAGAGCTATGAGTNTGGAACAATTTCCGNTGCCCGATGGTNAAGAACNCTNCTCACCACTCCATTGGATGCTCGCTATCATGTTGGAGTTAGAAAATCGTACAGGCTCTACAGAAATGAGCCGTATTGAATTTGCCCTTTGGGGACACACAACCAATCCGAGCTATAATCTCTCAGAGGTCGTTAATCATATTCTTGATCTTAGAAAGCGCAGGGCGAAATCTCCCGCAAAGCGTACTTTCGATAAAAATGAGATCAAAGAACGTGGCAAGTATTATGATAAAAAGCCCGAAAACTTCACTGATTACTGTGATATGAATATGCGCTATCTCCGTATATCGGGTATGTTTCAGCGTAAGGGCAGAGGTATTATGATCGTACCTGCAAAGTATTTGCTTGCTGAGAAACTTGCAAAAACAACAGCAACATCGGAACCGCTTATCGAAGCCTATAAAAAGCTATGTACTGGCACTCCTTTGCCAACAGATAATCTTGATATAGCCAAAACACTGCTTGAAGATCTTAAAAATCAGATGAAAGACCGTCATATCGTGTATGATATTTCCGATCTGCCGCTTGACACTTCTGCCGAGATCAATATTGCAAGACAGCGTTTGGAAGATACCCTTGCCAAAACAGACGAGATACAGTACGCTAACGATCAGTGCAACCAGTGGCAGGAAATTGCCGATTATATGTCGCTGTTAATTCAGGGCGGCGATAAAAAGGTATATGATGAGGATAATGCTATCGAAATACCAAAAGACGAAACTCCTGCATATTTCGAGTGGACGCTTTAGAGGGCTGCACTTGCAATAGATCATATGGTAAACAAACCTTATGAGGTTCGTGGTTTCAGACTTGACTCCGACTTTTTGCCCGTAACCGCAGCAGGAGGAGGAAAAGGCGATCTATACTGTGAATTTGAGGACTTCACCATATTGACCGAGGTTACAATGTCTACATCTTCAAGGCAGGAAGCGATGGAGGGCGAACCCGTCCGACGTCATGTATCCGATGCCGTATTGAAGTATGATAAGCCTGTATATGTTTTTTTCCTTGCTATCAGAATTGATACCAATACAGCTGAAACATTTCATCACGGTATTTGGTACGCAAAGGGCGATGTGAAACAGCACCTTGATATTGTTGCTCTTTCTTTGGAGCAGTTCCGCAGACATTTTGTTTCCATGTTCAAGGGTAAACAGGCTCGTCCCGAACATCTGAGAGATCTTATACTCCAGTGTGAAACTGAACGTGATAGACTTGAAGCTCCAGCTTGGATGAGGCATATTGAGTCTGTTGTTGAGCGGAGGGTTAACGAATTTTCAACTATAAATGAGCATCCACAAATAATGCACAAAAAATAAGGACAGCAGCTACAAAATGAGTTATAATGTAAGTGTGAACATACATTGACTCAAAGAAGTGCTGTCCTATGAATACAAGTATACACCATTCTGAGGAAATTTGCAAGAGACTTTCAGAAAATAATCTGCTGGAAAGTGTATAAAATGTTTCTGCGTCTTATGTGGTAAGTATTATGATGGCAATTTTCCAGACAGGATACCATGGGAAAACAGTCGATATGGAGAGATGCAGCGACAGACACAGAACTAGTATTTCGCACTTTCTGAGAAATGAATCCATCATTGATGATACACTTGTATCATCAATGAAACACCACATTATAAACATCATTTATGATGAATCAAAGGCATCCGGCTATCCCATTTTCGTCATTACTGATGACACAATCTGCTTTAAAACGCACCCTTCATCGAAGGCTAAACACCCAATTGAATCTGCCGGTTTCCACTTTTCTCATTTGAAAAGAAAACAGGATTACGGACATCAGACTGTAGCTGTGCTGCTGTCCTGTAATGGAATCACGCTTCCTTATGACACGATCTTGTACGATAAATCGGTTTCAAAGATCGACATTGTAAAACAAATTGCGGAGGAACTTCCTGCTACACCGATACCTTCATACTTTCTTTGTGACAGTTGGTATGTTTGTTAAAAACTCGCAGATACGTTTATCCGCAAGGGATTTTATACTGTTGGTGCGATGAAAACGAATCGCATTCTTTATCCATACGGCGTAAAAATGAACGTTTGTGACCTTGCCGGAAAACTGGTCGAAGCAGAGTGCAGGGAGTTGTTTCACCTTGTGACCGTGAAACAGCGGCAGTACTATGTTTACCGATACGAAGGCAATCTGAACGGCATTGAAAACGCTGTTGTTTTGCTTACATATCCGAAAAATGCATTTGGGAAAGAGACGGCTTTGAGATCTTTTATCAGTACCAATACCGCTCTTTCCGATGAATAAATACTGAATCTTTATGTAACCCGCTGGAACATTGAAGTGTATTTCCGTAACTGCAAATCCAAGCTGGCAATCGACCAGTATCAAATTCGTTCTGCTAAA